>JAAAOI010000207.1 GCA_009908945.1 Bacteroidota bacterium
AGAGCGCCAGCACGCCCAGCTCGCGCTGCATCTGGTACGCGGGGAGCCCGCTCGGCCGGCCGCCCACGGCGTATGACGTATCGACCAGGGTGGCGGAGGGGTCGGCTGCCTCTTCCGGGGTGACATAACGTGCCGTTGCTGTGCGGTTACTTTCCATCGCGAAGGTCAGTACCCGCTCGCCCTCTGTACTATCGGAGCCATCCAGACGCCAACGATCAAATACGTTGCCACTGGCTTCTTCTGGAGCGGTAAGCGTGACCTCGGTACCTGCTCGGTACTGTCGTTCAAAGGAGGTCGTGCCATCTGTTGCACCATTCTGATCCTCTGGATCCACCATGATGGATACGCCGGCGTCCGGTGCTTCCGAGGCAACAGTCAGCGTGTACAGCGGAGCAGGTGCTTCGTAGACCGCCCGGGCCGCCCGCTCAGCATTCATGGGCACCGTAAGCTCGCGCACCCTCCGGTCCTGGTTCTCCTCATCCAAGATCCACCGCACAAAGACGCGGTCGTCGGTGGTGGTCTCTGGCGCGGTGAGTGTCACCTCCGTCCCTGCATCGTAGCGCCGGTCGAAGGGTGTCACGCCGCTGCCCTCGCCATTGGCGTCCGCGGGGCTTACGTCGATGTCGACGCCGCTATCGGGGGCCTCAGAGGTGACGGCCAGCCCGAATTGCTGATCGGGCGCTTCGTAGACGGCGGTAAGGGTGCGGTTCTGGGAGAGGGTAACGCTTGCTTCCGCCTCAGTAGACACGGTCGTGCTGCCCTGCTCCCACCGCACGAAGATGGTGCCGTCGGGGCTATCCGATGGCGCCGTAAGGGTGACGTTGGTGCCGTCCGCATAGGTGCGGCTGAACGGCGTAACGCCATTGCCAGCGCCGTCGGTATCTGACGGGCTGACGGTGATGTCAATCCCATCATCTGGATTGCTGGAGCGGACGGTGAGGGTGTTGGTGTCGCCGGGCGGCTCGGTGCCGGTCCCCCCATCGCCATCACAGCCGGTGAGGAGCAGCAGGCCCAACAGGATGCCGAGAATACAGCGAGAAAAAGAGCGAAGCATAGCAGAAAGGAGCAGCGGCAGAGGAAGGGGCAGCAGAGGCGTTAGCGCTGAAGGATGAGGCGATCGCTGTAGGTCTCGCCGTCCAGGTGGAGGCGGTACAGGTAGACGCCGCTGGCCAGCGGCGTCGGGGTCCACGGAACGCGATGCGTGCCGGCGCTAAGGGGGGCCTTGTTCAGCACGTGGGCGACTTCTCGCCCTTGCAGGTCATACACCCGGAGGGTAGCGTTCGCAGGGGCCTCCAGGTGGAGGTGAAAGGTGACCGATTCGCGGGCCGGGTTGGGATAGTGGTGCACGTGCGAGGCCGTTGCCCCGCGAGAGCGCGCGGTTGCTGCCAATGCCGGGGTGCCGCCTACCACCTGCCCGGTCGCCATGTCCACATACCGCTCAAAGGTGGTGGCTCCCCGGCTGGTGCGTCCTGTGATGCGGACGCGCCAGTTGGTGCCGGCTGGTGCGCCTGCCACGTTAAGGTGCTCGGTGCCATCCACCGAAACGTTCAGGTTCTGCGGACGAAAGCTCCGCTCGTCGATGAACGCCTGTCCGCCGTCATCGAGCGTAGCCTGCAGGGCCTCATTGGAGTCCACGAACGCACGCGGGACTTCAGCACGGGCAGCGAAAGCGCTGCTGCTTGCAGGGGGCGTTGTTTCGACGCTGAACGGGTCGACCGTGACCTGCGTGAAGGCATCGTCGCTGGTGGAGTGGTAGGTATAGCGCCACGTGTAGGCCTGCCCGCTGGTGCGCGAGCCTTGCCGGGCTTCTACGCGCTTGAGTGCTGGGGCGGCCACCTCCCGTTCGGCAAACGCCCGCGCTATGCCCAGGTTGGTACGGGCGGTAACCAGCGGAAAGTCAAACATAAGGAGGTCGATGGCTTCGGGCGAAGCGCCAGCCACCTGCACGGAGTCAGGCATCCGGTCGCCGGTCGCATCGTAAAAGCCGATACCTTCGATGGCGAGGCGCTCACGGTCGGTGTAGCGCACCGCCAGCGGCCAATACGTCCCATCGCGGAGATGCTTTGCTTCGTAGGCGCCGCTCCGCCCGGTGATGACGTCGGCCCCCTTGATCTGCCAGTCGGCGCCTTGAAGGGAGAAGCTCTCCAGCAGGTAGATGATCGTGTGGCCGTCGCCGGCTTCGTTAGCGGCCACGGGAGGCTGCGCAGCACGCCTATCGGGGCGCTGGCGGGGGGCATAGGCGCGCCGCGGTGTAGCCCGCGCGTCCAACTGGCCAATGCCCTGCTGCTCCAGCGCATCCAACAGGCGCCAGAGCATCTCCTGTGTGGCCTCCGGCGTGTCGCTCATCAGCAGGTTCTGCCCGGCCAAGGTGCCAACGGACCCGCTGATGCTGCGCTGCCCAATGGTAGCGGCTGTGGTGTAGCGCAAGACGAACGGCGTAGCCATGGTCTCCAACTCCGTATTGCGCGTGGTGTACACGATCCACGTGTAGTCGGTATCGGGCTCATGATTCACGACGTAGCGGACAAAGCGCTGCTGCGCAGGGTCATCCACAGCGTCGCCGCAAGGCTCCGGCCCCACGCACAACTGCGTATTGGTGGTCGTAATCTGCTCTCGCGGCTCTACAAACGCCACATTCCAGTTTTCTGTGTTGACGTTCAGCGGCTCGTTATACTCAAAAAGAATCGTTTCCTCCAATGGGACCTCGGCCGCGCCCTGCATGGGGCTCGTGGCTGAGGGCACGATGTCGAAGGTGCTTTGCGCCGTCGCCAGCGGCATCATACAGAGCCAGAGCAGGACGCTGAGCAGCATCAAAAGAGGCGTGCGAGACATGGGCGTGAAGCCGGGCGGGTGAAGGGGCAAGGAGTCAAACCGCGGTGCTTTGAAGCCCCGGGCAGATACGGTGGATATCCATAGCGTACGGCCTGCGTGGAAGAAAATCCACTGCAAGCATTCAGTTTGTGGCGGAAACCCTGGTTCAGTATCGGAGCATCACCCCATAAGGTTTAGCCTTTTCTGCGCAACGGGACCTCCGCACGACTCACGCGGGCTGGAGGCGGGTGAACGCAACGCAGCGAGCGCCGGCTGCAGCCGCGGTCCATGCCAGGAAGAGGGCTCCGTCGAAGGGCCCCAGGCGCGGGATGCCGGCACGGACGGCAGGCATGTCCTTTGGCGCAACGTAGGGCGGGCCATCCGGGACTGCAGGTGTGACACGGCGGACCCTGAAGCCGTTGCTGTCGTCGGTGGGGGCGTGCCACCCAATGGGGCGGGCTGACCGTCGTTGAGCAGCACCGCGCTGACCTGTCCGTTGGGGCGGTCGTCGTCCATCACGAGAAGTTGTGCGGCTTTTCGCGCGTCGGGGAGCGTACGCACGGATGGCACATCAGCCCCGTTGACGAACCAGTGCTCGCCGCGGAGCTGGGCCGCAGGTTGTAAGCGTTGCGGTGTATGTGCCGGGAGCACGGCAGGGGGCGTTGCTCTTCGGTGCCTCCATAGCAGCCCCCGTGATGCGGCTGCGTAGAAGAACTACAACGGCGCCTTACGATGCCGTGAGCGCCTGCACCAGCTCGCGGCAGAAGTCGGGGATATCCTTCACCACGCGCCCCCAGACGAGCGGCCCATCCGTGAAAGCCGCCTCGTCCACCCACGTCGCCCCAGCGTTCACCAGGTCATCTTTGATGCCGAGGCTGCCGGTGGCGTGGTGCCCATCCACAATGCCGGCGGAGATACCCACGAGCCCCGCGTGGCAGATCTGCGCCACGACCTTTTCCTGGTCGTAGAGCCCACGCACGAGGGACAGTACCCCGTCGTAGCGGCGGAGCTTGTCGGGGGCCCAACCGCCGGGCACCACTACGGCGTCAAAGTCGTCCGGCCGAAGGGTTGATGCCTTCACCTCACTCGTGGCCGATACGCCCTGCTTGCCTACGTACGTGTGGCCAGCTTTAGGGGCGGCGATCGTCACGGATGCCCCTTCTTCCTGAAGCCGCATGGTGGGGACCCAAAACTCCAGGTCTTCGAACGATTGCTCCAGCAGTACGACGATGCGTTTGTCTTGTAGGCGCATGGTGGTGATGAGCGTAATGAGGGAATTACGGGTGGTATAAGACCGATCGCATCATGCGGTGATTCGTCTGCGCGCGGGAGGGGAGGCGGCGCGGGGCCTCGGGGTGGTTCTGGCCCTCCGGCCCCACCATGCGGCAGAGATGGGCTATCCGTCTGGTTGTAGCAGAGGCAGAAATTCGTCGGCGTAGCGTTTCAGCTTTACCGCGCCGACGCCGTGCAGGTCGGCGAACTGTGCACGGCTGCGGGGCCGCTGCCGCACCATGGCAATGAGCGTACGGTCGGGGAAGATGACGTACGGCGGGACGTCCTGCGCAGTGGCCAGGGCGGTTCGTTTGGCACGGAGCTGCTCAAAGAGGGCGTGCGCCTCGGGGGTGTCGGGCAGATCGGGGGCGGTGGATGAGCTACGCCCGGTAGTGCTGCTTTCCGTGTGCTTACGGTCTTTGCGGAGCTCCACGGACTGCGCGCCATTTAGCACCGGCGCACAGGCTTCGGTGAGCTTGAGGGCCCCGTATCCGCCGATGTCCACGGCCAGTAGCTCGGCGGCAACCAGCTGGCGGATGACGGAGCGCCACCCCTTCTTGTTGAGCTCGCCGCCGATGTCGTAAGTGGAGAGCGCGTCGTGCCCGTAGCGGCGGATTTTCTCGGTGTCGCGCCCGAGCAGCACGTCCGTCACATGGCCGGCCCCGAAGCGCTGGCCCGTCCGCGCCACACACGAGAGCACCTTCTGCGCTGCCACGGTGCCGTCCCACGTCTCCACCGGATGGAGGCAGGTGTCGCAGTTGCCACAGGCATCCGGTGCGGCCGGGTCGCCAAAATAGGAGAGCAGCACCTTGCGGCGGCAGGCGGTGGACTCGCAGTACCCCAGGAGGGCGTTCAGCTTGTGGTGCTGCTTCCACTGGTGAGCCTCCGCGGCCTCTGTGGCCGGGGCCTGGTCGCGGGCCATCAGGCGGCGCATCTGTACCACGTCGCCGTAGCGATAGGCCATCCACGCATTGGCCGGCTGCCCATCACGGCCAGCACGCCCCGTTTCCTGATAGTAGGCCTCCAGGCTCTTCGGGAGGTCCAGGTGCGCCACAAACCGCACGTCCGGCTTGTCGATGCCCATGCCGAACGCTACGGTGGCCACGACCACGAGGCCGTCTTCCCGAAGAAACCGCGCCTGGTGCGTGTGGCGTGCTTCATCGGAGAGGCCGGCGTGGTAGGGCACGGCCGGGATGCCGTTATCCGACAGCATGGCGGCAGTGGCGTCTACCTTTTTGCGTGTGCGGCAATACACAATGCCCGCGTCTCCCGTGTGGTGTTGCTGGACAAACTGCAGGAGCTGCTGCTTGCCCTTGTGTTTACGCGTGACCGTGTAGCGTATGTTGGGCCGATCGAAGCCGGTGACGAACAGGCTTGCATCATCGAATTGCAGGAGCCGCAGGAGGTCGTGCTGGGTCTCGGTATCCGCGGTGGCGGTAGCTGCCACGAAGGGCACGTCGGGGAAGAGCGTGCGCAACTGCGCCATCTGCAGGTAATCGGGCCGGAAGTCGTGCCCCCACTGCGACATGCAGTGCACCTCATCGATCGCAAACAGCGCCGGGTGGATCTGCTCAAGCAGCCGCTGAAACGCCGGCGCGGTGACGCGCTCCGGCGCTACGTACAACAGGTCGAGGGTGCCATTGCGCACGTCGTCGCGTACGGTGTGGCGCTCCTCAGCGGTGAGGCTGGAGTTTAGGAAGGCGGCCCGCACGCCGAGCTGGCGGAGGGCATCGACCTGGTCCTGCATCAGCGCGATTAGCGGTGAGATGACCACGCCCACGCCTTCGCGCAGCAAGGCCGGCAGCTGATAGCACAGCGACTTTCCCCCGCCGGTGGGCATCACCACCAGCGCATGCTGCCCGGTCACCACCTGATCGATAATCTCCTGCTGATGGGGGCGGAAGGTGTCGAAGCCAAACACGGCCTGCAGCGCCTCCTTGGGCGCGGCGTCGACAAACGTATCGGCAGCGATGGGAGCAGCGGAGGTAGCCACGGGCGAACGGCTTGTTGGGTTGGTTTGCGTACCCCAAGGTACAGCGCCTGCCGGCACATGCTCCACCGGATGGTGTGAAGGGTAGATGGGATCTGGCACGGGCGGGGGAACGGCACCAAAAGAGGGGCGGAAACGCAGGAACATAGGCGTCTCCTGGCATGCCCCGGCCGGAGGGTTGCCTCCTGTTGTGCCGGTTCATGCGGCGTATGCGATCGGCTCCGGAGGTGGCGCCCGAACACATGAACGGGCGTGCCAGAGGAGTAGACGTACGGAAGGCCACGCAGCGACCAACTTCCCGGCCCCTTTACTCTGCTGTCGCCCCCGCTGCTTAACCGCGTGGCGGAGGGGTCGATACCCCGATCCCATCCCATACCTGTTCCCCAGAGGGGCGAATGCCAGGGGCCTGCCGTTGTGGCCTTCATAGTCCAGTGCATGGCCGGCGCCGATGTAAACCGGCCGTGCGCCAGGATGCCGGCCCGGCAGCCATTCTGCGGCAAAGCACCGCCCCGGCCTTGCCCCGTCTTCTTCAAGAGCCTGCCTATCCTATGGCGGTCCGACGTATACTTCTGCTGTTTCTGCATACCGCTGCCCTGCTGCTCGCGTGCCTTCTCCATCCTGCGCTGACTGCGGCGCAGTGGACGCCTGAAGGGGTTATGGAGATGGGCACCTTTGCCAGCCAAACGTTTGGCACGAGCGACTACCGGGGGCATGCGCAGAACTGGGCGATCGCACAGGACCGTACGGGGCTGCTGTATGTCGGAAATGGGACGGGAATCTTGCAGTACGATGGCGTAAGCTGGCGTGCGATACCCGTACCGGGCACCGGCGCTGTGCGGTCGCTGGCCGCCGGGCCGGAGGGGCGCATCTATGCCGGCACCGAGGGCGACTTCGGCTACCTCGCGCCCGACTCGACGGGGTCGATGGCCTACGTGTCGTTGCTGGATGCCCTGCCACCGGACGCACCGGACTTCGGTTTTGTTTGGCGCATCGTGGCTACGCCCGAGGCCGTGTATTTCTCTGCGCGGGAAGCCCTCTTTCGGTGGTCAGCAGAGGACGGGCTCGACGTATGGATCCCGGACACCCTCTTTGCGCTGGGCTTCAGTCATGCCGATACCTTCTACACGGTGGCGCCAGGCCAGGGGCTTCTTCAGATGGAGGGCGACGCGCTGCAACCGGCACCTGCGGGTGCCGCTCTGGCAGGCGACGTCGTATATTTCGCCCTTCCACTACGGGACGGCACATCGCTGCTGGGCACGCGTGATCAGGGGCTGGTGCGATACGATGGATCGGCCCTTATGCCCCTAACCACCCCGGTGGACGAGGCGCTTGCGGAGGAGCGCCTGTACCACGGGGCTGTGTTGCAGGACGGCAGCCTGGCGGTTACGACGCAACGCGGCGGGGTGTATCTCCTCACACAAGACGGCCACCTGTTGCGCAAGATCGATCTCGCCTCCGAAGGGGCCACACATCAGGTGTGGTACGCCTACACGGATCAGGACGGCGGGCTCTGGCTCGCGCTCAACAACGGCCTGCTGCGCCTGGAAACGGCCGCGTCGCTCACCTACCTCGATGCCGATAGCGGGCTTACGGGCATGGTAAATGCCCTTGGCCGGCACAACGGCGCCCTGCTCGCGGCTTCCTCTATGGGGCTGTACCGGATGAACACCACGCGCGGGGCCGTGCCGGCATTCGAGGAACTGACCGACCACACCGCCGGCCAGTGCCTGGATCTCCTCGTGCACGATACGGCTACGCTCATCGGATGCGAGTACGGCCTGTATCAGCTGAAGGGGAAACAGCTCACGCGAATCGAGGAGCGCACGGTGCGCCAGTTGTATGCTTCCCGGCATGCGCCCGGGGTCGTCTATGCGGGGACGCCGGAAGGGCTGCTGCGTCTCGACGAACGGGACGGCGAGTGGACGGCGACGGGGTCGGTAGCGGACTTGCCTGGCTGGGTCCTGTCTATGCACGAGGACGACGATGGGCACCTGTGGCTCTCCACAACCAGCGACGGATTGTATCGTGCCCACGTAGAGGGCCTTGAGGCACACGATATCACGCGGTTCGGCCCGGCGGACGGGCTTCCGCCAGGGTGGGCCTACCTGGCACCGGTGGAGGATGAGCTCCTGGTGCACACGCAACAGGGGGTGTTTACTTTTCAACCGGAGGCGCCGGACGGCCCCTTCCTCCGGGACGACCGCATCGGACCTCGCCTCAAGGAGCCGGGCGGCGGGGTATTCTTGTTTCAGCAAGATAGCGGCGGCACCGTCTGGTTCGCCAACGAACGCGCCGTGGGGAGCCTACAGCCTACGGCGCCGGGCCGTTGGGCTGATGCCGCAACGTACCTGAACCGGTTTCCAGACGTAGCCCTTACGGGGCTTTATACCGAGCCGGAGCGTGGCGCAGTGTGGTTCGGCACCGAGAACGGGATCGTGCGCCACGCGACATCGATGCCAGCTGCGGATCCACCCGGCCGGCGCACCACGCATATCCGCAGCGTCTCAACCATCGCCGGCGACTCCCTCCTCCTGGGCGGGAGCGCGCCGGAAGACACGATGGTCACCGTGCCGTTCGATCAAAATGGGCTGCGCTTCGCCTACGCGCTGCCCGCATTCGACGGCGACGGCAACAGCTTTCAGACCTTTCTCGATGGGTTCGACGAGGGCTGGTCGGGCTGGACGGTGGAGACGGTGAAGGACTACACCAACCTGCCCCCCGACCGTTACACATTTCGGGTCCGGGGGCGGGACGCGCACGGGCAGGAGCACAGGATCGGAGCCGTTACCTTTACGGTGGTGCCGCCATGGTACCGCACCTGGTGGGCGTACGGCCTCTTCGGCGGGCTGATGGCCCTCCTGGCGTACGGGGGAATGCGGTATCGCGTGCGGCGCCTGCAGGCCCACAACGACGTGCTGGAGGCGCAGGTGGCAGAGCGGACACGCACGCTTTACCGCGCAAACGAGCGGCTGCGCCGCGCGGTAGCGCAAAACAATGAGTTTTTGAACATCGCAGCGCATGAGCTCAAGAACCCGCTGACGAGCATCCTGGGCTTTTCGCAGATAATGGCAGAGGACGCCGTGCCGGCGAAGGAGGCCCAGGAATATCTGGCGATCATCCGAGAGAGCGCTCAGGGCATGACAGCCACGATTGACGCGTTGCAGCAGACGGACATCATCGAGCAGGAGCAGGTGGACCTGCACCCGACGCGTGTGAATCTTGTGGCAATGGCCACTACGGTCGTGCGCCGCAATGAAGCGCAGGCCCGCCGCAAGAACATTGCCCTGCACGTGGAGGCCGACGGTCCGGTGGTTGCCGATGTCGACGAGCAGTACATGCCCCGTGTGCTCGATAACCTGATCAGCAACGCGGTCAAATTCTCGCCGCCGCAGGCCCGCGTCTGGGTACGCGTCCGGCAGCACCAGGACGACGCGGTGATAGCCGTCCAAGACGAGGGGCCAGGGCTTACAGATGAAGACCTGGAACGGGCGTTTCAGAAACTGCAGCGCCTTTCGGCGCGCCCCACAGGCGGGGAGAGTTCAACCGGGCTTGGCCTCTACATCGTGAAGAATCTCGTTGCGCTGCACGGAGGCTCGGTCGATGTGGAAAGCGACCCGGGCGCCGGTGCCACCTTCACGGTACGCATCCCCGCCGCTACCGCAACGCCGAAGGAGGGGGGTGGCACGCCATGCCGGGGTGAGGGCATACGCAGGAAGAGCCAACGGTCGGGCCCACTGCCATAAGATCCATCCGGCGTGGCGCGTCCGTCCCGGCCGCTACGCCACCCGGCCCGTTCCTCGCCCGATCCTACTATGGCATAAGCAGGTGTGCATTCAGCGAACTACGGGATGGCCGATCGAAGGCGGGACATGCCGATGCGCACGAGGAGAGGCCAGGGCCCTTCGCCTCCCCGCGTCCGGATGACGATCAACGGGCGAACGACGCTCCACCCCCGGATTGCCGCGGTGCCGATCCCGAAGCATCACGCGCCCAGGCACCGGCTAACGTCCTTCGAGCAGCCCCCGCAGCACCGCAGTGTTGCCGTCAAACGCTACCAGAACGAAGCCGCCCTGGTCGGTGATGCTGAGGCGCTCCAGCAGGTCGCGCTGGTCGGCGGAGAGGTCGCCGCTGGACTGGGCCGCGGAGACTACCCCGCGCAAGACGCGCCGCACATCCGCAGCATCGTCTCCGGCGGCGAGGGTGACCTGCATCTGTATAGCCTCATCGGTAAGGCGCAGCCCCATTCCGGCTTCCTGAATGACCGAGGTTAGCCGGCGTAATTCGCGCAACCGCTCCTCCCATGTCTCCTGCCCTTGGGCGCGGGTTGTTGTGGCCGTGGGTTGTATCTCCCATGCCTCGGCGTCAGGCAAGCTGAAGAACACCGTCCACGCCGAGCGCCCAGTGGCCGCGTGGCCCAGCAGCGCCCGGTCGCCCGGGGATGGCACAAACCGCTCCTCTGCCGATAGCGCCTGGGCAACATCCGCCCCCTCGCCAAAGAGGAGATGCGATGCATCCAGCAACGCAAGATGCGGTTGACCGAGGTTCTGCTCCGAGAGGGCAAATACCGGCACTTCGTCCGTCGCAAGCTCGTCGGATCGTTCAGCGCCCTCCGCCAGCAACGCCTCCGTCAGCTGCTCACGGTTCATGTCCAGGTGCAATACCGCGAGTGGCGCCCGCGAGCGGCCCATCATGGGCGAAGCAATCGTGAGCGTATGGAGATCCCTGCCGAGGTCAATGCCGGCCGCGTCTAAAAACGAAAGCACGTCCGATCCTGCCCCCAATTGCGGTGGGGAGAAGACGGTCTGATCGAACATCTGCAGCGCCAACCCATCGTCCGTAGCGATGGTAAGCGCTCCATCCGCTTGCAGTTGCCGGAGGTTTAGCTGTGCCACCTGCTGCACGTCCGACGGAAAGAACGCGAGCGTGCGGAGGGCCTCCTCGGGTGGTTCGGGGGCGGTGGGGCCGCATGCGCTGGCCATGCTCAGGAGTACGAGACCTGCGATCCAGGTGCGCAGGGGGAGCGAACGCGAAAGGGTTGGCATTGAGGGGGAGGACAGATGGGCGTAAGGCGGACACCTGGAGCGGCGGTGCGGCGCGATTCCGGTACGCGGCAGGCGTATCCTGTGTCACCGGAGGATAGGCGGGCTACGGTGGGGCAGCCACTGAAGTTACGCTGCAAAAGTGTACGCTGCAAAAGTGTACGCTGCAGAAGTGTACGCTGCGTGGGCCGGGCGCAGTGTCTGTCCAAGGCGGCCTACCGCACGCCTAAAAGTCGCGGCGGTTAAACCACCAGAGGGCCAGGACATACGTCACCGTGCCGAAGAGGAACGCCGACCACAGCGGGTACCAGTCCGCTACAGACTCGGCCTGCGACAGCGCCGACACGATGACCGTCACCTCCGCAAAGTTAGGCAGCACGTGGTAGAGGGCGAGAAAGCCCGCGGACCCCACCACGCCCAGCTGATCCAAGATGGCATCTGCGGCGGCGAGCACGATGGAGGCAAAGATCAGCCCATAGCTGACAATCAGTGCCAGCGCCGTGCTTTCTGTCCACACGCTCATCAGGAGCACCACGCTGTACATCACTGCGAACATGCCCACCACCAACCCGATGGAACCGAGGAAGGCAGGGTTCCAGATGCCGGTTTTGAACGACATGATGAGCCAGGTGCCTCCCATCAGGTAGAGAGCCAGCACGGCCACGGCCCCCCAGATGCCAAGGACGTGGCCCGTAAGGAGGGTCGTGCGAGAAATCGGTTTCGAAAGCAGGAGGTCGATGTGCCCCGGTGTCAAGAGCGACACGGCCAGCGGGGCGGTAGCGAAGAGGGCCAGCAGGATGCCGATCCAGTACGCCAGGCCGGCCACGGCGCTCTCCACCACAAACACCAGCTCGGTCAGCCCGATCGACCCCAGCGGGCCTCCCGGCTCTTGCCCGAACAGCCGCAGCCCCGCCAGTGTGCCGTCGACCACCTCAAGGTTCAGGGCAAAGCCCACCATCAACAGAATCAGCGAGCTGATGACAAACAGGCCCAATACGACCTTCTTCGCCCAGAGCTGGCGGAAGGTGAGGTACACGAGGCCGAGGACGGGGAGCATGGAATGCAAAGGCTGGCGCGGGAAAAGCGGGGGTTACGCAGCAGGCGGGGAGACCACCTCGATGAAGTAGTCTTCGAGGGAGCGGCGAACCGGTATGATAGCCTCCACCTCAACGCCATGCGTCCGCAGCGTATCGAGCAGCGCGTTGAGCTCCGCGCGGCTGTCGGCCGCGATCTGCCAGTGCGTGAGGCCGTCCGGCGCCCCCTCATCGCGCGGGCTGAGCATTGCCGCCGTCTTCTCCGGCAGGTCGTCGGGCAGCGGGGTGCACGTAAGCCGGTAGGCGTGGTCGGCAGCGGTGAGCGAGGCGATGGCCCCCTGCTTCACGATCGCGCCCTCGTGCATGATTGCGATCTCGCCGCAGACCTTCTCTACCTCAGAAAGCAAGTGCGAGTTAATGAAGATGGTGGTGCCCTGATCGCGCAGGTATAGCAGCACGTCGCGGATGTCGCGGCGGCCCACAGGGTCGACGCCATCGGTGGGCTCATCCAAGAAAAGCAGGTCGGGACGACTCAGGAGTGCCTGGGCCAACCCCATGCGTTGCTGCATGCCTTTGGAGAACGTGCGCAGCTTGCGATCGCTTTGCGACCCAAGGCCCACCCGCTGCAGCAACGCGGGAATCCGCTTGCGCCGGTCCGCAGCCGACACCCGCGCCAGGCGGCCGTAGAGGTGCAGCAGTTGCGTGGCGGTGAGCAAGCCGGGAAAGGTGTGCTTCTCTGGCAGGTAG
>JAAAOI010000238.1 GCA_009908945.1 Bacteroidota bacterium
CTGGATGAGTTCGTCGTGGAAGGCATTGACACCACCATCCCCTTCCACCTGCAGCTCCTCCGCAACGACCGCTTCCGCGCCGGCGCCTTCGATACGAAGTTTATGGACACCTTCGAGTTCGCGCCCGATCCGGACGCCTGATCTCCCCACCTTTGCTTCGTTTCTCACCCACATCACATACGCTATGGATTTTCCGGACGACCTGTATTACACCGAGGACCACGAATGGCTGCGCCTCTCCGATGATGGCACAACGGCTACCGTCGGCATCACCGACTTCGCCCAGGGCGAACTGGGCGACATCGTTTTTGTGGAGGTAGAGCCGGATGGCACCCCACTGGGGCAGGATGAGGTGTTCGGCACGGTAGAGGCCGTGAAGACGGTCTCGGAGCTGTACATGCCGGTGTCGGGAACGCTCAAGTCATTCAACGAGGAGCTGGAAGCGACTCCCGAGCTCGTGAACGACGACCCGTACAACGAAGGCTGGATGGTAACCATCGCCATGGAGGACGCGGAGGAGGTGGAGAAGCTGATGTCGTCGGAGGACTACGCGGCTATGGTAGGGTAAGGCGCGCACACCGTTCTTTTGTTTGACTGGATTGACCCCGCCGCCCGGTATGGATCAGCTGTTGCTCATTCTTGATTTTGGCTCTCAGTACACGCAGCTCATCGCCCGGCGCGTGCGCGAGGCCGGCGTCTATTCTGAAATCCTGCCGTGCACGGCTCCACTTGAGGAGATCCGTTCGCGCGCGCCGGAGGGAATCATCCTCTCGGGCGGCCCGTGCTCCGTCTACGATGACGAAGCGCCTCAACTGGATCCGCAGCTGCTGCAGCTCGTCCGGGCCGATGGGGCGCCAACCCCAGTCCTGGGCATTTGCTACGGGCTGCAGGCTATGGCTCATGTGAGCGGTGGGGCGGTGCAGCGCGCGGAACGCCGCGAGTTTGGCCGCGCCCACCTGCGCGTGGACGCCGATGAGGACTTGCTGGCCGGGGTGCCGGCCGGGAGCTCGGTCTGGATGAGCCACGGCGATCACCTCACGCAGCTCCCCGACGGGTATCAGGTCATCGCGCACACGGACAACGCGCCCATTGCGGCGGTGCGCCACGCCGACCGTCCGTACTACGGCGTCCAGTTTCATCCCGAGGTGGTGCATACCGACCATGGCCGGCAGATCCTGCAGAACTTCGCATTGCGGATCTGCGGCTGTGATGGCAACTGGACGCCGGCATCCTTTGTGGAAGAGAAAATCGACGAAATCCGAACGCAAGTCGGCGAGGACCACGTCATCCTCGGCCTCTCCGGCGGAGTCGATTCGTCGGTGGCGGCCGTGCTGTTGCACCGGGCCATCGGCGAGCAGCTGACGTGCATTTTCGTGAACAACGGCGTGCTCCGGAAAGGAGAGTGGGAGCAGGTCCAAACGACCTTTCGCGATCATTTCGAGATCCGCTTGCAGGCCGTGGATGCGAGCCGGCGCTTTCTGGACCGGCTGGAAGGCGTGACCGACCCCGAGCGAAAGCGCGTCCTAATCGGCAACACGTTTATCGACGTGTTCGATGAAGCCACCAGCGCGGTGGCCGAACAACTGGGCTTTCGCCCACGATTTCTTGCCCAGGGGACGCTGTACCCCGATGTGATCGAAAGCATCTCGTTCAAGGGACCGTCTGCCACCATCAAAACGCACCACAACGTGGGCGGGCTGCCAGAAGAGCTCAACTTTGAGATCATCGAACCCTTCCGCGAACTCTTCAAGGACGAGGTGCGGACCATTGGCGACCTGCTTGGGGTGCCCAAGGCCATCGTCGGGCGGCACCCGTTCCCCGGGCCCGGGCTGGCCATTCGGATTCTGGGCCCCATCTCGCGCCCTGCGCTGCAAAAGCTGCGCGAAGCGGATGCGATCTTTATCGAAGAGCTTCACCGCCAGGGACTGTACGACAAGGTGTGGCAGGCGTTTGCCGTCTTGCTGCCCGTGCAGACGGTCGGTGTGATGGGCGATGAGCGCACGTACGAGAGCGTCTGTGCGCTGCGCGCGGTGACCAGCGTCGATGGCATGACTGCCGACTGGGCCCGCCTGCCCCACGATTTCCTGGCGCACGTCTCCAACCGTATCGTAAACGAGATCCCCGGCATCAACCGGTGTGTCTACGACGTGAGTTCCAAGCCACCGGCCACGATTGAGTGGGAGTAGGGCGCAGGCGCCGTGCGTGGGTATACCTTCCGGGTTAGCGAGTATCCTCCGTCACGGGAGAACCGCTGACCCAGGGCCCGCTTTGAGCCCTGGGCTGCCGTGCCCATGCCTTACGAACCGCCCCTTCCATCATGCGTGAAAGGGCCGCCCGTTTTCGTCACCTGCAGTTCTGTTCCCATGCTGCGTCTCATTGCTCCCCGCTGGTATTTCTTGGCCGTGCTCATCCTCTTGCCTGTAGCCTCAGCTTCGGGACAGGCTACAGATTCTTTCCCTGCCATTCGGGATGCGGAGGGCCTGTTCGAGCGTGGCGTCGAGGCGTTCGAAACGGGCGACTACGACGAAGCCTTGCGGCTGTTCGAGCGCACCCACGCGGCCTTTCCGGTGCATCAGAAAACCACCGCCGCGATGGCCATGCACGCCAAAGCCGCCTTCCGGGGTGGGGCCTACGACGAGGCCGAGCGCCGCGCTGAAGCCCTCCGCCAAGCCTACCCGCAGAGCCGCTACGTCGGGAGTATGGACCGTCTCCTGGACCTGATAGCCGACCATGAGGCGGCCGTCCGCACCCGCACTGAACCCGTGCGCCTGGGTATCGCGCTGCGCCTCGATGGCGAGCAATCGGTGCTGGCCCAGGCGCTGTTCAACGGCATTCGGCTGGCGGTGGAGGAGGCCAACGGGTCTATCGACCTGGATCAGGTGAGGCGTACCCTGGACGGGGGCGTGGATGACCTGGCCTTCCTCGTGCCGTTAGATGAGGAGCGGCGGCGGGTCCAGATGATTTTTGAAGACGCCGGCGACGGCCCCGCGGACGTGGAGGCGGCGGTGGAGCGGCTGGCCGCCGAAAACGTTGACTTTATCATTGGGCCACTGTTCAGTGAGGACGCTGTGGCCGCGGCCCGTGTCGCCGAGCGCAACGGGGTGGTGATGATCGCCCCGCTTGCCACGCAGGATGCCGTCTCGGAGGGGCGCTCGTACGTCTTTCAGGCCAACCCGTCGGTTACCACCCGTGGGCGCGCGATGGCTCGGTTTGCAGACGAAAGCCTCGGCTTGGAGGGCCTTGGGATTCTGGCGCAAGGGCGCAGCGATTTGAGCATGCGCATGGCCGAGAGCTTCCGCGCCGAAGCCGAGCGCCGCGGCCTGCAGGTGCCGTTTTTTCATGCGGTCGACGCCCCGTCGGAGTTTATCGACTGGGTAGAGGAGACCCAGACCGACTCCCTGTATGCGGAGGCCTCGGCCGATGCACCGTTCGATGGCGTGTACATGCCCTTCTCCGGCTCTGGGGTCGGCCGCGACATACGCCATGCCCTCGGGAGCCTGCAGCGCGAAGGGCTGGAGGTCCGCGTGCTGGGCAACGCGGAGTGGCACGATACCGTGGCGCCCTCACAGGGCGGGCGGTTCAACACGGTCTACTCAAACGACTTTCTCGTGGATGATGCACGAAGTGAAGTCCGCACCTTCCAAGCGCGCTACGAGGCACTCTCGGGCGAAGGCCCAGATCGGCTGGCCTTCGTGGGATACGATGTGACCCAGTTCGTGCTGCAGGCCCTTAACGACGCGCGCCCGACCGCCCTTCACGACCGGCTCCGATCGAGCGCAGCGGTTGAGGGGTTGGGTATGCGGATTGCATTTGAAGGGCAGTCCGTGAACCAGGCCTTGTTCTTCCACCGCGTACGGTTTGGACAGGTGGAGCGCCTGCGCTGAGCCGCGCCCCCCCATTCGCGGAGCCCACGGTACCGGAACTGCCCTCAAAAGGCGCCGTAGGACCGCGCCACATGGAGAGCACGGAGAAAGCATAGTGTAGCCCTACGCATCAGATGGCACTGTGCCAGCCGTCGTGTGCGCTCCCACCCCCCTTTGGTTTTTTACTTTTCGTCTTCGTGCTATGCGTCGGTTCCGTCTTGCCATTGCGCTGCCTCTGCTGCTGGTCTTTTTCTTGATCGGCTGTGGCAGCTCGGGGCAGCTTCAGTATGATTCGGCTGAGGAGGCCTTCAACAAGGCCATGGAGCGCTTTGAAAATGAGCAGTACGACCGCGCCACGTCCTACTTTCGGGCCGTCTTCGACTTTGGCCGGACGGGCACGTATGCGGCCGACGCCCAGTTGTATCTGGCCCGTGCCCACCGGGAGAACCGCGAACTCATCATCGCGGCTCAGGAATACACGCGCTTCTTGGAGCTGTACCGCACCGACCCCCGGGTAGCAGAGGCCGAGTTCGAGCGCGCCATGACCTACTACCAGCGCTCCCCGCGCTTCCAGTTCGATCAAACCGCCACGCGTCAGGCGTTGCGTTTTTTCCAACTCTACGTGCAGCGCCACCCCGATGCCGCACGGGTTGATGAGGCCTCGGACAAGATCGACGAGATGCGCAACAAGCTGGCGCGCAAGCAGCTCTACACGGCCGAGCACTACGAGCGGCGCGAGCGCTACGAAGCGGCGGCGCTGTCGTACGACAAGGTCTTCGACCGGTACCCCGACTCCGACTGGGCCGATGATGCCATGCTTGGCGCCATTCGCATGTACATCGCGTTTAGTGATGCGAGCGTGCCCAGCCGGCAAGCCGACCGCCTCGAACCGGCGCTGGAACGCTACCAGCAAATGCTGCAACTCTTCCCAGACAGCCCGCTGCTGAAAGAGGCCGAGCGGTATTACGAACAGGCCCAGCAGCGGCACGAGCAATTGCTTGCGGGAAACTAATCCTGCCCTGCCGGGCGTGCTGCCGGCACGCGGGCCTTCATCTGTGGAAGGCCCTCTTTTCTATGACGCCCCACAACTTCTACACGTCCATGCCCACGGTCGGCATTTTTGGAGGGTCGTTCAACCCGCCCCACATTGCGCATCTCATTGTAGCGGAAACAGTGCGCGATCAGTTTGGGCTGGACCGGGTCCTGTGGATTCCCAATTACAGTCCCCCTCACAAATCTGACGGCGACCTGGCGGCGGCGGCGGATCGCTACGCGATGACGGAGCAGGCCATTGCAGGATACGATCGCTTCGAAATCTCCGCCATCGAGGTGAACCGCGGCGGTACCTCCTATACCATCGACACGCTGCGGCAGCTGCAGAAAGACCACCCGGATACGACCTTCAGCCTAATCATCGGCAGTGACAGCCTTCGCACGTTTGTCCACTGGTACGAAGCGGATGCTATCGCCGCCATGGTGCCCATCATCGTGTACAAGCGACCAGGTGGGCTCTCGGGTGTAGTGGAGCCGCGGTTTGCCAATCAGGTCCGGTTTGCGGACGCGCCGTTGCTGGAGGTCTCCGGCTCCGAGATCAGGGCCCGCTTTCAACAGAGGCGCTCCATCCGCTACCTCGTCCCGGATGCCGTACGTACCTACATCCAGAACGAACAACTGTACGTCGGGTAGCCCTTGCATTACCTCACTGTGCCCCTCCCGTTGCCATGACCCCTCCGACTGCTGAACGCCTGACGCTGCACGCGTGCGCTGCGCAGGTGTTGTTTCCCCGGCTGGGGACGTGGATGGACGGCGGCACGACGGCAGAGGAAGCGGCGCTGGGCTTCGAGGCTCTGATGGCTGAGGTGCCGGTCGGTGGGGCATTGCTCTTCAACGGGCACGTAGCCACCACCCCAACCCTGCTGAAGCGGCTGCAGGAGAAAAGCCCGATCCCTCTGATGGTCGCGGCCGACATGGAGCGGGGGGCCGGACAGCAACTGCGGGGCGCCACTGTGTTTCCTCATGCCATGGCCTGTGGGCGGGCTGGAGCTTGCAGCGAGCAGCCGGTAGCGCACCTGGCGCGCACTACAGCCCGGGAAGCGCTGACGTGCGGCGTCCCACTGGTGCTGGCCCCCGTCGCCGACATTGATCGCCATCCCGAGAATCCCATCATCGCGACGCGAGCCTTCGGGCACACGCCCGATGCCGTTGCCCGCCATGTGGAGGCGTACCTTCGGGCTGCTGCCACGGAGGGAGCGCTGGCTGTGGCCAAGCACTTTCCCGGCCACGGCGGCACAGCTACCGATTCGCATGCCACGCTTCCCGAAGTGACGGACGATCTGGCTACCCTCGAAGCTACTGATCTCGTGCCCTTTCGCGCTGCCGCAGCAGCCGGCACGGCTGGGCTGATGAGCGCCCACGTGGCGGTCCCCGCACTGGATGCAGCAGGCCGTCCGGCAACGCTGTCGGCCCCCATCTTGCGCTATGCGCGGGAGAATTTACGCTTTACCGGGCTCCTTGTAAGCGACAGCTTTACCGGGCTCCTTGTAAGCGACAGCCTGCGCATGGCGGCCCTTACGGCTTCCACCTCGGACCCCGGGGCGTTGGCCGTCGCCTGTATAGCCGCCGGTATCGACGTGTTGCTGGACCCCCCTGAGCCGCGGGCCGCAGTGGAGGCCCTTGTGGCTGCAGTAGCGGAGGGGCACCTGCCAGAGGCCCGGCTCCGGGAGGCTGCGGATCGCGTGCTGGCTGCCAAACGCCAACTCCTCAACCGGTTTGGCCCGGTGATTTTTCAGCATCCTGAGGCCATTTATGGGCTCGAGCGCGTGGGCTGCCGGCGCCATCAGAAGCGAGCGGAAGGGATCGCACAGCAGGCCGTGCAGGTGGCTCCGCGTGAGGCGGAGGTGGACCGGCCGTCGTCTCTGGCTGTGGTCGTCCTGGCGGCTTCGAAAACGTTTCAAGAGCGAGACGAGACGCTCCGGGACGGCGTCCAGGCCCTGGCTTCCACCGTGTACTACCGGCAGGTACCGCGTCACCCCACCGCGGCTCAGCTAACGGCTGTTGATGAAACGATCCAGGCCGCCGACCAGGTGCTGGTTGTAACGGTGGTGCAGCCAGCCGCGTGGCAGCAGTTTGGTCTCTCCGCGCCCCAACAGGCGTGGCTTCGGGGCCTTGCGCAGACGCATCCGCTGTGGCTCGGGGCTCTGGGGCGCCCCCCCAATACAGATCTCCCGCACACCCTCTGCATGGCCACCTACAGCGACGTACCCGTCGCGCAGCAAGCCCTCGTCGACGCACTACGAGACCGGTTCGGCGATGCCCCGGCGCACCCTCCGAACCCCGCATCGCCTCAGGATGCACACGGCGAAGGCTAACGTATGGAAAAGGCCCACGCCCCCCACTGCCATCTCGCGTCGGGCCGGTAACGCCTGAACCGGCATCCGTTCGTGCCGTACGCTCCTCTGCACGCTGATTATTCTGACCAATACCTCCCGACCATGGCCGTTACCGAATCCCGCATGTTGTCCCTGGGCACCCACGCGCCCTCGTTTGAGCTGCCCGCTGCCAACCCCGACGTCGATGATGCCGGAGGCGCTACCCGTAGCCTCGACGACTATCCTGATGCTAAAGCCTACGTGGTCGTGTTTTCGTGCAACCACTGCCCCTACGTGAAGCACATCGAGGATGCCCTCGTGGACGTAGCGAGCACGTATCAGTCGCGCGGTGTTCAGTTCATTGCCATTTGCTCCAACAACACAGATACGCATCCGCAGGACGGCATCGAGCACATGGCGGAGCGGGCATCAGCAAAAGACTTCCCGTTTCCGTACTTGCGCGACGATACCCAGGAGGTAGCCCAAGCGTACGCCGCAGCGTGCACTCCCGACATCTTCGTGTTCGACGCCGATCAGGAGTTGGTGTACCGAGGGCGGTTTGATGAGACCCGGCCCAACCAGGGCACGGCGCACGGGGGCGATCTGACACAGGCGCTGGATGAACTGCTGGAGGACGGCACGGTCGCCATCGAGCAGCGTCCATCGATGGGGTGCAACATCAAGTGGAAGTCCGGTAACGAGCCGGCCTAACGTTCCTCCCGGGACGCGCTGCAGGGCGTCTCCGGTTGCCCCCTGATGTTTTTGGCCTCTGCCCATGGACTGGATTGTACTGCTGCCCCCGGTGCTGGCCATCGTGCTGGCCCTCTGGACCCGACAGATCTACCTCTCGCTGTTTGTCGGCCTTTGGCTGGGGACGACCATTTTGCAGGACGGCAACCCGGTGTTGGGGCTTCGCGAACTCGGGGACCAGTTGGTGGCTGTGTTTGCCAGCCCCTCCAACACCATGATCGTGCTGTTTTGCCTGCTGGTGGGCGGGCTGATTGCGTTGATGCAGGCATCGGGGGGTGTCGCGGGCTTTGTCGCGTGGGTACAGCAGCGGGGATGGGGTCGCTCCCGGCGTGGTGCCGAAGTGCTGGCCTGGGCCGTGGGCCTGGTCATCTTCGTCGAATCCAACATCACGTCCCTCACTGTAGGGGCGGTGAGCCGGCCCTTGTTCGATAAGCTGCAGCTGGCCCGCGAGAAGGTGGCCTTTTATTGTGACGCAACGAGCGCTCCCGTCTGCATGAGCATCCCGCTTAACGCCTGGGGCGCGTACGTGCTGGGGCTGTTGGTGGCACAGGGCACCGGCGCAAACGAGGCCATCGGGCTACTGGTAAACGGCGTAGTGTTTAACTTCTTTGCGTGGCTGGCTATCGGGTTTGCGTTGCTGTTGGCCCTCACGGGCTGGAGCTTTGGTCCAATGCGTCGCGCAGAGCAGCGGGCCGCCCAGACCGGCGAGCTGACGCGTCCGGGCTCGCGACCGATGATGTCGGAGGAAGTGGCCGGCATCGAGCCTGCGGACGGTGTAGCCCCGCGTGCCTACAACCTGTTGCTGCCGCTGGGCGTGATGATCGGGATGATCTTCGCCGGCCTCTACATCACAGGGGAGGGGAGCATCATGGAAGGCAGCGGGTCCACCGCTGTATTCTGGGCCGTGGGTGTCGCCGTCGCGGCCGCCATGGTGCTGTACGCCCTGCCTGTGCACCAGCGCTCGTCAATTCTGTCGCCCAGTGCCGCCACAGACGTGGTGCTGAAAGGCTCAGCCGGACTGCTGCCCGTTACGTTGCTCATCGTCCTGGCCTTTGCCTTAGGCCAAGTATCACGAGCCCTGGAGATGGGGCCGTACATTGTCAGTGTGATGGGCGAAGGCGGACCGACCTGGTGGGTGCCGGCGCTCATCTTTCTGGTTGGTAGTGTCGTCTCCTTTACGCTGGGGTCCTCGTGGACCGCTTTCGCCATCATGATTCCTGTAGCCCTGCCGCTGGCTGAGGGGCTGGGGGTGCCCCCAGGGTTGATGCTGGGCGCTGTGCTTTCTGGCGGTGTCTTTGGCGACTATGCCTCCCCGCTTTCTGACACCTCCATCATTTCTTCCATGGCGGCAGCTTGCGATCACGTAGATCACGTAAATACGCAGCTGCCGTACGCCCTACTGCTCGCCGGTGTGGCGGTGGCCGGATTTATGGCGGCGGGGGCGCTTCTGTAGCCGTACGAACCCGGGAGACTGCCACAGGGCTGATGTTGCAGAGACGTTAGAGCGAACGGGAATCCGTTGGCAGAGGCCGCCGGTGTACATACCACATAGGCACAGGCTCCCCATTTATCTGCCAGTCCCATGGCTTCACGGTTTCAACCCTCCAACCCGCATCCTCCCTCCAAACGGTATGGGATGTCCTTCGTCCTGCTGACGGGAGCGGGCGTTGCACTCTCCGTAATGATGATCGTAGCGATTGTGCTGCCCCGGTACTTCCTCGACACGACGACCTCTTGGGTCGCCACCCTTGGCTCCGGGATTGGCACGTTTGCCCTGGTCCTTGCGTACGAAGCCATACAGCGCTGGCGCGGCACCGCTCCTGCCTAATAATCCCCAGCCCGGGGCGTCCAGCTGTGCTGCAGTCCCACCGTTCCTGGATCATCGACCGCAGGGTATGTTCGGCAACCGCGCCTTTAACAGCTGGCCGTTGGTGCTTACCGGCGCGGCAGTGTTTTCAGGGTTCTTCATGATCCTGCTTCTGATGACGGACGCGGTGCTGGAAGAGCCGGTGGGTTCACTTTCCAGCGTGCTAAGCTTTGGAGCCGTGGCGTTTATCGGGTACGTTGGCGTGGCGTTTATCCTGCGGCAGGACACGACCGGGTAGGCGATAGGGAATAATTCCTACGCTGAACCGTTCAGGCCGTTAGTCATTTAGTTGGCTGCACGCTGCTAATGGAAGCGGTTCCACGCGCGTTACAGCTGTTCGTACCTGTTGCCTAACCATACATTTCCCCATGATAGAAGACCAGACGGTGGACCATAAGGATCGGGCAGGCGAAGAGAAGTCTGCTTATGAAAAGGCAGCGGAGGAGGGCGTCGATCCCCGCTGTATCCCGCAATCGCTGGATGGCCGCCCGCCGATAGGAGATGCGATTCCCTATCCGGACTATACAGACCAGGATCACGCCAATTGGAAGTACCTGTTTGAGCGGCAGATGAAGCTTCTGCCGGGCCGGGCTGGTGATGCGTTTATGGAGGGGGTGGAAACGCTGGGCATGACCCCCGATCGGCTGCCGGCGCTCGCAGACCTGAGCCGTAACCTGGCGGCGGAAACCGACTGGAAGATTGCCCGCATTCCAGGGCTGCTCCACGAAAAGGACTTTTTCAACCTGCTGTCCAACCGGGAATTTCCTTCCACAGATTACATCCGCGGGGAAGATGAACTGGATTACACCCCGGCTCCAGATTGCTTCCACGACATGTTTGGCCACATGCCGATGCTGACCCAGCCCGACTTTGCTGACTTCTACCAGCTCTTTGGGAAGGCGGCGCTGAAAGCTGAGGGGGCGGACCGGCCCCGTCTCGAGCGCTTTCATTGGTTCACGGTTGAGTTTGGCCTGATCAAACAAGCCGAGGGGCTGCGCATTTTCGGTGCGGGTATCCTCTCGTCGAAAGACGAAGTACGGCACGCCCTGTCGGATGAGGTCGAGAAGCTACCCTTTGACCCCGCAACCATTGTGGAGCAGGACTACACCGTGTACGAATTGCAGGATACGCTCTTCGTGCTGGAGTCATTTGAGCAACTGGTAGAGGGCTTTACCGACTGGTGCATCTCGCGTGGCCTCCTTGCTGCCGAGAACGTGTAGGCGGAGGCGTTAGCCCGCCCCATGCGCGGTCAAGCACATACCAACGGCACAACGGCACCGCTGGTCCCTGATGACCGGTGGTGCCGTATCCTTGACGTACCTATGTGATGGCGCCAACGGATGGCGCCAACGGAGGCTCCACCAAGCTCGCATGGCTACACGGCCGCTGAGGTTGAGCCGCACCTGCCACGCGCGAGAAGCGCTTGGATGTGCTTGGCCTAAACAGCCAACCAACCCAAGGAAGCGTCATGGGCTGCTCGGCAGCATCGGCACAGCCTGCTATGCTCTGTCTGAAAACTCTTCGCGGGCCGCGTAGCCCGGTTAGCGCCTTCAGGCAGCGCCTAATCTACGTTGCCCCCCTGCGCACAATGCACAAAGGGCGCCGCACGACCATCGTACCTGACGGCCCTGACGGTCTTGCACACATCGTTCGTGCGCCCTGCATCTACCATCCAGCCTTGCATCTACCATCCAGCCTTGCATCTACCATCCATTAGCCCACCGCATCGTTTATGAATGATTCTACGCCCAATCGTACCCGCCAGGCTGCCCGCGTCACGGGACGCGTGCAGGGGGTGGGGTTTCGGCATTTCACGCGCCAAACGGCTCGTCGTCTGGACCTCAGCGGGTGGGTACGCAACGAACCGGACGGTTCCGTACGCCTTGAGGCAGAGGGTCCGCCCGATGCCGTGGAACAGCCGCATCGTTTATGAATGATTCTACGCCCAATCGTACCCGCCAGGCTGCCCGCGTCACGGGACGCGTGCAGGGGGTGGGGTTTCGGCATTTCACGCGCCAAACGGCCCGTCGTCTGGACCTCAGCGGGTGGGTACGCAACGAACCGGACGGTTCCGTACGCCTTGAGGCAGAGGGTCCGCCCGATGCCGTGGAACAGCTGATGAAGGCCGTCCATGCAGGGCCGCCCGCAGCGCGGGTGGATGAGGTGGACACCGATGCGCGCACCCCCACGGGCTCCACCGAGGCCTTTCGCGTTCGCTACCATAGCTAAGCAGCCAGCCATCGGGAGGCACTGCTGCCCAAGCTAACCGCCTCGGTTTGCGGGCGACCCTCTCGAACGTAACGAAGGCCCCGACCGGAAGTGGTAGGGGCCTTTCGTCGTGTTGGGCACGGCGTGGGAAGGTTGTACCGTGGGCATCAGCGGCCACGCATCACAGC
>JAAAOI010000254.1 GCA_009908945.1 Bacteroidota bacterium
CGGAAGACACGTGTCGTATACATGATGGCATAACAGCCTGAAGTCTTGTTTGCGCAGGGCGAAGGGCGTGTTGTGTGATCGTCGGGATGGTACCGTAGGCTTTAGTGCAGGCGTCGTTGACGCGACGGGTGCAGCCCGGTTAATCTCGTCTGACAGCCCTCTCCGCTGCTCTACCAGCAGGGAGGGCTTCTTTTTTTAGGGGTCCATGCAATGGTTCTGTTTGGAGGTGCGGCATTACCGCTCAGCGCCGCTGCGGCCTCAGGCGTTGCGCCGATCTACGATAATGTCCTCGACGACAGACGCATCAGCCAGCGTCGAAGTGTCGCCCAAGTCGTCGGGCTCGTTTGCCGCGATCTTTCGCAGGATGCGCCGCATAATTTTGCCAGAGCGCGTCTTCGGTAGTGCGGAAGAGAACTGAATGTGATCGGGCTTGGCGATGGGGCCCAGCACGGTGCGGACGTGCTGCACCAGTTCCTCGCGGAGGGCGTCCGAGGGCTCGTCGCTGGCATTGAGCGTAACGTAGGCGTAGATGCCTTGGCCTTTAATCTCGTGCGGATAGCCCACCACCGCCGACTCGGCCACGGCGTCGTGCTCCACCAGCGCGCTTTCTACCTCTGCCGTGCCCAGGCGGTGGCCCGACACGTTGAGCACATCATCCACCCGGCCGGTGATCCAGTAATACCCATCTTCGTCCCGCCGGCAGCCATCGCCCGTAAAGTAGGTGCCGGGAAATTGCACGAAGTAGGTGTACTTAAAGCGCTCATGGTTCTTGTAGACCGTCCGTGCCTGCCCGGGCCAGCCGTCTTTAATCACCAGCAGGCCCTCGGCTGCTCCCTCCTGCTCTTCTCCACTCTGATCCAGCACCGCCGGTTCGACACCAAAGAAGGGCTTAGAGGCCGCCCCTGGCTTTTGTGGAATAGCACCCGGCAGTGGGGTAATCATGATGCCTCCTGTCTCGGTTTGCCACCACGTATCCACGATGGGGCAGGTGCCGTTGCCAATTTTATCGTAGTACCAGCGCCAGGCCTCTGGATTGATCGGCTCGCCCACCGTGCCGAGCACGCGCAGCGAGGACCGGTCTGTCTTGTCCACATACGCGTCCCCTTCGCGCATGAGGGCGCGAATAGCGGTGGGCGCCGTGTAGAAAATGTTGACATCGTGGGCGTCCACCACCTGCCATAGCCGTGAAGCATCGGGGTACATGGGGGTCCCCTCGAAGAACACTTGCGTAGCCCCCTGCAGGAGCGGGCCGTACACCATGTAGGAGTGCCCGGTGATCCAACCTACGTCCGCTGTGCACCAGTACACATCGCCTTCGTGATAGTCAAAGACGTACTCGAAAGTGGTGGCTGTGTACACCAGGTATCCGCCCGTCGTGTGAACGACCCCCTTCGGCTTACCCGTTGACCCCGAGGTGTACAGGATGAAGAGCGGAGCTTCGGCATCCATCGGGACCGGTTCGCACTGGGCATCTACGGATGCCATCTCCTCGTGGTACCAGAGGTCGCGGCCCTCTACCCAGTGTACGTCGTTGCCGGTACGCTGAAAAACAAGGGCATGGCGCACGTCCGGGCAGCGCTCCAAGGCTTTGTCGGCATTTTTCTTGAGCGGCACGGGTTTGCCGCCGCGCATCCCTTCGTCCGCTGTGATCAGAAAGTCGGACTCACAGTCGAGGATGCGATCGGCGAGGGCATCGGGGGAGAATCCTGCAAACACCACCGAGTGCACCGCACCGATGCGCGCACACGCCAACATAGCATACGCCGCCTGTGGCACCATGGGCATGTACAGCGTCACGCGGTCGCCCTTCTGCACCCCGTTCTTTTTGAGTACGTTGGCCAGGCGGCTCACCTTCTCGTGCAGATCCGCATAGGTGATGTGCTGGGCCCCATCCGCCGGGTCATCCGGCTCATAAATCATCGCCGTTTGGTCGGCCCGTTCTTCGAGATGGCGATCGATGCAGTTGTACGAAGCATTGAGCGCCCCCCCGGTGTACCATTTGATGTCCAGGGCGTCCACATCAAACGAGACGTCCTTGACGGTGCTGTACGGCTGGTACCACGACAGGCGGCTGGCCTGCTCCCCCCAGAACGCTTCGGGTTCCTCAATGGACCGTTGGTACATCTCTTCGTAGGCCTCCATCGACGCGATGTGGGCGCGCTCGCGGAAGGCCGCAGAGGGCTCATACGTGTTGTCTTTCCCTGAATAGGCAGCAGTAACCTGGGCGGTGGAGTCGGTTGGCATAGAGCTGGGAGCAGTTGGTGTATTATATTACTAAGCAGTAATACGTTGGGGCAAAAGCGGTGCTTTTAGATCAAATCGGGGGCCTGAGGATCTGAGTAGGCATTGGCCGGAAGCGCTTTCTTGAATATTCTACTTAATTGTAATAAACAGCGGGCGAGGTGTCAAGCCTCACGTGAATTTTTCTGGCAGGCCACGCGGGGGCCTACTCACAGGCACGGCAACTGCACCTGAAGGGCGGTGCCCCTGCCCTCCAGCGGGAGGATGGCAACCGCAGCCTGGTGCCAGTCGAGCACCTCTTGAACGGTGGTGGTGACCACCGACACCTCGAGCGGGAGCTGCTGCGTGAGCCACCGCTCCAGCCGGTCCTCCGTGATCGCCTCACCCTCAGCCCACTCCAGGGTCAGCAGGGCAGCCGTATCGGAGGCCCGCAAAGCACAGGTCAGCTCTGTAAACCGCGCGGCATTTTCGATGAGCCCAGCCAGGTGCACGAGCGCCTGCACCAGCGTATACGGGTCGATACGCAACCGGACCGGCTGCTCGGGTACGGTGGTGTGCACCATGAAGCCCAGCTCGTGCTGCAGCGCAGTGCGCAGGAGCGCCAGCAAATCAGAGGCTACCATGACGTCCCGCTTGCGCTGGCTCTTGAGCTGACGCGAGTACTCCTCAAGCGTGCGGTCCAGGTGCGCGCTCAGCGTTACGGACTGCTCCAGAATGATTTGTTTGAACTGCTCCTCCACCGCCGGTTCCATTGTTGGATACGTGGTGATGGTCTCAATCGCGGCCCGCACGTTGGCGAGCGGGCCCCGCATGCCTTCCGTCAGGGTACGCAAGAAATGCTCCCGGGCCCGGCGCGGCCCGTCGGTGTCCCCGGAGCGCTCCATGAGCAGCAGCCATGGAGCCTGCGCGTCGCCTGTGTGGCGGGCCTGCACGCGCAAGACGCGCCCTTCCCGGCCCGTCACGGCGAGCGAAGCATGTGCAGGCTCTGCCTCGTCGCCTACCGATGCGGGCGCTTCGGACAAGGCCTCGTGCAGCACGTGCGCATCCAGCAACGTGGTAGCCGCCACCCCCTCAAGCTCCTCCACAGCACCACCTTGTGCCTTTGCCGGCCGGACCCATTGTAGCAAGGCGTGTGCCCGCTCGTTGTGTGCAAGTACACGGGCATCCGGAGTTAACACAAGCGCCCCTTCCGGCAGCGCCTCAAGCAGCGCCTGCAGCAGGGCGCCATGCACGGAGGAAAAGCCAGCGGAATCCATAGCAGCGAGATGGGCAGACGAGAAGGACTTCGGGGTACGCATCAGGTGAGCAAGCCCTCTACCTTGGCTACGACATCTTTTATGGCAAACGGCTTGGTCACGTACCCATTTGCCCCCAAGGCCAGCCCTCTCTTGACGTCTTCTTCCCGCCCCTTCGCCGTAACCATTAGCACCTTCAGGTCGGCCCATTCCTCTCGCTCGCGGATGCGCCGGCAGACCTCAAACCCATCGTACGTAGGCAGCATTACGTCCAACAACACCACATCTGGGGGAGCCTTTTCAATGCGCTGGAGCGCCTCTGCGCCATCGCCTACCACCTGGGTCTCGTATCCTTGCTTTTCCATGATGAACTCCAGCGACATCGCAATACTCGGTTCATCGTCGACGATGAGCACGTAGGTAGCCATAGGTGTAGGGGGTCAGGAGTCAGAGGACGTTATGGGAGAGCCCGCGGAGCCTGCGGTGTCTGGCGTAGCGGAGGCCCCATCACCCAGGGGGCCAGGGTCATCTGTAGGGGTGGAGGCCTGAGCGCGTGGCACCGTAAATGAGAAGGTGGCCCCTTCGCCTGGGGGGCTGCTGACCCAGATATCACCATCGTGCTCCAGGATGATGCGCTGGGCAATGGTGAGGCCAAGCCCACTGCCCGACGCCCCGGCACGCGCCCTCGGGCGGGCCTGCTGAAACCGCTCGAAGATGGACGCGCGCGCTTCACGATCAATACCTGGGCCGTTGTCTGCGACATCGACCTGCACTTCGTTCGCCCGGCCCCTCAGCGTGACGAAAATACGGCCGTCTGTGTCATCACAAAACTTGAACGCATTGGAGAGCAGGTTCAACAGCACTTGCTTTAGGCGATCCCGATCCCCTTCCACCGTCCCGGGCCCGGGGCCGGGCGGCTGCACCGTGCATACCACGCTGGCGTTCTCCATCTGCTGACTCATCGCCTGCACTGCCTCATTCACGATCGTACGTAGCGAGAGCGGCTCCACCTGCAGCCTCATGGGCTCGGCCTCAAGCTTCTGCAGGTCCAGCACCTGATTAATCAGCCGCGTCAGGCGCTCTTCTTCTTTGATGATGACCTCCAGAAACTCCTGCCGCTGCTCGGCGGACAGGTCGGGATTATCGTGCATGATTTCAGAGAACGCCCGGATGGAGGTAAGGGGCGTCCGTAGTTCGTGCGTGACGGTCGAGATAAAATCGTCCTTCAAGCGATCCAGCTCTTGCAGTTGGGCATTGGCGGCCTGCAAGCGTTGCGTCGCCTCTTCCAGGGCGTGCTTCTTGCGCTGCAGCTCGCGGCTGTGCGCCATCATTTGCTGGGTTTCGTCCAGTATCTCCATTACCTCTGCCAGACTGAGCGGCTCGGCGTTGACGACCGAGCTCACCACGACGTGCGCCGAAGCCGACCCGATGGCTCCCGCCAGCAGTTGCTCGGCATGGTGCATGAGGTGGGCATTGGCAGGGACCGCGTCCTCCCACCCCGGCTCTGTGGTGTTGATGCCTTGGCTTTCGGCGAACCGTTCCAGGGCCTGGGTGGCTGCCCGGTACCCAAGGAAGCGCTGGAGCAGCTGGCGCAGCTCCGTGACGGAGGCCTGCCCCCGCCAGACGGCTGCGCGGGACGACACGGGCAGCGCATCCACAAAGGCCCGGGCCTGGCTGTGCTCCACCGCTGTGGGTTGCGTTTTGAAGGAGAGCCCAACGTACAGGCCCCCATTGATCAGCAGGCTCCAGAAGAGCCCATGAGCAACTGGGCTCAGCCCTTCCAACCCAAACAAGGCGTGGGGCCGCAGCAGCGCCCACCCCCAAGGCCCCATCTCCACAAAGGTAGGCGATAGCAGCCCGGCCTCGGCAAGCGACGGTAGCGGCAGGGTGTATCCCCACACCAGAAAACCCGCCAGTAGCCCCCACAGGGCACCGGCATGCGTACCCCGCCTCCAGTACAAGCCGCCAAGGATAGCTGGCGCAAACTGAGCGACCGCGGCAAACGAGATCAGGCCGATGGAGACGAGCGTGTAGTGCCCCTCGACCAGGCGGGCGTATGCAAAGCTAAGCAACAGCACGCCGACAATGCTACTTCGGCGGATGCCGAGCAACAGCCCAGTGAGCCGCGTACGTTCTTGCAGGCGCAGCGCTTTGGTTCGCAGAAGCACCGGCATGACCAGGTCATTGCACACCATGGTGGCCAGCGCGGTTGTAGCCACAATAACCATGGCTGTGGCCGCGGAAAGCCCGCCAATAAAGACCAGCAGTGCCAGCACGGGCTGGCCGCTCTCCAGCGGAAGCGCGAGTACGAACATGTCGGCTTCCACCGTCCCATCAGGGAAGTACATCATCCCAGCCAGCGCGATCGGCAACACAAACAGGTTGATCAAGATGAGGTACAGCGGAAAAAGCCAGATGCCCTTTTTGAGATGTTGCTCATTCACGTTTTCGATCACGGCCACCTGAAACTGCCGCGGCAAAAACAGGATGGCCAGCATACTCAGGAGCGTAAGCCACACCCATTCACCGAACACCGAGGCGCTCGGCTCCAGCGTCAGTAGCGCCTGCAGATCCGCGCGTTCGGCCGCGCTCGAGAAGAGGTCGCCGAACCCTTCATAGAGTCCGAAGGTGACGAACAGACCTACGGCCAGAAAAGCCACGAGCTTCACGAGCGACTCCAACGCGATGGCCGCTACCATCCCTTCGTGCCGCTCGGTGGCATCCAGGTGGCGCGCGCCAAAGAGAACGGTAAACAGCGCCAGCAGCAACGCCACATACAGCGCGGTGTCGGCCACGAGTGGAACGGCGCCTCCCCCGGCACTGGTAAGCGCTGCGGCATTGGGGTAGGCGCTGGCAACCGTGAAGCTCGTTGAGATCGCCTTCAGCTGCAAGGCGATGTACGGCACAATGCCCACTACCGCCACCACCGTGACGGTGCCGCCCAAAACTGCGCTCTTCCCATACCGCGACGCGACGAAGTCGGCGATCGAGGTGATCCGCTGCTGCTTGCTGATCCGGATCATCTTCCGCACGATAAGCCACCAAAGCGGTGCCAGGATGGTCGGCCCGAGGTAAATGGTCAAGAAGTCCAGCCCGGTGCTGGCCGCCCGGCCTACGCTTCCGTAAAACGTCCAGGCGGTGCAGTAAACGGCCAACGAGAGCGCATACACGTACGGGGTACTGATGATGCTGCGGCCTGCATCCGCCCGCCGGTCACCGTAGTAGGCCACGGCGAACAACAGCCCGAGGTACGCAAGCGCTACCGCCAGTATGAGGCTGCCTTGCAGCATGCAGATCCTTCGTCAATCGGTGGGCGGTACGGCAGGGCCCCGGCGAGGAGACGCCGAGGCCTCGGGGGCGTCTACGATGCGTGAGAGCAGCCACACAAACCCACCCCACGCGCAAAAGAGGTATAGGTATAGCACGGGCAGCCCCAGCACGACGCTTTCCACGCTGAAAAGCGACAGTACCGGGTAGTTGAAGAGCAGGAAGCCCAACACAAATAGTGCGATCAGACGCTGCCGCTTCATGCGCGATACCCCTTCGAGCGGAAAATTATGGGGATAGCTGAGAGTCCGGTGATGAGAGATCCTGCCCGTTTTCCTGCAAGCTGGTAGAGAGCAAGAGGCAGATGGCCTGTATGCTGGGTTCGGCAATGGAGTACAGTACGCTTACCCCGTCCTTCCGACGATCGACAAGCCCCTCTCGGGCCAGAATACCGAGGTGCTTGCTGACGTTCGCCTGCCGTTGCCCGGACCCATCCACGAGTTCCTGTACGCTGAGCTCACCGTGGATGCGCAGCAGATTCAGAAGCTGTAGCCGCACGGGCTCACCGAGGACCTTCAGGCGGCGCGCGGCGCGGTCGATGAGTGCTTCGGGTAACAGCGGTGGGTTCATAAGGAGGGGGCAGGATTGAAGAGCTACGACACGGCTGTACGTATAATAACGGGCGTTTGGAGGGTAGAGTGCAAATCGGCGGGCCAAAAAGGCGATTCCCGACGATACTCCAACGGACCTCTCGACGACGATTCTTGGTAGTACGGCTGATCATCACACCCCAGGTTTCCCTCGGCCGCGCCCCCACCCATGCGACAGGATCGGCATTTCTGGCAGGTGTTCAGCCGGGCACTGATAGGTACGGTGCTGCTGTTAGGCCCGCTGGTGGCCCTAATCTGGAGTAGCGCAGGGGCGCAGGCGAACCTGGACGTGTTGGTCATCTACACCGCGGTGCTGGTTGCGCTGGCCGCCTTGGGGCTGTACGGGGGCCTCCGCTGGCTTTTTCAGCGGCATCTGGCGCCGGCCTATCAGCTCGTAGAAGAGGCACAGTTGATGACGGCTGCGGACGAGCCGCAGGCGCTTCACGTCCCAGCCCATCCGCCCTTGCAGCAACTCAGCCCGGCGGTCAACGCCGTTCTGCGATCGTATGCGGAGGAACAGGCCGAAGTGCAGGAGCGCGTCGCGGCCGCACGCGCAGAGACCGCACGCGAGCGAAGCATACTGTCTGCACTGCTCGGTGAGCTATCGGACGGGGTGCTGGTGTGTACCCTGGACGGGCAAATGTTGCTCTACAACCAGCGGGCGCGCGAACTGCTGGCCCTTGAAGCCACAGAGGACGCAGCGCCGACCACCCATATTGGCCTTGGCCGCTCCGTGTTTAACGTCATCGATCGGAATGTCGTTACGCACGCGTTGGAGGACCTGACCTACCGCCATGCGGCAACCGATGAAGACGCCCCGGCCATGCACTTTGTGACCGCGGTGAAGGGGGAGCGCTTCCTGCGGGTGCGCCTGGCCCTGATTATCGATGAAACCTCGGAGCAACGCGGCTTCGTCGTGGTGCTGGGTGACGTCACGCCGGAGGTCCGATCCAACACAGCCCAGGAGCGCCTCCGGTCGCTCTTGGCAGCCTACGCCCCGGGTGGTGACGCAGCTCCCGATGACGCTGAGGGGCTTCGAAAGCGGCTCGGCCGGCTGCTGGCGCAGTGGGGCGGGCCGTCGACGCCGGCCGACGCTACAGCATCAGCCGGAGGAACGGCAGCCGGAGGAACGCCAAACGAAGCAGCATCTGCTGAAGGGGGATCAGGTGACGGGCCGCCGGTCGCCTGGCCGCTCGACGCCATGCTGGGCGCTGACCTGCTCGACGCTATTGTGCGTCGTGCCGAGGACCACCTGGGCGTGACGGTGGAGGTGGAAGGGGTGACGGGCGACCTCTGGGTTCATGTAGATAGCTACCTGGCCGTCCATGCCATGCTGTTTCTGATGGAGCACCTCAAGGAACGCGCAACGGACGATACGCTGCGGTGTGCCATCGAACCCAAAAAGGGTGAGGTGGGGCTGCATGTCCGCTGGAACGGCCCCCCGGTGCCTGCTTCGCTCCTCGACGCGTGGCGGCACAACTCGGTACTGCCCACTGCGGCCGAGCGGCAGCCTACGCTGGCGGACGTCCTGGCGCGCCACCGCGCTCGCCTCGCGCCTACCCCCACCATGGGGGACGCCGCCGGGCTGGCCCTCTACCTCCCGGCAGCAGCGCTGCGAGAGAACCGGCTACGGCGGCGCCCCTCGGCCGAAGGGCGGCCTATCTACTACGATTTCGACCTGCTGGACGCCCACACGCGGGCTGGCCCTCGGGCGGCCGAGCCGCTGCGCAGCCTCACCTACACCGTCTTCGACACGGAGACCACAGGCCTGCACCCCACGGAGGGAGATAAAATCATCTCGCTGGGCGCCGTGCGCGTGCTCAATCAGCGTGTGTTGCAGGGTGAGACGTTTGACCAGCTCGTTGACCCACAGCGCCCCCTCTCGCTCGACTCCGTGCGCATCCACGGCATTCAACCCGCTACCCTGCGCGGGAAGCCTACCATCGACCGCGTACTCCCCCACTTTCATCAGTTTGCTGGCGACACAGTCCTCGTCGGGCACAACGTGGCGTTCGACCTCAGCTTCATCCGCCAAGAGGAAGAGGCCCTGGACTGCCGGTTCGACCAGCCCGTGCTGGATACCCTACTCCTTACGGCACTCGTCAACCCGGACCGCGACGACTACAGCCTGGACGCCCTGGCCGATGCGCTGGGGATTACAGTGACCGGCCGCCACACCGCCCTTGGCGATGCCCTCATCACGGCTGAACTGCTGGTGAAGCTCATGCCGCTGCTCAAACAGCGCGGCATCCACACCATGGGGCAGGCCCTGGAGGCCTCGCGTGATTCCAGGTTTGCGGACCTGACGTACTGATCACCGGTCCTTTGCAGGGCTGGCCGGCGGTAGGATGCAGGGCCGGCCCGCCGTTGCGGTCGATCCAGCCGTGTCTGCTCTTACGTCCGGACTGATTGTGCGCCGTAGCGCAGCTCCAGCGCCTTTTGCGCGTCTTTCATGGTGGAGAACACCACCTTCAGCATCTGTTGCTGCGTTTTGGTGAGCGCAGTGGGGTTGACGCGGTTGTCGGGCGGGCGTCCCTCTTCGATACAACGGATCTGGTGTTGCAACCGCAATGCCTCCAGGTGGCGGTACGCATCCCTGAGGTTATCTGCCGTTTGCCGCACCCGGGGCATGGCCGCACCCGCGGCTTCCAGCCGATCCAGCGTGTTGGTTGTGTCCAGAAATCGCGCATCCAGCGCCAGCACCCGTGCCAGGTCCGTCACCGGCATGAGGCCGCGCAGCTTGATATCAAAATACGGCCGTTCCTCGCCGTCTTCATCAAGCACAAAGCGGCGAAAAAAGGTAAGCGGTGGGGTGTTTTGCAGGGCGATGCTGACGAGAAACGTGAGAAACCCGCGCTCGTCATCCAGGGCCTGCCGCAGCTCACGCTTGAGCTGCTCCACCAGGTGGTGCTCGCCGTACAGGGCCCGAACGTCAAAGAAGATCGTGGCGTTCATGAGCGCCTTCGGGCTGGGGTCGAACATCCACTGGCGAAAGACGCGCTTCCAGCGGCGCAGCGGCAAGCGCCATGCTGCATTTCGCGCCATCACATCGCCGTCGCACAGCGTGTAGCCAATGGCAGCAAGGGCCTCATTCGCACGCTCTGCCAGCGGCCGCAGCCAGGCCTCGACACGCGCAGCAGTCGCCTCGTCAGGCGGATCGGCGTAGATCATCCCGTTGTCCTGGTCTGTCCGCAAGCTCATTTCCTTGCGGCCCTCACTGCCCAGCGACATCCACGCCCAGGGCCAGTCGATGTAGCGTTCGGGGTGCGCCGTGCGCAGCTGCTCCTCCACAAGCGTCAGCGCCCGGATGGTGATCTGGTCGTTGATCTCCGTGTTGATCCGGACGACGTCGCGGGCCTGCACCCCCTGCCGGTGCAGATGAATCAGCTGCGTATCTACCTCGGACCGGATGCCGGCCAGTTGCTCTACGGACGTGGCCCGCTCAATGCGCTTCATGGTGGCCGTGGGGTCCTGCCCTCGGGCCTGCGCAATGTCGCTCGCGGAAATAACCCCGATTACCTCGTCCTCCTCATCAGACACGGCCAGATGGTGCAACCGATGACGCGCCATCGTCAGCAGGGCCTCAAACAGGGGCGCACGGCGCGGCAGCGTAATCACGGGGCTGCTCATCACATCGCGCACGGGCGCGTCTACGGCCGTCTCACCGGCCACGACCTCATCGCGCAGGTCGCTATTGGTGAGGATACCGAGCGCGGCGCCGTTGTCGGTAACCACCAGAGACCCGACGCGCTCCTTACGCATCCGCTGGGCCGCCACCCGAAGGGTAACATCGGGTGCGCAGCGGACAAGGGCCCGTTGCACCAGATCTCCCGCCGTGGTGCCCAGCAGGAGCTGGGAGGTACCTGCATCTACGGGCGGGCGCACCACGTCGTCCTGTTGCTGCAGGCTGTCCTTGAAGAACGCCGCAAATGCCGGGTGCGTATCGTACACGTCGCGGAACGCTTCAGCTGGAACCAGCGCACACGTTGTCTCCTCCACGGCCCGCGCCTCGTACGGCACGGCATCCTCCCGAACCAGCCCCCAGTGGCCAAATACGTCCGCTGTAGCGCACATGTCCACCAGCTGCCCGGTGGTGGCATGTTCCAGCCGCACCGATCCTGACTCGACGACGTACAGGTAGCGCTGATCCTCGGCCCCGTGGGCGATGATGGTGGTGCCCGCCGGGAAGAACTCCACAAGGGCGTCTTGGAGCAGCGTCGCGCGCACCTCTGACGGCAGGGCATCGAATGGTGGAGTATGCTCCAGCAGATAGACCAGCCGGTCGGCAATGTTATCAGGTGAAGGCATCGCGGCACGCAAGAAACGTTCAGGAGGGCACGGGCTCGTCTTGGAGGGTGACGGCCTGCCATCCCCGCACCGCATTGCATACGTATACGGCGTCGGCCGCCGCAATATCGTCCGGATACAGGACGGCTTGGCGGGCCGTCGGGTTTGTGGCCAGCACGTGGGCGCGGTACACGCCGGGCAGCAGGCCGCAATGGGTAGGAGGCGTCAACAGGGCGCCGCCCCGTCGGATAAACACGTTGGTGCGCGCGCCCTCACACACCTGCCCGCGGGTGTTCAGGAGCAGGGGCTCGTCCCAGCCCGCGGCCCGCGCCTCCTCAAGCGCACGATCGTACACGGCGCGGCGGTTGGTCTTGTGATAGCGGTACGCGTTCTCCGGGTCGATGCGGTTGGACGCGATCCCGACGGTGCGCAGCGGCGGCGCTGTATGCGGCGTTGCCGCAGCCGTGAGGTGCGCGTCCTGCCCCGCGCGTCCCTCAC
>JAAAOI010000242.1 GCA_009908945.1 Bacteroidota bacterium
TGCTGCGGCAGTTCCAGGGGCGGAATCCCGAGGCGCGCAGGGAGGCGCTCGATCGCCTCCAGGCCGTAGCCCGCGAAGGTGGCAACGTCTTCGCCGAGCTGATGGACACCGTCACGGTCTGCTCCCTCGGCGAGATCACCCACGCGCTGTTTGACGTGGGCGGGCAGTACCGGCGGAATATGTAGCCGCGCGCGGCGCATCAATTGCGCTATTGTCTTTGTACGAAATTCAGATATGAATTCTCAACTCAAAGATCGCCAGTCCGAGCTTCATGCCCTTTGTCGCCGCTTTGGAGTGGCGCGTTTGGAGGTCTTTGGCTCAGCAGCCACCGAATCGTTCGACCCGGACACCAGCGACCTCGACTTTATTGTAGATTTCGCTGATCGGTCTCCGGGCTATGCCGATCGTTACCTCGCCTTCGCTGAAGCGCTGGAAGGGTTGTTTAATCGCAATGTAGACCTGGTCACAGAGCGCTCACTGTCAAATCCTTACTTCACAGACAGTGTTGACAAAACCCGGATGGTACTTCATGACCAAGCCAGCGAAGAAGCGGCTGCATGACGGCTTCGGCTGTAAGAAAACAAAAGAGTAGGCGGTAGGAGTTTGCAACACACATCGTAGTCCCGTAGCGTGGCTGGGAGAGAGTATTTCCTGGTCCACAGCTGATTGCACATGATCTCCCCTCTCGGTTTTACCGTCAAATCGCTCGTCATGTGCCTTGTGGCGGGTGCTGTCGTACTTAGCAGCTGCGCTCCTGAGGAGAGCACGCCAGCAGTTGCTGAGCACGTGGTGGAGGCGCGCCCCTTTCTGGGCGAGCCGGACGTGCTCTTTAGCTCTGTTGGGACGCTTGCCGTCAGTCCGAATGGACAGCTCTTCGTGCTGGACGCACGTGAGGCTCGGATCCATGGGTTCAATGCTGACGGGAGTGGCCACGTCGCCTTTGGAGGGCAGGGCGAGGGGCCGGGTGAATTGCAATTTCCCGGCGCAATCGGCGTTTCGGATTCGGCGGTGCGAGTAGCAGATTATGCCTCTGGCCGCGAGACGCGGTTTAGCCTTACGGGCTCCTTTCTGGAGACGGCCGACCTCCCCGATCGGGCCAGCACCGTGGTGTACGGGCCGGGGGGACATCTTGCGTTTGTTGGATCAGCCGAGGTGGATTCCATTGTCGCAGTCTATGACCCTGAGGGCACCCTGCGCTATGCCGCCGGGACACGAGCCGTTGAAGGTCGGGTAGTGCTCGACATGGCCAACGTTAAATCAGAAATCAATGCTGGTCGGATTCCGGACGTCCTCCACGCTCTCGCCAATAATGGCGTGTTAGATGCTGAGGGAGGACTCTGGCTCATCCGCTCTGCAGCGGCAGAAATCACTCGCTACGATGCTTCGGGTAGGCTGCTGTGGGAGCGCTCGTATGCTGACCTTCCCGAGGCCGACCCAATTTTGGAGCGTTTTTTCGAGCGCAACGCGGCAATCGAGTCTCCCAATAGTTTTGCACCACTCGCGTATTTTCGAGATGCAGCCTTGGTCGACGCGAAGCTCTGGCTGCTCGTCGCACTGTCGGAAAACGAGCCTGCGCTGATTCTTGTACTCGACCAGGATGGAGTGATTGAGCACCGCCTGCGCGTTCCAGACGCCGCAGGGGCCGGTAGCATGGCGATCGGACCTGATGCTGACCGTGTGTATCTCGGGGTCCACACACGTGCCAGCATCATGGAGGCTGCAATACCTCCAGACGTCAAATGAGAGTGGTGCCTCCCTGGGTGTTCTCTTGAGACGATCTGATGGTTTGACTTTTGTACAGTCCTGACGCCGACTTTTCCTGCTGTGGGGTTCGGATGCACTGCGAATCCCCCTGATGAACGCATACCGCTGAGGGCAGGTCTGCTGTCACCGCCTGCTATTTCGGCGAGATCACCCACGCGCTATTCGATGTGGGCGGGCAATACCGGCGGAATATGTGATGATGGGCAGTGCATCAATTGCGCCGGGTTTACTGCACCTTGCCAAAATACCATAGCTCATCGCAACACCCCTTCCTTAACGCTTTGCCAGGTTCCGACGGATGGGTGTAGCATGGTAGGGGTGCACCTCATGATTTGCCTTGGCCAACGAAGCTCCCTGTCGGGTCAACTGCCTTTCGTATTTTTGACCGCCCGCCGGTGCTGGACATTGATAACAAGTAAAGTTAACACGAGAAGGAATGAAATGGCAACGGCCAAGCTCTGTTCGAGAGTCTGTGTCGATAGTAGCAAGACCATCGACGTCGCCGCAATTGAAAGCGCGATAATCGAAGAACCAGGATGTCCCAAAAGCGTCTTTTCCCACGACTTAGAAGACGTTGATAATATCATTTAAAGCCTCTTTTGTAAAGAACCAACGGTACAGCCGTATCTGTCAAAACACCTACTCGGGTGCCGGCGTTCCCATGCAGTCGGTGGTTCCGGTTCTTTCGAAGCAGTCATACACCGACTCAGCGGCTAAGCCATAGCTGACTAAGGCGATACCGAGTGCTATAAAACCACCGGTAACACTTATTAGCGCTCCTTTCAATGAAACAAAATAAGCCGAGCACTCTAACGTACAATCGTCATCTACTTATTGCGAGACAAGAAGGTTAGAAGTATTACAACCAAATATTGATTTATGATAAATTAAAACCCTGTTTAAATATCTTTGATACCCATTGTGAAAACGAGGTACCTTGTTCAAATTTGCACCAACATTTTGAAAAACTGTTAGCTCATATTACGTAAGAATAGAAGGCAGTTTATCCGCAGTAGGGTTTTAATAGCAATAGTTCGATTGGCCAAGTCCTGCATATCGATAGATGATAGGGGACTCAGGGCTTATTCAATAGATAATTCATTCTCTGCGTCAGTTATCTTAGAGTTACATGCTAAGAGAAAAATACAGATTGAAAGTGCTATAAGCAGTTTCACAAATGAACGATAAGTTGTCGATGAAAACAAGGAAAGTATTATGAAGGCAGTAGAATCAATCCAACGTCAGTATCCGAAAAAAAGAGAAGAGCAAGCGACCAACAATCTTTTATCTGGTTAATAATAGGGTTTGATTTGGATCCTGTAAGATTGTCGCGTCTGTTGATCAGCTATGTACCCGACAAAACACGCTGAGGCTCTCGCGTAAGCCCGCGACAGCGCTCGGAGGCCCCTTCCGTGGTAGCCCGCGAAGGTGGCAACGTCTTCGCCGAGCTGATGGACACCGTCACGGTCTGCTCCCTCGGCGAGATCACCCACGCGCTGTTTGACGTGGGCGGGCAGTACCGGCGGAATATGTGAGGGCGCGCTGGTGGGTACTGCACGCCGAACCCACCAACGACGCAGAAGCCAAGGCCCCCGCCCAAGCCCGCAGCGTACGGGCGATCGCCGGTGGGGTGGAACGGGCCTGCTGATCGGCCCTATATCTCAGATGGCAGTCGAACGTAGTCCAGGGGCGTAGCCCACAGGCCGCAGTTCCAGTCCTGCCTTCTGCGCACGGTTCACGGCGACTGTAACGGGCCGCTCGTGGCTGCTACATAGCGTTCCACTCGGTATTTCTGGGATCCGTAACTGGCGATGCACCCCTTCTATCTGATTTTATTGTTGTGCGGGAGCCTCGTGGCCACTCCGCCCGCTTCTGCAGACGGGCAAACGGGCGCCCAGTCGTCCCCAGCGGTGGCAGACACAACCGCTAACGGGAAGCCGACCCGCTCGCGGGCGGCACAGCTCCGGGAGGCCCGCCAGGCGCAATACCATGAAGTGAAGCCTGTTGAGCGGGGCTCCCTGGAGTCGGCCGTAATCTGGGTGGAAGACCGCAACGTGCTTCAAACCCTGGGGGTGGTTACCGAGGGGACCTACCGCGTCAACCTGGGGGGCTTCCGGACGGGGTCAGGGACGGGTTTGCGCGCGGGCTTCTATCCCTTCTATGCCCGCGATGACGTTGACTTTTCCGTCACCCTTGGCGGGACCGTAAGCGGGTACTGGTTGCTTAACACCGCAGGGGGGGTTCGGCAGGGGCCCTTCTTTGCTCAAGGGTACGTAAATTATCGGCTCCGGCCGGAGGAATTCCTGCAGCCGATTACGGAGGATCAGCCCGAGACGCTGGAGTACGATATCCGCGACCTGTTCGCGGGCGGGTTCATCGGGCTACAGCCCCACCCGTCGGTAGCCTTCGTGGCCGGGGCTTCGTACGAAGTCAACGAACCTTCCCGGCAATCGTCGCTGTTGGGCGGCGCGTTCGAGCCGCCGCCGGGCGCCCGCCTGTCCGCCCTTGGCACCACGCGGTATGCGCACTACAACGCCCGCCTGGAGTGGGACCGCCGCGACGTGCGGCGCCTGGGCAGCATTGGCGACCGCTTCACCCCAAACGTAGACCCGCTCACCGACCGTCCCCACCATCCGCGCTCCGGGCAAATGGTCGCAATAGCGTACGACCGCTTCCAGGACGTGACGCGCGATAACGCCCACGTCAACCAGGTGACCGGAGAGGCTCAGCAGTACCTTTCGTTTTTCAACAACTACCACACGGTGGCCCTGCGGCACCGCAGCGTGTACACAGCGGCCGAGAATGCTGCCGACATCCCGTTTTATCAGCTGCCTCACCTGGGAGGGCCGTACACCCTCCGCGGGTTCGAGCCCTTTCGCTTCCGCGGGCGCCATGCGGTGCTCTTCAACGCCGAATACCGCTGGCGTATCTGGCACTTTGCCGACCTGGCGCTCTTTGCCGATGCCGGGAAGGTCTTTGACGACATTGGCGCGTGGGGATTCACCAACCTCGACACGTCCTGGGGCGGCGGACTGCGCATTGTGGCTCCTGCCGGGGTGATGCTGCGCTTCGATGTGGCGCGCAGCACGGAAGGCACCAACGTTATCTTGAGCTTCGGCAACCCCTTCTGAACCAGTGCCCGCTGGCTTCTCCTTGTGCCCATGAATCCTTCCTGCTTACCAGCCCCTGCGCTTTGCATGTGTAAGACACCTCCGCGGCCCGTACATAGGTGGTGTATCCTGTTGCCCTGGCTGGGCCTGCTGCTCCTGTTCGGTGGCATGGATGCGAGCCCTGCCCGTGCGCAGGTGTTCTATCCGGATGATCCGGTCGTCGTAGACCCCGACCGCCAGCCGATCGAAGCGCCGAGCGAGCGTGCGCTGTCGGACTACTACGACTACGTCGAGAATGGCATACTGGACGTGGGGGAGTCCGGGGGACGAGCACAAAACATCAACACGCTTGGGGAAGTGCCGCGCTCCAGCTGGTATACGCCGCGGCACTACTACGAGCGCCTCTCGATAAACGAATTGAAGCAGGGCCCGCGCCAAGGCAGCGCTCCGGAGCCACCGTTCCGCGTCGTAGACGACAAGTCAGAGGGGAAGGGCGGAGGCTTTTGGGTTGAGGATGCCCGGGGGGATCGGTACCTGTTTAAGGTTGATCAAAAAGCCACGCCCGAGATGGGCACCGGAGCGGAGGCCATCGGCACCCACCTCTTTCATGCGCTGGGCTACCACGTGCCGCAAAACTCGGTCGTCTTCTTCGAGCGCAGCGACCTCCAGGCGGTAGAAGGCGTCACGTATCAAGATGCCCGGGGGCGCGCGCAGCCCTTGGACGCCGCCCGCATTGACGCGTTGCTGGAGCTGATGCCGCTCACCCCCTCGGGTGGCTACCGCGCGCTGGCCAGCAAATTTTTGGAGGGGCAGCCCCTGGGGCCGTTTCGGTATCACGGCACACGCCCCGACGATCCCAACGATTTGTTTCCGCACGAGCACCGGCGAGAGCTCCGGGGCCTGCGCGTATTCGCCGCCTGGATCAACCATGACGACTCCCGCAGCGTGAACTCGTTTGACGCCTTCATCGAAACAGACGAGGGCGGCTACGTGCGGCACCACCTGATCGACTTCGGTACCATCCTTGGCGGAAGCCCCCTGGGGCCTAAAGAGCCTTGGGCCGGAAACGAGTACATCTTGGACGCAGGCACGATCGTCAAAAGTGTCGTTTCGCTTGGGTTTGCCGGCCGCCCGTGGCGTCGTGCCGACCCTCCGGACATACCCGCTGTGGGGCATTTCGAGGCAACCCACTTCGACCCTACGCGGTGGCGCCCCCAGTATCGCAACCCGGCCTTTCGAAATATGGACGCGGACGATGCGTTCTGGGCGGCCAAGCAAGTAGCCCATTTCACGGATGAAGAGATCCGAGCCCTCGTAGAAACCGGGCGCTACACGGATCCGGAGACGGCGAGGTATCTGACCGAAACGCTCATCACACGGCGCGACAAAATCGCTCGGGCGTATCTTGGCCATGGCGGTGGCTTCGACCGGTTTCGCATCACGGATGACGGGCGCTTGGCCTTCGACGATATGCTGGACCATCCCGCCTTCGATGCGGATCCAGCTACTGTTGCGCCGGTGGACTGGTACCCTTTTAGGAACGCTACGGGGGAGCGCGGGGACACCATCGGTGCGCGATCGGCAGAGGCGGGAGCGGTAGCGGTGCCTGAGGCTTCCGAGGAGTACCTGGTTGGTGTACTGCGCCGCATGGGAGCAAGGGATCACCGCACGGAGGTGTACCTGCGCCAAGCAGGCGAAACGTGGGAAGTCGTTGGGGTACGGCGTAGTGCCTCGGGCACGCCATCGGCACCGCCGGTGTGGACGCAGATCCCCGTCGAGTTGTAGCCTTGGATATGCGAGATGGCCTCTAATAGACCGGTCATGTAGCAGAAACGGGCGCACTCCCACCCATGGGTAGCACCGTGCCGGGCATCGTGCCTCCATCCTTTCGTCTTACTATTTCCCCGCTGCCATGGATGGCTTCTTTTCTCAGCTCAAAAGCCGATTTTTTGATGTCCGCTCGGGGGAGGGTTTTCAGGCCGTAGGGTTGGCGGTTTTCTTCTTTCTGGTCATCGCCATATTCTGGGTGCTAAAACCCATCAAGCGGGGGCTGCTCATTTCCCATTTCAGCGACAACCCGCTGGAGATTGCGGGCTTGGTGCTGGCCGGCGCACAGGTAGAGCAGTTGGGCAAGGTGCTCAACATGCTGGTGGCATATGGCGTCGTGGTGATCTTCTCCATGCTGGTCTGCTTCCTCGCGCGCCACTACCTGGTTATCGCGTTTGCCGGGATCTTCAGCCTGCTGTTTGGTGGCTTTGCCCTCATGGTTGATCAGATGGGGGGCGTGGGTGTCATGTCGCTCTACGTGACGGGCGATATCTGGACTACCGCGATGGTGGCTACGTTTTGGGCCTTCACCAACGACATCAACACCTCCGAGCAGGCCGAGCGATTGTATGGGCTCATTGGGCTGGGAGGTGTGGTCGGTGGGTTCGTGGGCGCAACGGTGGTGTCGCAGCTGGTGGGCCCGGTAGGGCGTTCCACGTTGCTGGCCGGGGCCATCGTGCCAACCCTAACAATCGGCGCGCTGGCCACCTGGATCCACTACCGTCACGAACGGGAGCAGGAGGTCCCCCGCATCCACGGGGCCGCCTGCCCTGAATCGTCGAAGCGCACGCCTACGGATGCTCTGCTGGATGGCGTACGGTTGGTGGCCAAGTCCCGCTACTTGCTGGGTATTGTCGCGTTGGTGGCCCTCTACGAGGTGGCGTCCAATATTATCGACTTTCAGGTTGCTACCCTCGTCGAGGACCGCATTGCGGGATCGGAGGAGAAGGACGCGTTCTTCGGCTTCCTGGGGCAAATTACGGGGATGGGGTCGATCCTCATACAACTGTTCGTGACCACCTACATCTTGAACCGGCACGGCGTACGGATCGCCCTTTTCTTCTTGCCGGTGGCTGTGCTCCTGGGCGCGGTCGGCTTCCTGGCGGTGCCCTTGCTCGCGTTTGCGGGCTTCATGCGCGTGAGCGACAACGCGCTGAACTACTCCATCAACCAATCGGCCCGGGAAGCGCTCTACACGCCCACCACGCGCGATGTGAAGTACAAGGCGAAAGCGTTCATCGACATGTTTGTGCAGCGCGCCGCGAAGGTCCTTTCCGTAGGGCTCAACCTTGGTCTCACGGCCGTCGCGTTTATCGACGTGCGATGGCTCTCCATCCCTGTGCTCATCGCGGTAGGGGCCTGGCTGATCATCGTGCAGTGGCTCGGGCGGCGGTACGAGGCCGCCACCGAAGGCACGCTCGACCAAGAAGCTGCGTCGGTTCCGGACGGGGTGTTCGTGGCGGAGGCCCAGCAGGAGGTTGAGACATAACCCACCAAGCTGGTCCACGGTAGGGGTATTGACATGCGAGGAGAAAAAACCGTATTATCGGAATGCGCCGCTATTTGGGACACGGGCAGCGGGTGCGTAACTTATCGCTGCCTGTTTCGAATAGCCTTTCGTGACTGCTCCCCTTTCCTAAAATCCAAGATTCAAGCATCCCATGCGTCTGACTCTCTCTACTGCGTGTCTTCTGCTCGTAACGTTGCTCATCGGCGGCTGCGCCTCTACCAGCGAGGTTCCATGGAAGGAGGGCGATGCGTACGTCCTGCAGCTCCGTCCTACCGCCGGGCAGGTCTTCGACGGAGTCGTAACGAATGAGAATGCCTCCGACATCTCCGTGATGGGGCAGCAAATCGACCAGAATCAGGAGATGACCTGGCACTACACCTACACCGTGGAGGAGGTCGGGCCTGAGGGTGTCGCGGCGATGCAGGTGACCACGGATCGCTTGCAGACCACCATGCAGGGGATGGGACAAAACATGACGTTTGACTCGGACGAGGTGGGCGAGCGCATTCCGCCTATTCACCGCCCGTACATGGCCATGGTTGGGGAAAGCGTACAACTGACCATCGCCGCTGATGGAAGCATCCAGGAGACGCAAGGCGTAGCAGAGCTGAGCCAGCGCATCCTGGATAGCGTGGACTTCCCCAACCCGCAGCAGACAGAGGCGATGCGCTCCCAAATGGAAACCATGATGGGAGAGGAGCCACTGCTGGACAATTACCGCACTACCTTTCGCATGTACCCCGAGCGCCCCGTAGCCATAGGAGAGAGCTGGACAGACAGCTACACGACGTACGCAGGGCTGCCGATGACCGCGGACGTGACGTATACCCTGGATCGGGTAGAGGACGGCATCGCGCATCTCTCATTTGAGGGTACCATCAACACAGAGGACAGCGAGATGGACATGGGCATGTTTTCCATGACGATGTCCGTAAATGGCACCCAGGAAGGCCAACTGACGATGGACCTCCGGACCGGCATGGTACAGACCATGGAGCAGACCTTGACCACGTCATCCACCGGCAGCATGGAGAATCCAACCGATCCCACCCAGGAAATTCAGATGGAGATGGACGGGACCAACCGCACCTCGGTGACGCTGACCTTGCAGGACTGACCCTGCCCATATTATGATACTGACATCGTGATGCTGACGTCGTGATGCTGACGTCGTGATGCAACGGGGGTGTTAATCCTTCCGGCGTGGTTGCATTCTGGCGTCGCCGTGCCGTATACTACGCAGTGTAACCGCTTACGCCAGTTACCGTCTCGCATCATGCTGCCGTCCGATGTCGCTCTCGTTGTACTAATTGTGGGGTTACTGATCCCGCTTGTCGGCTTTGCCTTTCTGATGGTTCGCCACACGCGCAAGCCCCACGAGCCCAACGACTGGTTACCGGCGCTGCTGGGAGACAAGTCGCGCCCCATTGTGTCGACGAGAGCTACGTTGAAACGGCACAGCTCGCTTGATGAAGTGCGTGCGCTGGCCGCTAAAAGCTACCTCCGAATTCAGCGTGACTCGCTGTTCGGAGAAGCGCCAGAGCCCGGGCGGGTGCTTATTGAACGGATGCCCAAAGCGGTCTGGCAGCATGTTAGTGCGCAGGAGGCGCGCACCGAACTGACGCTGTGCCTCCAAAATCAGGATGGCGAACAGTATGTGGTAGCCCATCGGATGTGGCTGAATTAATGCACCGCTCCGCTGGAAGCGCTCCCGGACTGGTGCTGCGCCAGGGTAGGCTTGGCGCGCCGGGCATACTCTTTGCGCCCGTGTACGGCAGTGGTATTCATAACCCCTGCCTCGCCTCGTGCCGCCCATGTCGTTCTCCGCATTGCTCATCGGTTTGCTTGTCGTCCTCTGGTTAAGCCCGGCCTTCTTGCTGCTGGCCTTGTACCTATCGAACGTCCAAAAATGGCCGATTCCGGGCGCTGTGGACCGGTTGGCCCTCACCGTACTCTCGTCGCTGTCGTACTGGCTTCGGCCTGGACAGCCGCCTTCGCGGGGGCGTCTGCGGCTTGAGGCGGAGCGGCGCGTGGCCGCACAGCGGAACGAAGGGCACGGTAGCTTCTACACCCAACCGGTGCTTTCTTCCCTCGCCCCGGTGGTGACGGCCCCGTCCGGCGTGGTCGACGAGCGTAACCCAACGGCGCCTTCGTTCATGCATCTGGAAGCAGTACTCATCGCCCCTGACCGGCAGGACGTCCGCGGAGAGCATTGGCAGATCGGGGTGAACTGATGATGCGTCGTGATCGGCGAGGCCACGATGTGAGATTGCGATGCGAGGCCACGATGCGCGGCCACGATGTGAGGTAGGGCCCGTCGGCCGCTGGTGGATCATCCAGAACAGGGTGCGGTAAGCTGATCACCGCCTGCTCTGAAGCATCTCGCCCCACCGATGTCCCGCGCTGATCTATCACCTACGGCACGGCCCGACCTAACCCGGTTGCTGCGTACGCTCCCGCCGGGCACACAGCTCCTTGATACGGCCCGGCCGGACGACGAGAACACGCACAGCCTGCTCTTTACGGCTCCTGTTCATACGATCGAGGCCTGGTCGGTGGAGGAGGTAGGACCTGCCCTAACGGCCCTGGATACCGCAGTGCAGGAGGGCTATTATGTGGCAGGGACGATGCAGTACGAAGCGGGGTATGCCTTCGAACCCGACCTCTTTGACGCGCCGTCGCCAAGCAACCGGCCGCTCCTGTGGATGGGCGTGTACGCGCCTCCGACACGCCTTTCGCCGTCTGCAGTGGCCGAAGCGCTGCACTCCTTTCATCAGGAGCCGGCCGATATTGCCGCCCCCGCGTTCGGCCTAACGCGCAGCGCGTACCGTCGCCGCCTTGCGGATGCCAAGCGGAAGATACGCGCAGGAGAAGTATACCAGATCAACTTTACCGATGTGGTGTCGGCGAGCGTGCAGGGAACGCCTGCGGCCCTCTACGCCCGGCTCCGGGCCGCGCAGCCCGTGGCCTATGGAGCCCTCCTCAACACAGGATATGAGCACCTGCTGAGCCTCTCCCCGGAGCTGTTTTTTCGACGGCATGGAAACCGCCTCTGGACGCGCCCCATGAAGGGCACGATCCGGCGCGGACGGACGGCAGCGGAGGACGCCGCACATCATGCGTGGCTGGCGGACGACGCGAAAAGCCGAGCAGAAAACCTGATGATCGTGGATCTGCTGCGTAATGACCTGGCCATGTGCTGCACGCCCGGCTCGGTCCGGGTGCCGGCGCTGTTTGCGACCGAGCAGCATCCCTCGGTGATACAGATGACCTCGACCGTGGAGGGGCACCTGCGCAGTGGGATCTCCTACGAGGCGCTGTTCCGCGCGCTCTTTCCCTGTGGCTCCATCACAGGCGCGCCCAAGCTGCGGGCCATGCAGCACATCCGGCGGTTGGAACGGGAGCCCCGGGGGGCCTACTGCGGGGCCATCGGGTACATCGCACCGGATGATCGGGCGGTGTTCAGCGTGGCCATCCGCACGGTCTCCATCAGCGACGGGCAGGCCCGCATGGGCACAGGCAGCGGCATCGTGTGGGATTCCGATGCCGATGATGAGTACGACGAGTGCCTGCTCAAAGCGCGCTTCCTTGAGGATGCAGTCGGCGGTGCCGACGAGGCCCCCCTGACCCTGATTGAAACCATGCGGTGGGCCGATGGCGAGGTGGCCTTGCTGGAGCGCCACCTGCGGCGGATGGCTGAGAGCGCGGCCTACTGGGGGCTGCCATTTGAGGAAGACGCGTTCCGGGCGGGGGTAGCGGAAGCTGTGCCCCCGGCCGATGCCCCGCCGCATCGCCTCCGCGTTGTCTGTGAGGGCCGCGCGGGGCAGGACGCGCACCTCACGGCTGCGGCAACGCCGCATACAGCGCCGCCGCTGCGCACCGTCGGGATCGCGTCCAACCGCATCGACCCGGAGAACCCGTACCGC
>JAAAOI010000024.1 GCA_009908945.1 Bacteroidota bacterium
TCAATCGTTTCGTCCAGTTCAACGGGCAACAACACGGTTTCTCCTATCTCCTCCGTGCCGATAAGCTCCGTCGGAAGCGTAACTGGGATGGGGTCGTCCTGCGCCTCTGCCGTAAGCGGCGTGAGAAATCCGAAGAGGAGCAGAACGCAGATAGTGGTAACCGTACGGAGGGGCATGGGCAAACCGGGGACAAGTGGGAGATTTCCGAGGAGAGAATAGGGATCATTGGTGTGGCACGGATAAGGATGCGGATGATGAGCCACGAAAGTTATGGCGCATCTCGTGTGTACTCGCATCATCACCTCGTCTGATGCCGCGCGCGGATGGCCCGGACGAGGTGCCGCAACGCCGGTTACCGCGCTGTGGAGAGGCCCGCCGGACGTCGCGGCATGGGGCATGTGTAGTACCCGTTGCGTCGGGACGTCCCCCACCGAAGCTCCGGCCCGGACGGTGCGTCGAGGAAGCGATCAACGCAGGCGTACCAGTCGCCCGGTACGGGTCGCTTCCGCCGCTTCGAGACGGTAAAAATATACGCCGCCAGCGGCCGGCTGGCCCTCACGCGTCAGGCCATTCCATGTGGCCGTATGCTGGCCGGCGGCTTGCCTGGCATCGACCAGTACCTGCACGCGCTGTCCGAGCGCGTTGTACACGGTGAGACGGGTGTGCCCGGCATCAGGGAGCGCATACGGGATGGAAACGTCGGTGTGAAAAGGGTTAGGGAAAGCGGGGCCCAGTTGCAGTCGGTCGGGGGCGGCCGAGGCGGCAGGCGCCAGCTCGCGCGTGGGCTGTTCATTTACGGTCGCCTGCGCGGGGCCAAGGAGCGCGCCCTCAGGCCGGCGCCGGCGGATGTGCAGCGTGGCTACCGGCCCCTGGGGGAGGGGCGTCGCACCAGCCAGGGCCAGGCGCAGCATCCCCTCCGCGGTGTGGTCGGCTATCAACCAATCATCAGGCCCGTGAAAAGAGAGGCCCGTCACCTCCGCGACGGTCGGGTCGATGGCGGCTTGAAGGGAGAGGGCGGTCACCGCGTCGGCTCCCGGGGAAAGGATGAGGGGCAGGTCCACCTGCGGCGCCGAAGCCCCAGGAGCCGGCGCTCCCCAGCGGAGCGTCGCCTGCGCGTCCGGCCCGTGATGCGACTGCCATGTGGCGGAGCCCTCGGCGGTGGGGAAGGTGTCGACCAGCCCCACCACGTATTGCTGAATCAGGCCTGCGTCGAAAGCGCCTACGGTGCCGCTCCCGGACACGTCGCCCGCGGCCCGCTGCACCTCGCTGAGGTGGATCAGCCCCACGTCATGTTGCAGAGCCAGCGCGGCATCGAAGCTGCTCACGGAAAGGTTCAGCGCGACGTCGCCCATGAGCGGGACGACCGACACGGCGCCGTTCTCGACCACAGCGACGGGGCTCTCGCCCTGGCCGTCGTTGAAGAGCACCGCGCTGAGCTCGGGCTGGGCAGGGCCGAGGCGCTCTTTCGCCCGCAGCACAAGGTGCAGCAGCGGGCCCTCCCCGGAAAAGCGAGACAGCAGCGGGGGGGAGTCCGCGGTTTGATCCGGCGTGGGACTGACAGCGGCGACGGATAGGGTGCCAGGCGCCGGTGCATGGGTAGCCAGCCCGGCTCCTTCTGCAAGGGTGCCCTCGGTGGATACGTCCAGCACGTCCAGGCGATCAGGCGCGTACGTCAGGGTGAACTGAAACGCCCGCACATCCACTGCCTCCAGGCTTTCCACGGTGATGGGAAGCCTGAACGTCTCGTTCGGGTGCACCTCCACAGGAGGGAGCGTAACGGCCAGCGGGGTGGTGACCTCCGCCAGCACGGGGAGGCGCAGCGTCGAGGTGTCGGCGCCGGCGCTGAGGAGGACGCGCAGGGTATCCCGTTGCGAACGGCGGGAAAGCCCGGCCTCGTCAACAGATACAGTGAGGAGCTGGGCCTCACCTGGCCCCAGTGTGCCGCGTTTTGGTGAGAGGCGGAGGTGCGGCGGCAGGGCAGCGTCTGCGAGTGCGAACGTCACGGGGCGCCTGCTCGTGTTTTCGAGACGGACGTTCGTGGATTTGGTGCCTCCGGGCAAGACGCGAACGTGCACGGCGTTGGGCGAGAGCTGGGCCAGGGGCTGGGCTGGGTCGTCCGCGTGGCTCCTGCCCGTGAGAGCGCGATAGGCATCCAGGCGGCGGCCTACAGGCGTGCCGCCATCCACGGGAGCGCCGGTGCGCACGAGGCGCTCACGCACGCCGTCGGGGGGGAGGCCGTGCTCGGCCGAGAGGATGAGCGCCGCGACCCCTGCCACCTGGGGCGCGGCCATCGACGTGCCCGCCCACCGGGGGCCGCCATAGGTGCCGTGGGCGGTGTGCAGCGTGCTGACGATGGGCTGGGCAAAGGATTCGCCCCCCGGCGCAGCGAGGTCGACCCACGTGCCATAGTTCGAATACGACGCCTTGCGGTCGTGGTGATCGGTGGCGGCGACGGCTATCGCGGCAGGATGGTAGCCGGGGTAGTAGGGCGCATCGGCGCCTGCATTCCCCGCTGACGTGATAAACAGCCCGCCCCGCAGGGGCGCGCCTTCATACGATCCCGCATTGGCCACGAAGTAGTCGATGGCGTCCAGCACGACGGGCTCGTACACGCCCGGCTGCTCGTAGCCCCACGAGTTGCTGGAAATCACGGCGCCGTTGTCGGCGCCATACACGATGGCCTCGGCAAACCCCCCGACCCGGTGGCCGAAGGTGACGCTGGGCATGATGCGCACCCCGCTGCCGGCCGTGCCGTCGCCCCCGGCCACGCTGGCGACGCCCTCGCCGTTGTTGGCGGCTGCGATAAGGCCGGCCACGTGCGTGCCGTGCGACTGCAGCTCGCTCAGCAGATGGGCAGGCCCCACGCGGGGGGTGTCGTCCGCGAAATTGTAGCCGTTCACGTCGTCGACGTACCCGTTGCTGCACGTGTCCTGCCCGTCGGGCGCTTCACAGGGGTTGACCCAGAGTGCGCCCCGCAGATCGGGATGGTCCATCTGTATGCCACTGTCAATGACCTGAACTACGACATCTGCGGATCCCGTCGAGACGGCATGCGCCCGCCGGAGGTTGATGTCGGCGCCCGGGGTGCCGCCGGTCTGGCCCGTGTTGTGGAAGTGCCACTGCTGATCGGATGGCGATGCAGTGGCGCGCGCCGTTCTGGCCAGGGCCTGTGCCTCCTCCGCGACGGCGGTGAGGCGGGCGGCAGCGACACGCGGACCGGCCCGATGGCCGTGCACCTGCTTGGCGTAGGCTGGCGCAGATACCTCAATGTTGGGGTCCTCCGCGTAGCGCGCCAGGGCGTGGCGGATATCGAGCGCTTGCCCAGAACTGAAGGTCAGCCGGTACCAGCGGTCCAGGCCCCAGGCGATGTGGCGGGCTTCATGACGGCCAGCGGGCCGGAAGATTCGTTCCATCCCCACCACCTGTAGTTCGGTGTGGAGTCGGTCTACCGAGGGGATGCCCGCGGCCATTACGTCACCCGAACGGCCGGGAAAGACGCTGGGCATGACCTCCGGGCTGAACTTGATGGTGAGCACGTTTTCCACTACAGCCGCATCTGCCATGGGCGCCTGCGCTACAGCGGCCCCCGGTTGCCCGGTGGACTGCCCGTGAGCGGGGACGGACAACAGCCCCAGCAGCAGGACGGCCACCCAGCGTCCGGCGTGCGCATCGGCGCGTATGCATCGGGATAACGGCACGAAGCAGGCGAGGACGATCATTCAGAACCGAGATAAAAAGCGCAGGGGTGCTCATCCACCGAAGAAAACGATAGCGCGAGCAGAGGGACTGCGCCTGGTACCTCGAAGCCGTGCGCCTTTGGAGGACCTCGAACCTCGTGCGGTCTCCTCTTGCCCCGTCTGTGGGGGGCAGAACAAAGGTGCAACAATGCAGGCCCGAACAAAAAAAGCGGGACCCGGCCAACGCCGAGTCCCGCAGGGTTTGTAGCCGCAGGAGGCGCCCGAAGGCGCCGCTACGGCGAGATGAGAAGTAGAGCGTTAGCGCACGCGGGTGGCGCGCTCGGTGGCACTGAAGTCACCGGCTTCGATGCGGTAGATGTACACGCCGCTCGCGACAGAAGCACCGGTCTGGCCTGCGCCATCCCAGCGGACGTCGTAGCGACCGGCGGCTTGTTCTTCATCCACCAGCACCGCGACTTCCTGGCCGAGCACGTTGTAGACTACGATCCGGACGTGTGCCGTCTCCGGCAGCTCGTACTCGATCGTGGTGTCTTCCCGGAACGGGTTCGGATAGCTGCCGTGGAGGGCAAACTCATCCGGCGTCGTTCCGATCTCAGCGCTCAGGCTTTGCGGCGCGTTCTGGTTGACGGTCACCTCAGAGTCAAGCGTCATCTGAGCGTCGTCATCCAGCCAGTTGATAGCCACCGTGGCGACCTGCCCGCTTTCCAGCGGCGTGGCGCCGGCCATGGCAATGCGGAGGACGTCGTCCTCTACATGGTGGGCAATCATCCAGTCCTCGGGCAATTGCGACGTGACGTCTTCAATTGCCATCAACGTACCGTCGATGGGCGCGGTAATCGCCACCGAGGTGATGGGTCCATTCGCCTCTTCTACCGTCAGCGGTAGCTGCGTCTGGGAGCCCTCATTGGTCGCATCGTTCCAGGCGAGGGAGGCTTGCGCGTCCTCAGCGGTGGTAGCCGCCATCAGCGCGTCCTCGTCTCCTTCAACCGGGAAGCTATCGATCAGGCCCACGACGAACTGCTGAATCAGGCCGCCATCAAAGGCATTGACGGATCCGCTTCCGGATACGTCGCCGGAGGTGGCTTGCGCCTCATTCAGGTCGATGAGCCCGACCGCGCTTTGAAGCGCCAGGGCCGCATCGAAGCTCGTTACGTCGAGGTTGAGCGCGATGTCGCCAAAGAGCGGCACGACGGATACCGTGCCCAGTTCAGCGGCGGCGCCCGGGCCGGTCTGCGAGTCAAGGCCCTCGTTGAAGAGGAACTCGGTCGCTACCGGCGTGGCTTCGCCCAGGGCCTCTTCGGCCTGGATGACGAGCTCGATCAGCGTGCCTTCCCCTTCGATGGTGAAGAGCTCGCTGCCGTTCTCGGTCGAGGTGCCGTCGGTGTCGACATCGAAGGCGGCAACCGACACGACCCCATCCCCTTCATTATTGAAGGCGATTTCAGCGCCCTCGGAGAGGGTGCCTTCCGTGTTGAAGTCGATGGTCTCGAGCAGCTCATCATCGTACTCCAGCGTGAACTGGTACGAGATGACGCCCAGGTCATCGAGGCTTTCCACCGTGACCGGCACGTTCACCACCTGGTTGGGATTGATCTCCGCGTCCGGCGTGGACACGGTGATGTTCTCCACCACGTTGAGCGTGAAGGGCACAAAGGCCGTCGGCGCCAGGGGGTCGTTCGTGTTGACGACCACGCCCAACTCTTGCACACCGGGCTCAAGCTCGGTGGCATCGACGGTCAGGGTGTGGACCAGACTCTCGCCTGCTTCCAGGGCCCCTTCTTCCGGATCGATGGTGAGCCAGTTCAGCTCGCCGGCGATCGTGACGTCGGTGAAGGCCCAGTCGTTGATGTTGAAGGAGTCGCCTTCAAACACCCAGGACAGGTGGAACTCGTCGGAGCCGACATCTGCGTTTTCAATGACGATCATCTCGTCAGTGGCAGGGAGGTCCGCAGCCGGGTATTCGGCTACCGTCGTCCATGTCTCGCCTCCGTCACCGGTGCTTTCGAGACGAATCTCGTAGTCCCCGGCGAAGTGGTCCACCGCATGGGTGAACTGCGCCACCACGGCACCATAGGCGCCGGTATCGAGCTGTGGCGTCACGATGCGCTGCTGCCCCACAAAAGAGGGACTCCAGCAGAACACAGCAGCGGGGAGGAGGTCGACCGGTCCGCCGAAGCATTCCGTCGTCCAGTTCGCCCCGTCGTTGAAGCCGGCTGTGAACCAGTCACCCGGCGGCACGCCCGAGGAGAAGTCTTCCTCCAGGAGCACTTCCACTGGGCCATCCACCGCCGGGTCTTCCGGCGCGGAGCCGATGGCGGCATTGTACTCCAGCGTGTCTGCGCCGGCATTGGTGACTTCGAGCTCGTATTCCTCCACCTGCCCGATCAGGATCTGCTGATCGAAGCCGGCGGGGTCGACCGCCAGAGCAGGCGCCGGGATGCCTTCGCCTGTGAGGGTAACCTCACCGGAGGCGTCCTCGCCGTCGAACGTGAGGGTCGTCTCGAACTCGCCTACCGATTCGGGCGCGAACGTCACCTGAAAGACCTCGGCATCGCCGGGTTCAAGGGTGAAGGACGCGGGGCCTTCAAACTGGAAGGCTTCCGAGCCGGTAGAGACGTCCGTGATGTTCAGATCCGCGGTGCCATCGTTGCGGATCGTGACCATCTGCGGGGTCGAGGTGCCGTTGACGAATAGTTCGCCAAAGGCCAGCGCTTCCTGCGAGAGGAAGAGGTCCGGCTCGCCAATGACCGTCAGGAAGACGGGCAAGGCTTCGCTCGGCTGACCGGGCAGCGCCTCGCCTACAATGCTGATCTGGGCTTCATACTCGCCTTCAATCAGCTCGCGGGCGTCGAAGTTGGCGGACACGTTCACCGTGGCCCCCGGCTGGATCGTCACCTGCGTGAGGTTGGTAGCCAGCCAGGTGATGCCGTCGCCTTCGGTGGCAAACCAGCCCATCTCGCGGGCGATGCCGTCATCACCGAACGGACCCACAAGCGACGTGGCGCCTGTTTCCCGATCGACCACGCGCAGGTCGCCATCCGAGCAGCCGAAGAAGCCGCAGTTGTGGAGGGCGGCCATGAGCAGTTGACCCGTTTCCGAATCAAAGGTCATGCTCTGCGCGAAGTTGGCTACAATACCGGTGGACCCAATGACCTCGGAGGTCACCGCGTCAAGGTCGATATCGAGGATGACGTCATCCGTGATGGAGTGACCAAACGCTTCGCCTTCATCGTCAATCGCAAAGGCGATGTTGATCCCATCGTAGAAAGCCCCCAGGTAGGTGAGCTCCGCATTGTCGGGGTCGAGCTCGTAGAGACGCGACTCGCCACTGGGCGGATCGTATGTGGTTACATACGTTGTGCCGTCCGTGAAGTCCGTCTCCAGGTCCGTCCAGCCCTCTTGGGAGCTTTCCGGCACCAGCTCGCCAATCACCTCTACCGACCCATCCTCGAGGGCGTAGGTCTTGAGGTTATTGTCGGCGTTGTCGATCCAGTAAATCTCTTCGTTGTTGCCGAAGATGAAGTTACCGGCGAACGAGTCCACGCCGCCGTCGACGACGGTCAGCTCTTCAGGAACGCCGAGATCGAAGGCTACAATTTCCTCCTCGATCACGTCGTTGGCGTAGCCGATCACATCGACCGCGTCCATCAGGTCGGCAAACGACCGGACGTTGCCCTGAGCGTTGCGCTCCGAGCTGTTGGGGGCCGTTTCCATGGACGGTTCGAGGTCCGGATCAGCAATCGGCTCTACCTGGCTGAGCTCGCGGTAGCGCAGCAGCTCTTCGTCCACCAGTTGCGGGAAGAAGCTGACGCTTTCGCCTTGCAGTTGCTCCAGGAAGAGCGAGACCGGCAGCGGCTCGTCGAACTCGTTGGTGACGGCAAACGTCTGCGTCGCCGTCGAGTCACCGGTCGTCAGGTCGATGGTCTCGGTGAGCTCGGCAGGCTCCAGCGCCACAAACGGAGCCCCTTCGCCTTCCAGCGGCACATCGATATTGCCAGCGCTGCTGGCAATCGTGAGGGTGCCCTCAAAGGTATCTGAGGCGTCCGGTGAGAATGTGACGGGAATGCTTGCAGCATCGCCGGGATTCAGGTTGAAGACGCCGGGCTCCACCGCAAAGGCTTCTCCGGTCGCAAACAGGCCAGCGACCTGCAGGATGGCATCGCCTTCGTTCGTGATGGTCAACGTCTCCGTGACGGAGGTGCCAGAGAAGACGCTTCCAAAGTCGAGCGTCTCATCCGAGAGCACCAGGTCGGCGGTGCCCTCTACGGTAAAGGTGACCGGCACCTCGATCTCGGGCACTTCCGGATTCGGGCTGGACACCACCACATTGGCGAGGTAGTCCAAGCCGCCAATCAGGTCGTCCTCTTCCGCAAACGTGGACGTGAAGGAGAGATCGATGGCGTCGGAGGCGCCCGGTTCAAGCGAACCTTCTGCCGGGTCGACCGCCAGCCAGTTGCCGGCGCCGCTGATGGGCGTGGCAATCCAGCCCATCTGATCGGCCAGCGGGCCGATGAGGGTGGAGTTCCCGGTCTCCCGATCCACCGAGCGCAGCTCGGCCTGGGACGAGGTAAAGTTGAACGCCGACATCAGAATGACGTCGTTCTGGCTGTCCCAGGTCAGGCCCTGGCCGAAGTTGGCATCGAAGCCAATGTCACCGACCTCGGTGGTCTCGCCTGTCTCTTTGTCAATCTCGTAGAAGAGATTGGTCTGGACGCTGTACCCATACATCTGACCGTCGCCGTCGATGGCGATGTCAATCATGAGGGGGACGCCGAAGCTTCCGATTTCCTCGGTCTCTACGGCATCTACATCCAGGGTGAAGAGAGCATCGCCGGTGCTGACGTAGTAGGTGCCGTCGGTCGGGTCGGTTGCCCAGCCCGTCCAGTCGGAGCCTACGGTGCCCAGCTCTTCAACGGAGCCATCGGCCAGCGTGATGGCGCGCAGGTTGCCTTCGTTATCCAGTTCGTAGACGAACGAATCGTCATTGACCGGGAAGTCGCCGGCGTTCGGGAAGCCCTGGACGTCGAAGTCGCCGACGACGTTAAACGTCTCGGGGTCGCCGCCACTGAAGAAGCCGAAGTCGCCCTCGCCTATTCCCGTGGAGAGAATGCCCCAGTAGTCGGTTTCTTCGACGCTCTGGAGGCTCAGCGTCCGCTGGTAGACGTTTTCCTTGGGTGTCCATTCACCTGCGGAGCCGGTGGAAAGCTCGTCTGCCGGCGTGGCTTCGTAAGCTGCTGTAGCCGGCGTAGGTGGCGGAGCGATGGGATCGGAGATGATCGATCCGGAGTAGCTCACGTTCAGCTCATAGTCGACGGCGATCCCGCCTTCATTGAGCACCGTGAGCATGTCCATCGCTGTGCCTCCCACAGGAGCTGTTTGCTCCACGGCCTCGGGGTCAACGGCAATTACCGGCGCATCCTCGGTCGTTGCCGAAGCAACATTCGAGAGGTCCGACGTATTGCCAAAGGCATCGGTGGAGGTCACCGCAAAGAAGTACTCCGTCAGCGGGCTAAGGCCGCTGATGGTGATCTCCTGTTCGAAGCCGGGAGGCAGCGGTGCAGGTTGATTGTCGACAGGCGTTGCGTCGGCAAAGTCCGCTGCGTCCGCGATGGGCTCCGTCGAGAAGCGCACATCGTAGGAGGAGGCCGGGCCCTCGGGCGAGGTCCAAGCCAGGTCAGCGCTCGTGGCCATAACGTCCGTCACGGTAAGATCGCTGATGGCAACGGGCGGCTCGCCGTCATCTTCCGGTACCCCGTCCAGGGCCTGGAAGGCGTTGAGGCGCGGACCGATCGGCTGATCGGTGTCGATCGGGTCAGCCGTATCGATGAGCGTCTGGCGCACCAAGTCGTTGGTGAGGCCGGGGTCGTTCGAGGCGACCAGCGCAGCCGTACCCGCCACGTGCGGTGCCGACATGGACGTTCCGGCCCAGATGTCGCCACCGTAGGTGCCCACGTCTTCATGCAGCGTGCTAATCACCGGCTCGGTGAACGCCTCGCCACCGGGAGCAGCGATCTCGACCCAGTCTCCAAAGGTGGAGAAGCTGGAGCGCTGGTCGTCATGGTCGGTGGCGCCAACTGCCATCGCGGTTTCATAGAAGCCAGGATACTGCTCCCCATCGGAGTTGGTATTTCCGGCGGAGAAGACCACGAGTCCGCCGTTCATCGGCGCATCGGGGCCCCCGGCGTTATCGTTGAAGTAGTCGATGGCGTCCAGCACGGACTGCTCAAAGAAGCCCGGGGACGTGTATCCCCAGCTGTTGTTGGAGATGATGGCGCCATTATCGGCGCCGTAGACGAGCGCTTCGTCGAACCCGGCGTTGAAGTTCGAGAAGGTCTGCGCCGTCATAATGCGGACGCCACTGTCTGCCGAACCGTTACCGCCCGCGACGCCAGAAACGCCTTCATCGTTGTTGTTTACTGCAGCAATCGTCCCGGACACGTGAATGCCATGAGAGTTGCCTTCGTTGAAGGAGTTGCTTGGGGCAACGTCGGCGTTGTCGTTGGCAAAGTTGTAGCCATAGATGTCGTCAACGAAGCCGTTACCATCGGAGTCTGTACCATCCTCCACCTCATCGGGGTTGATCCAGAGGTTTTGCGCGAGGTCGGGATGGTCGATCTGCATGCCAGCATCCACGACCTGGACGATGACGTCCGGGCTACCGGTTTCGATCTCCCAGGCCTGCGGTAGGCTGATGTCAGCACCGACAGTGCCGCCCGTTTGCCCTGTGTTCAGGTAGTGCCACTGGTCGCCATACAGGGGGTCGCTGGGGGCGCCCTCGTCGGGGAAGTCCGGATTGGCGAGGGCCTTGGCCTTCATGGCCTCGACAAATGAGCCGGAATCGGTGGTGAGGGAGGCGAGGGTGTGCTCCTTCTCCAGCATGTGCTCGGCCAGCTCGACGTTTGGATCCGCGTGGAAGGCCGTAACCGCGCTGCGGGTGGTTGCGGTTGTTTCCTCGTCTATATAGACGCGGTACCAGCGGTCCAAGCCGTAGGCGGCATGCCGCTCAGCGTAGCGAGCGTCTGTGCGGAAGATGCGCTCAATGCGCACCGCACCAAATTCAGCCCCCAGCTGATCCAATGACGGAATGCCGAGCTGAGCGACTCCGTCTTCGGTCGTCAGTTGTACCGCCGGGGCGGCGGATTCAGCGATCTTGAGTTGCAGGACGCCTTCCACGACCGCTTCGTCGGGGGCGCTATGGTTGACTTCCTGCGCCAGCGCAGTGGCCGGTAGCAGGAGCAGGATGAGAAAGGTCATGAGGGTACCCGACAGCCATTTCGGCACTTCATCGGGCAAAAACTGCGTACCAGGATGCTTCATGGGTTGCAATCCGGTTCAGGTGGATAGAACAGTACGGGAATGAACATGCGCGCGACCTATCAAGCACGTAGCGCTGCATCAAGCCATGGAGGGCTTTGATGCAGCGGGTGACAGCAGGGCCAGTAGCAACGTGCAAATAGATAGGCAGGTACGGATGGGATGTGCAGCGACGCATGATGTAGATGTCACGGAGGCAAAGCCGCCGTGCGGTCGCGTATCGTGGAGGACAAGGTGTCGTCACCGGCAACGCCGGTCCAACGCCGCATACGCAAGCGGCCTGGTGAGAAATTTAGTGGGGGCAGCAAGCCGCGGTGGATAGTAGCGGCAGGCAACCCTGCGCAGGTATATGTGCAGCAGCGAACACGCGCTGAGGCTTACTACCCCTCACGCATTTCGCATTGGCTACACCTATGGTGACTGCGAGTGAAAGAATGGCGAAAGGCGTCTCGATATGCAACGTCGTGTGTAGGCCATCACTCATGTTCACACGTATTTGCTTCAATATTCTTTATTAAACGCGGAACTTGGGTACCAAAACCCTCAGGTGGAGCAGTGATGGTAATCCAAAGGCTACTAATTAACAAAGCGGTAAACTGCGTTATGGGATAAAGATCTGTAGTCGTATGTCTCGGGCAGCGGATGGTCTGGTATCTCACGCTTCCGTCGGATCTGTAGCATAAAAAAAGCGGGACCCGGCCGAAGCCGAGTCCCGCAAGGGTTGGAGCAGCAGAAGCGCGGAGGGCGCCGCCACTGCGGGGTTTAAGGAAGGTCAGCGCACGCGGGTGGCGCGCTCGATGGCGCTGAAGTCACCGGCTTCGATGCGGTAGATGTACACACCGCTCGCGACCGGGGCGCCTGTCATGCCACGCCCATCCCAGCGGACGTCGTAGCGACCGGCGGCTTGCTCTTCATCCACCAGCACCGCGACTTCTTGGCCGAGCACGTTGAACACCGCGATCCGGACGTGCGCCTTCTCTGGCAGCTCGTACTCGATCGTGGTATCGCCGCGGAACGGGTTCGGATAGCTGCCGTGGAGGGCGAACTCATCCGGGAGCGTTCCGATCT
>JAAAOI010000018.1 GCA_009908945.1 Bacteroidota bacterium
GTGAGTAAGCAGCATGGACGCATAAGGGGTATTGCGTACTACAGCACGCATACCTTGCATCGCTTCCTTTGTTCTTTCACAAAGCGGTTCTTTTCGTGCGGGATCGGTTACATCCGTCGCGTGCGCTGCAGGCGGCGCTCGAAGGGGAGCCCGCCCCAGGAAACCCCGCGACAGATGTTGCATTTCCGGACAGCCACGCCCGGTCTTTCCCTGCCTCCGCTCTGTATGAAATCTGCCCCGCGCATTCTTGGCATCGAAACGTCGTGCGATGACACCGCGGCCGCCGTCGTGGAGGGCGCGACGCTGCGTTCCAGCGTGGTGTCGTCGCAGGACTTGCATGCCGCGTACGGCGGGGTGGTGCCCGAGCTGGCCTCGCGCGACCATCAGCGGCTCATCGTGCCGGTGGTGCAACAGGCCTTGCAAGAGGCCGGCCTGGAGCGGGACGCGCTGGATGCGGTAGCAGCCACCTACGGACCGGGGCTGGCGGGCTCGCTCCTGGTGGGCCTCAGCTTTGCCAAAGCCCTGGCGCTGGGATTGGGGGTGCCGTTCATCGGCGTGAACCACCTGGAGGGGCATGTTTACTCGGTGCACATCGACCCGCCCCGCCCGCCGTTTCCGTACCTCTGCCTCGTCGTCTCCGGGGGCCACACGCAGCTTATCCGCGTCGATGAGGGCTTCGCGCACACGGTGCTGGGCCGCACGCGCGACGATGCCGCGGGCGAGGCCTTCGATAAGATCGCGCGCCTGCTGCAGCTTGGCTACCCGGGCGGCCCGGCCATCGACAAGGCGGCGGCGAACGGCGACCCGGCCTTTCGGGCCTTTCCCCGCGCTTCACTGAAGGGCTACGACTTTTCGTTCAGTGGCCTGAAGACCTCGGTGTTGTATTATTTGCAAGACCACGACAATGGCGCCCGCGAGGCCCTGCTGGCCGATCACACAGCCGACCTGGCCGCAGCGGTGCAGCAGGCCATCGTGGATCCGCTGGTCGACGCGCTGCGGCGGGCCATCGCCGAGACGGGCATCCGCGATGTCGCCATCGTGGGCGGCGTCTCCGCCAACCGGCAACTGCGGGCCGACGCCCAGGCGCTGTGCACGGCGGCCGATGCCCGGCTCTACATCCCCGATCCGGCGTACTGCACCGATAACGCTGCCATGATCGCCGTTACGGCCTTTCATAAGTGGCAGGCGGGGCGCACCAGTCCGCTCTCCCTCACCGCCCAGCCGGCCCTTACCCTCTAACGCTGCCGTACTACGCCCCCGCCATCGCATCGTCTGCCCGCTGTCTCCCACCCCCCATGCTTGTTGAAACCCTTCAAGATACCCTCCGCCAATTGGAAGAGGCCCTGCCCGAAGAGACGGGCCCAGAGGCCTCCAGCGACGACCTTCGTCCCTGGCGGGATCGCATCGATGCCATCGACCGGGCCATCGTGCACCTGTTGAACGAGCGCTCGCGGTCGGCCAACATCATCGGGCACATCAAAAAGCAACTCGACATGTCGGTGTACGTCCCTTCTCGCGAGAAAGACGTGATTGCCAACGCCACCAACGCCAACGGCGGCCCGCTCCCGAATGCGGCGGTACGGCGCATCTTCGAGCGTATGATTGACGAGACCCGCGCGCTGGAACGGCAAAAGTACCAGGACGAAGAGGACCTCCCCAACGCCTAACCCCCTTCCTGCATCACCCGGCAGCAGAGCTTATGACACGTACACAGCGCATGATAGGCGGAGGGCTGATCGTACTGCTCCTCTCCGGCGTGCTGGGATGGAGCCTAGCGTTTGCGCCAAACACACCGACGTTTGAGGGCGAGCGCACCGTCAAACTTCCGCCTGGCAGTGGGTTTGATACGATCACGGACTCGCTGGCATCAGCCGGGGTACTCGCCTCGCCCCTGACCTTTCGTGTGGTGGGCACAGTGACGGGCTGGCGCCGCGACATCCGGGCGGGGCACTACGCATTTGCCAGCGGCGGCTCCAACGTAGACCTGCTGAACGCGCTTCGGACCGGCCGCGAGGCGCCGATTCGCGTACGCATTCCCGCCGGAACGCGCCCGGAGGTGGCTGCCGCTACGGCTGCGCAGGAGATGCGCTTCACCGCCGACGACCTCCTCGCCGCCCTGCGCGATACCGCGCTGGCCGAGGCGCTGGAGGTCCCGCCCGGCGCCCTCTTCCCCTACCTCCTCCCCGACACCTACCACTTTTCCTGGCTGACACCGCCATCGCGGGTCCTCCGCAGCATCAAGCAGACCTTCGACACGCGCTGGACAGACGACTGGCAGGCCCAGGCCGACAGCCTGGGTCTCTCGCAGCACGAGGTGCTGACGCTTGCCTCCATCGTAGAATGGGAAACGGGCGTGGAGGAAGAGAAGGCGCGCGTGGCCGGCGTGTACCTCAACCGCCTCGACCGCGGCATGCGCCTGCAGGCCGACCCCACCGTGCAGTATGCGCTACTGGAAACCGAGGGGCAGCGCCGCCGCCTCTTCTTTGTGGACTACGACATCGACCACTCGTACAATACGTATCAGATCGACGGCCTTCCGCCGGGACCGCTCACCAACCCGTCGCGGGCTTCCATCGAGGCGGTGCTCTACCCCGAGGCGCACGACTATCTATACTTCGTAGCCCACATCGATGGCGGCCACACGTTCAGCCGGACGCTGCGCGAGCACAACCGCGCAGCGCGGGCCTTTCACGAGGCGGTACGGCAGCAGCGTCGGTAGCGCTCGGCTTGTGCATGCGGAGAAGCGTACGCGACGCCCTAACGACGCAGCCGCTCCCCTTCGGCGTTAAACGCGACCTGCGTGATGGCCCTCTGCAGGGGCGCCGTGGGGATGTAGAGCAACTCCGGGCTGCACCGGAAGCCCATGCTCCTGTCCAATACATCAACGGTATACGCTCCATGCCTTGGGAACGCGGAATACAGGCTAACATCGGCCAGTTTGGGCTGCAGATTCTCACGGTGTTTGCCGTAGGCTTGACGATGGGAGCGGAGCGCAACATCGTGCCGATTATGGGCGAGGAGCTCTTCGGTATCGGCTCGGTGCTGGTGATCGGATCGTTTGTCGTAAGCTTCGGTCTTGTGAAGGCCGTACTGAACCTGTACGCCGGCAAGTGGGCCGACACGTATGGTCGGCGGCCCGTGCTTATTGCGGGTTGGTTGGTGGCACTGCCCATTCCGTTCATCCTCATGTACGCGCCCTCGTGGGCGTGGGTGGCCGCGGGCAATGTGTTGCTGGGCATCAATCAGGGGGTGGCGTGGAGCATGAGCATGGTCTCCAAGATTGACCTGGCGCGCGATGAGGAGCGCGGGCTGGCGGTGGGGCTGGACGAGGCGTTTGGGTATACCGGGGTGGCCGTTGGCGCATGGCTGACAGGGGTCATTGCTGCGGAATATAGCTTGCGCCCGGAGCCCTTCTACCTGCTCTTGCTGGTCATTATTGTCGGGATGCTCCTGGCGCTGTTCCTCCTCAAGGACACGCTCCCGCTTGCGCAGGCCGAAGCGGAGGCCAGCGCCGATGCCACCGACGCGGATCTCTCGTTCGGCGCGGTGGTCCGCCGGGCCTCGTATGAGGACCATACGCTGTTTGCTGCTGCACAGGCCGGCCACGTAGAGAATTTCGTGGACACCCTTGTGTGGGTTGCCTTCCCGCTCTTTCTGGTGGCGCAGGGCCTCGACACAGCGCAAGTCGGTGTCGTGGTGGGCGTCCACAGTGCTGCCTACTTTCTGCAGGTGTACACCGGGCGGCTGGGGGACCGGGTCGGCCGTAAGCCGCCGATCGTGGCGGGCTTGTTTCTGGCTGGTGCCAGCGTCCTCGGCATGGTGATGGTGGAAAGCTATGCGGCCTGGATTGCGCTCTCTGCACTCGCTGGCGCAGGGATGGCGCTCCACTACCCCAACCTGATCACCGTGGTGAGCGATGCGGCCCATCCGCGGTGGCGCTCCACCGGGCTGGGCGTATACCGCCTGTGGCGCGATCTGGGCTATGCTGTGGGCGCCATCCTGATTGGCCTGCTCATCGATTTCGGCTCCATGTCCCTTGCCTTCGTCGGCACAGCCGCTGCCATGTTTATCTCTGGAGCCTACGTCGCCTTCCGCATGGACGAGACCCACCCGCGGTTTGGTACCCATCCAACGGTGGTGGAACGCCGGTCCGCTTCCCGTTCCTAAGTAGCGGCCTGTAGCTGGCCGCCACAGAGAAGCGCAGGGCGGTGCGCATCACTTCAGTGCGCATCACTTCAGTATCATGCGCCTGTGCTGCCCTGCCCTTACGGCTACAGACGAATCACCATATCTTGCGTCACCTCGATCTGGCACGAGAGCCGGCCTACATCCTGCGCATCGAGAAGCGTATCGAGCCACTGATCCGGCTCCTCTCCGCCCTCGTTTACCTGCACCGTGCAGGCTGCGCAGTGGCCCTGGCCGCCGCAGTTCAGGTAACGGGTCAGCGCGCCGTGCGGTGAAAGATCGTGCTCCCAGAGCGCAGCCCGCAGCGTGCGGCTGTGAGATACTTCAAGCTCGTGCCACGTCGCCCCGTCGTACACCGACACGGTGTGCGTGAGGCGGCCTTCCTGGTCTGGGGTCTGGGTGGTTGCGGTAGCAGCGGCCGTGCTGGACTTGTTGCTCATGGGTCGACAACTTGGCGATGGCAAATAAACGTATGGTGCCTCATGAGCTACAGCGCCGGTCGTTCCTGGACGTGAGCGAGCGATTACGAAACGCTCATACCACAGGCCAGCGTGTAACACAACGCGGACACTGAGGAGCCGCAGACACTGATGCGCCTTGCGGCGTTGTGATGCGCGGCGCCGCTGCTTTCGCCGCCTTGGCAACCCGCGGTGTAAGCGCTGCGGGCTATGCCGCCCTCGCCTCCACCAGTCCATGCATGCACCGAATCCACTGCCGTACCTGCTCAAACACGAGGAAGCGCTCGGCGGCGCGGTTGCGGGCGTTATGCCCCCAGGCCTCGCACAACTCGGCATCGCTCAGCATCTCATCCAGCGTGCGGGCAATCTCGTCCGGGTCTGTGGCCTCGCGCACCCGGCGTCCGTCGGTGCCATCGCGGACCTGCGCGCGGAGGCCCACGGCGTCGGAGGCTAAAATGGGCCGTCCTTTCCACATGCCCTCCGTAGCCGTGAGCCCAAAGCCTTCCCGCAATGAATTCTGCACGACCACGAGTGCGCACCGCTGCAAGGCGTTGACGATGAGCGCGTTTTTCACCAGCGACTCCATCGGGAGCATCAGCACCGCTACGTCACGCTGCACGTGGGGATGCAGGTGCTGATACGCCCGGATGAGGTCCTGAAAGACGGCCTGCGCTTCGGGGTCATCTTGAATGGAAGCCGGGTCCGGCCCCGCCAACACCAGGCGGGACAGGTCGAGGCGCCGCTGATGCAGCGTCGACCGGTCGCCGTTCCAGCGGCGCTTCTTTAGGCGTGCAAAGCCTTCCATCAGGGGCGCAAAGCCCTTCAGCTCATCCCACCGGGAGACCTGTACGATGGTCGGGCGAAACAGCACACCCAGGTCCTCCGGCTGCGTGGCCGGCGCAAAGTCGCCATTGGTCTGCAGCCGCTTCACCACCGCGTCGTAGGGCGGGGTAAGGGGCGGGTGGATGCTGGCCGTAAGTGCCGCATCGACCAGGACGCTTGTAAGCTCCTGCAACTGCAGGCCTCGGTTTTTCGGGCTGAGCGGGTCAATCGCCGGGTTGATGATGGTCGTGCGGTCCGCCACGGCCTGCGGCACATAGTCTGGCAGAGAAAACACCGTCTGGTCATACGGAGCGATCCACGGCGCCAGAAAGTCCCAGGCGGCTCTGGTCTGCGCGTTTTCGTAGTCCAGCCCGATGTGGCAGCGCCAGATCGCCGGCACGCCCGTGCGCTCCTTTAGCAGGGCGCCCATGCCCAGCGGCTGGGGATCGTGCACCACCAGCACATCATCGGGCCCGAGGCGGTCCTCAAACGCGTCCGCCAGTTCGCGGCTCACCGTCGCATAGAGCGCCTCGTGGTCCTCAAGGAGGGCTGGGTCACCGGCGCCGTGCAGCAAGTTGTGGATGGTTTTGGTGAGCGGAAAGAAGGCCTCATGCTCCGTGCCGATAACGGCCCATTCGGTGGCTACGCCTACCTCCCGCAGGAGCGAGACCAGCGTGGGCAGCATTTCGGCGACGCCGCCCCCTTCGGCGGTGGAGTTTACCATCCATACGGTCCGCCCTTCAAACGCCGCCCGGTATTGATCGGCGGTTTCCTGCAACCGCTCGACCGCCGGACGAAGATGCAGGTAGGTCCCGTAATCATCCAGCGTGGGGCGGGCGTCAATATCTACAAGGTCAATCATATCCAGAAAAGAGGGCAATAGGATTATGAGGGACACCGTCACATAATGGCCAACAGGTGGCGCACCCGCAACCAGGTCTGCTGACCGTTACCTGGAGGCACGTTGACGCGGCGTTCAGCCCAGCCCCTTACTCCCGCCTCTTATTCCCGCGACCGCCGCTGCTCCGTGCTACGCCCGTGCCCCTGCACAGGCGGCGCCTCCTCAAAGTCATCCAACGACAGGTCGGCGTCGGCCGTCCTGCCCGCTGCAGCGGCCTGCGCATCAGACGCAGATGCGGTGCCCGTCGTCCCGAGCCGAGTGGCGAGGGTTGCGGCGAGCTCGCGCAGTTCCTTCGTCTGCCGTGTGCGCCAGTGGCTCCCGGCGACGTGCGCGAGCCCGGTCGCGCCCGCAAACATGACCAGGGCCAGGAGCAGCGCGGGCAGCGACGCTATCGCTTGCGAAGCGAACACAAACACGAGCACCGCGGGGAGCAGGCCCAGCAATCCGGCGTCGACGACAGGGCCCCCCATTCCTACACGCCGCGACAGCATCAGGCGCATCTGGTCTCCTTCGGGGACCGCCGATACACGCGTCTCGATGCCCATGACAGACACGTGCGTCCAGTATCGCGCCGAGCCGCTCTTCTCCGTGGCGCTCTTTCCATAGCCCGTGTACCCGGCATGCGTCATCCCGAAGCGATCGCCGAGGTCGGTGTCGTACCGAAGGCGCAGGTACGACGCGATGCCGTCCCACACCTCATCGGTGAGCGGCGCATCCACCTGCTGTTCGATGAAAATGTGCGTGGCCGAGGCCTCAGCCTCCGCCTCGGCGATGGCCGGCTGCTGATACTCCGCGATCGCCTCCCGCACGTACCGCGGCGCGATGCCGGCCTGCTCGGCAATGGCTTCCAGTTCCGTGGAGGAAAGCCGGGGGCGGTGCGACGTCTCATCACCTGCGGCCTGCAGCGCGGCCGCACGCCGGAACAGGTGCTGGATCTCTTCCTCGGAGAACTGGGCGGCGGGCATGACAAAGGTGTACCGGACGTCAAGGGATGTTGAATGCGTACGCCTGGCCGGATCGAAAGGTTACGCGGAGTCCATGACGGCTGTGCGGCGGTTCTCTTCGGTGCACTTCGGCCTTTTGGCGTCCCATCGGCAGCGCTGGCTTCTCCCATGGGGGCAACCAACAAAACAGGCGGGCACCCAACAAAAAACGCCCCACCACAGCGTAGGCTGTAGCGGGACGTCGGAGCAAAAACCGTGGAGCTAAGGGGATTCGAACCCCTGACCTCTGCAGTGCGATTGCAGCGCTCTACCAACTGAGCTATAGCCCCAGCCGTGGACAAGCGACAACGACGCATGTAGGGGGCAGTTCCTTCATCGGCCCGCGCTCCCGTGGGCAGCGCTCCTGCCCAGCCGGTGCATTCACCCCTTTTTCAACCCTGCACGTTCGGAAGCCTACGCGACGGCACTTGTTATTACGAACAATGCTGTTACATCAAGGGTACCCCTGCTACGCATTACACCCGGCTGGCCCGTTTTCACCTCCACAACCCGCAGACGACCCATGGCAGCACAGAAAAAAGACCCGTTCGGCGCACGCGACACCTTTGATACCGGCTCGGGCTCGGGCTACCTTTACCGCCTGGGCCGGCTGAAGGACGCGGGTTACGACATCGACCGATTGCCCTACTCCATTCGCGTGTTGCTGGAGGGGCTGCTGCGCACGTGCGATGGCGACTCCGTGACGGAGGCCGACGTGGAACGCCTGGCCAGTTATGACCCCACCAACCCGGCCAAGGAGGAGATTCCCTTCATGCCGGCGCGCGTGCTGCTACAGGACTTCACCGGCGTGCCGGCCGTGGTCGACCTCGCCGCGATGCGCTCCGCGATGGACCGACTGGGCGGCAACCCGGACACCATCAACCCGCAGGTCCCCGTCCACCTCATCATCGACCACTCCGTACAGGTCGACCACTTCGGCATCCCGGATGCGCTGCAGCTGAACGCGGACATCGAGTTTAAGCGCAACCGCGAGCGCTATGAGTTTCTGCGGTGGGGCCAGCAAGCGTTTGAAAACTTCTCCGTGGTGCCGCCCGCCAGCGGCATCTGCCACCAGGTAAACCTCGAGTATGTGGCGCGCGGCGTATGGGCGAAGCCGGAAGACGGCCTCGACGTCTACTACCCCGACAGCCTCGTCGGCACTGACAGCCACACCACCATGATCAACGGCCTGGGCGTGCTGGGCTGGGGCGTGGGCGGCATCGAAGCCGAGGCAGTGGTGCTCGGCCAGCCCATCTACATGCTGATGCCCGAAGTTGTAGGCTTCCGCCTGACCGGCGAGCTGCCCGAGGGTGCAACGGCCACCGACCTCGTGCTGACCGTCACCGACATCCTGCGGGACTACGGCGTGGTGGGCCGCTTTGTAGAGTTCTTTGGCCCGGGCGTCAAGACCCTCACCATCCCCGACCGCGCCACCATCGGCAACATGTCGCCGGAGTATGGCGCCACCATGGGCTTCTTCCCCACCGACGAAGAGACGCTGGCTTACATGCGCCGTACGGGCCGCGACGAAGCGCTCGTCGAGACCGTGAAACGCTACACCAAACAGCAGGGCCTCTTTCTGGAAGACGATGCCCCCGACCCCGACTACCTCGACGTGCTGGAATTGGACCTCAGCGACGTGGTCCCGGTGGTCGCCGGGCCGAAGCGGCCACAGGACCGCATCAAGGTGCCGGACTTGAAGGAGGACTTCACCGAGTCCTTCACGCGGCCAGCCGGGCCGCTTGGCTTTGGACGCGACGCCGAGGACATCACCGACACGGGGCGCTACAAAGATGACCGCGGCACCGAACTGGACCTCAAGCACGGCGATGTCTGCATCGCGGCCATCACCTCCTGCACCAACACCAGCAACCCGACCGTGATGATCGGCGCCGGGCTGCTGGCCAAGAAGGCGCTGGAGCGGGGCCTCGACGTGCCGCCCTACGTGAAGACCAGCCTCGCCCCCGGCTCGCGCGTGGTGACGCAGTACCTGCAGGAGGCCAACCTGATGCCCTACCTCGACCAGCTCGGCTTCGGGCTCGTCGGCTATGGCTGCACCACCTGCATCGGCAACTCGGGGCCGCTGCCCGAGCCCGTCGAGAACGCCATCAAGGAGGGCGACCTCGTGGTGGCCGGCGTGCTTTCCGGCAACCGCAACTTCGAAGGCCGCATCCACTCCCTCGTGCAGGCCAACTTCCTCGCCTCCCCACCGCTCGTGGTCGCGTACGCCCTGGCCGGCACCGTGGACATCGACCTAACGTCTGAGCCCCTCGGCACCGACAGCGCCGGCAACGACGTCTACCTGAAGGACATCTGGCCCAGCTCCACGGAGATCATCGACATGGTCAACGAGGTCGTCACGCCGGAGATGTTCGAGGAAGAGTACGGCGGCATCGAGACCTCCAACGAGACGTGGAACAACATTCGCATCCCGGAAGGCTCCATCTACCAGTGGGACGATGCGTCGACCTACGTGCAGGAGCCCCCGTTCTTTGTGGACCTGACGCCGGAGACGCCCTCCATCAAGCCCATCACGGGCGCCCGGGTGCTGGTGAAGGCGGGCGACTCGACCACCACCGACCACATTTCCCCCGCCGGCTCCATCCCGCCGGATGAGCCTGCCGGGCAGTACCTCATCGAGCGGGGCGTGAAGCCGTTTAACTTCAACTCGTACGGCTCGCGCCGCGGTAACCACGAGGTGATGATGCGTGGGACATTCGCCAACATCCGCATCAAGAACGAACTGGTGCCGGGCACGGAAGGCGGCGTGACCAAGTACTTCCCCACCGGCGAAACGACGAGCGTGTTTGACGCCTCCATGCGGTATCAGGAGGACGGCACGGACCTCGTGGTGCTCGGCGGCAAGGACTACGGCATGGGCTCCAGCCGCGACTGGGCCGCGAAAGGCACCATCCTGCTGGGCGTGAAGGCGGTGATTGTGGAGAGCTACGAGCGCATCCACCGCACCAACCTGATCGGCATGGGCGTGCTGCCCCTGCAGTTCAAGGACGGCGAGAGTGCCGCATCTCTCGGCCTCGACGGCACGGAAACGTTCGACATCCCGATCGACGATGACCTGCAGGCCGGGCAAGAGGTGGAGGTCACGGCCACGAAGGAAGACGGCACGGAGATCACCTTCACCACCCTCAACCGCTGCGACACGGACATCGAGGTGCGCTACTTCCGCAATGGCGGTATCTTGCACTACGTCCTCCGCGAATTCCTCAGCGGCCAGCAAGAGCCGGTGGCGGCGTAACCGCGCGCGACACCATGCACCACATTACGAGCCCCCACTCGCTAATTTGAGCGGGTGGGGGTTTTCTGTTTTGAACTGGTGGTCAATCTTTTGGTAGTTATGCGTCTGTTAAAGTGCGGATCCAGATGACGGACACCATGAATTTAGAAGAGGAAATCAAAAAGGCCGAACTTGAAAAGATCAGAGCCGAGACCAAAAGTATCAATCGGAACCGCTGGCGATTTTTTCTACAGTCCGTCCTCGCAGCAATAATCGCGATACCGGTAATGTGGTTTTATTTTTCCGAGGTAGCTCTTCCGATCCATTCCAGAGAAAATTTGCAGCTCGCACGAGAGAACGAGGTTGTCCGAGATAGCCTTGCCTCCGTGGCGGAGAACTTCGAAAGAGAGCGGTTGCGACTCATTGATGAACAAGAGCAACTCCTTGCACGCATACAGGAAATGGGCGCAGTCGAGCCTCCGAGTCCAATCAGCTTGTCTGCCGGATGGAATCTTGTTGGTTATACCGGTTCAACTGTGCTTACACCGGAAGCGGCTTTTGAATCTATTGCCGATGCAATCCTATTGGCTCGAGACGCTCAAGGCAATGTTTTCTTTCCACGGGATAATATTAAAAATTTGTCCTCGATTGAGCCCGGTAAAGGGTATATGGTGTATGTTACGCGAGATGCCATTCTTACTTTTCCAGAACCGTAGCTTCCTATACAGTTGGGCTGCGATTTAAGTGAGGATGCTTCAGGACCAACCATGAGGCCACAATCAGGCTCCTTAGCATACCCATACCACAGCATCATCCCGAGGATTGGGTATGGATCCTCGCCTGCGCGAGGATGACGTTGGGGGAAGTATCGAGGTAGAACGTAGATGATCAGCTCAATTCGCCTTCTACATGTGTCAGATGTCTCCGAACAATCCTGACGTCACTACGACGGACAGCCGCTCCCATTTATTATCAGTGTAGGCGGCACTGTTGAGGAAAAGCCAACGGCCACCGACCTTTCAGAAAGCGACCAGGCCTGAGAATGACGCAATCCCCAAAAATTAGTCATTCTCGCGCAGGCGAGAATCCATTCGGCGGTAGCATGGGGCAGGCCCACAAAATCACAGCATTGTGCAAAAGCAAGTACGGGAGTTGGGCCCCTTACTCGGTTCCATGCACCGCGTTGGGTCGCACTGCCTCACGCCCCTCAACATGCCGCCGACACAGCGCTGTGCCGGGAACTGGGTATGGATCCTCGCCTCCGCGAGGATGACGTTGGGGGGAGAATTGCGACAGAGCGAACATGATCAGCCGACTTCACCTTCTCCGGGCGTCACACGTCACTAAGCCGGACGTGCTCTATTCATCAGTGCATCTGGCAGTGTCGCGAAAGACCAACGGCCACCGACCTTTCAGAAAGCGACCAGGCC
>JAAAOI010000135.1 GCA_009908945.1 Bacteroidota bacterium
GGCCGCCACGTAGCTCCGCCGGGAGAGCAGCGTGCCCACGTCCACCGTAACCGCCTCCGGTGTGAGGGCCCCGCGCAGGGTAGCCGTGACGCCCCCGGCCAGCCCCGGCGGGGCCGAGTAGGCCGTAAACTGCGGGATCTCCGCGGCCAGGGTGTCGGCACTGTACTGTACATCGCGGAGCTGTAGCCGGAGGTTGGAAACCTCCAGGGTGGAGTCCTGCTCGGCCTGGAAGAAGCGCGCGGTGGCGTGCCCACCGGTCAGCTGAAAAGCCGCCAGCGATACCGTGTAGCCAAACGGTTCGCTGGCGGTCGTGTCCGGTTCCAGGGGCAGCGCCTCTACCAGGTCCCACGCCCCGTCGGCGTCCTGCGTCATGGTCACCGAGGGGCGGGTGACGGACACGTCATCCAGCGCGATATGCCCAGCAAGCAGCGGCGCGAGGCGGTACCGGGCCTGCAGCGAATCGACCCGCACCAGCGTGCGGCCTTCCGGGTGGATGAGGGCCACGTCCGTCAGCGTCAGCGACCGAAGCAGCGACCCGCTCAGGCTGCCAATCTGCAGCTCCGCATCGTCAAACACCTGCGCCTGCGCCACGATAGCGCGCTTCAATCGCTCGGCGCCCCATTCCGTCTGGAGAACGCCCCATAGGCCGCCCAGCAAAAGCAGGAGGCCCAGCAGCCCCACGCCAAGGGCGCGCAGCAGCCGCTGCCACCAGGGGCGGCGCGGGGCAGCCGCCGGCGTGTCGCCGGGCTGATCTGTAGCGGGAGAGGCCATAAACGGTGAAACGTGCGAGGGGGCGAGCGGCAACGGGCCGGCGGTTAGAACGTCTGCCCGATACTCAGGTGGAGGTTGAAGCGCCGCAGGTTACGGCGCGGGGGCGGCCCGGGCTCGAACCCGGCTTCTTGCAGGGCCTCGTTGTCTCGGTTTTCAAACAGAAAGACATCGCGCGGGTCCTGCAGGTCCCGATTGCTGGGGTTGAGCTTGTAGCCAAGGTCGAGGCGAACCAAAAACCCGACGGGGGTCTGGTACCGTACGCCTATCCCCGTTCCGTACTTGAACGCGGTGGGGTCCAGCGTAAGCGTCCCGCTATCCACGATGCGGCCATCATCACGCAAGCGTACGGAGACCTGTCCGGCATCCAGAAAGCCAGCGAGCTGCCAGGCAGTGCCCAGGCCGGGGAAGGGCACGCGCAGTTCCGCACTGAGAGACAGCTTGGCCAGGGCGCCGTTTAGGTCGAAGCGGTTGTTGAAGGTTTGCGGAATGAGAGCCCCGTCCGCGTCTTCCTCAAAAATGATGTCGCCGTCGTCATCGCGGGCAAACGACACGCGGTCGGTGGTTTTCGGGCCCACCAGCCCGCTGCTCCACCCGCGGACGTCGTTGGCGCCGCCTGCAAACAGAAGCACCGAGCGGAAGCGATCGCGGAAGCGACTCACGCGGATGGGGTCGTCGCCGCTCAGCGCCTCCCGGCTGGCGCCGCGGGGCCAGATGCGGCCAGTGGAGAAGCGCAGGCCTACCTTTATGCGTTGTTTCAGTGGGATAAAGCTGTTGATGTCGCCACTGAGCTGGTAGTACTGTACACCGCTTAGCCCGGCGGGCAACAGCCCGGCCAGCGAGCCGGCAGCCTCCGCGGTCGGGCGGATAATGAAGCCCCGCGTGGGGTTCAGGAAGTCGTCCGTGCGGCCCAGAAGCCCGCTCAGGCTCAAGACGTTGCGCCCAAACACGTCGGAGGTCCCCAGAAAGGCCGGGATGTCATCCCCGGGCATGCCATTGTCTGGAGGGGAGGCGCCATTGGCGGGGCGGGCACTACGCCGCTCAGCAGTAAACTGCGAGGTATTGGCGAGGGTGTGGGTCAGGCGCAGGGGGCGGTTGGGGAGGATATCGTAGATGAGCGTGTTGGTAAGCCCAAACTCGGCCCGGTTGACGTCAAGCCGCCCGAGGAGCGGGACGTTCCCCGGCAGGATCGGATCGCGCGGCAGGAGCGGGTCGCGAAGGGCACGACCAAACGGGTTGATGATGAGCGAGACCTGAGGCGAGAAGACGTAGGGCAGGCGCAGGGAGGGCGAGAACTCTGCCAGAAAGGGCGTGTCGATGTCGCCCAGGGCGCCAGAGGGCTGCGCCAGCAGGCCGGTCTGCACCGCGGCAGTCAGCTCCAGGTTGCGGGCGCCGCCCCCGAGGTTGCGGTGTTGCCAGCTGCCCTGCAGCCCAATGCCCGTCTGGCGCGCGTATCCGGTCTCAGCAGAGATGGAGCGCATGCGGCGCTCGCGCACCCGGTAGCGCACATTAACGAGCGTATCCGAAGGCTGGGACGGCACGTCAGCCAGCACCGTCCGAAAGGTGCCCAGCGCGAACAGGGTGCTCTGGCCGCGGCTCAGCTGCCGGTTCGAAAACACATCGCCCGGCGCAAACGGCAGCTGCCGCACGACGGCCCGGTCGCTCACGCGCTCGTTCCCTTCCACAAGCACCTCCCCGAAGCGCGCCCGGGGCCCCGGGTCGAGGGTAAACGCAATGTCAGCCAGCGACCGGGTCGAGTCCACGTCTGCCCGGCCGAACACCTCGGCAAAGGCAAACCCCCGGTTTTGCAACCAGCTCAGGACCTGATCCTGAATGGTGATGCGTTCGCCCTCGGTGTACCGCTCGCCAGCCTGGAAGGTAATCGCGTTGCGAAGGCGAGCCCAGCGCTCACGCGCCGCGCCCTCAAACAGACCGGAGGCATAGCCGCCATCCTCTGCAAAAAAGTTCACGTCTTGGATGATGATGGGCGGCCCTTCGGTGATCTCAAAAATTATGTGGATCGTGTTGCGGGTGGTATCCACGCGAGAGTTGGGATAGTCAACCTCCGGCCGCAGAAACCCGTTACGCTGGTAGAAGCGCTCCAGGCGCCGGACGTCGCGCTGCAGCTCGATGGGGTTGAGGCGCTGCCGCGTGGTACTGAGCAGGGGGAGCGCCCCCTGTACCCGCTGAAAGAAGCTTGGCCCGCGTGTAGCAATCTGCTCCTGCAGGCGTCCCGGCTCGAACGTGCGCGTATCGTTGTACACAAACGAGACGCGGTCGACGGTCGTCTGCTCGTTGACCGCCATCAGGTTCGACTGAGCTACGGCCGGCGCGGGGCACAGGAAAGCGGTGGCGCACAGGCTGGCCAGCAGAGGCACCAGCCGCCACGCGGGGCAACCGGTTCCGCATGGCTTTGCCTCGCGCCAGCGATGCAGCAGCGCATGCACAAAGGGGAGGCAATACGTCATGCAGAGTGCGGGGGAGCAGAAGAGGAGGAACCGCTGAAAGGCTCAGACGAAGATACCCTCCGGCCGTTTCCGGGCGGAGACGACGCGCCATCCGCGGGGGGAGGCGTAGTCTCTGGATCACCGGGGGGGGCGTCTGGGTCGGGCCCCTCGGGTTGCTGCGCCTCGCCCTCTGCTCCCGCCCCGCCCGGGGGCGCCGCTTCTCCTGCGGTGTAGTGCTGCTTCTCATACTCGAGTGCGATCAGCGCCCCGATGATAAACACGACGCCGGAGTAGTAGACCCAAAACACGAAAAACAGGATAAGCCCAAAGGCTTCGCCCAGCGAGCCAAGGCCGCCCCCATCGGTGTACCGATCAAATTGCCCCACATAGCTGGCATACACGGTAAAGCCGGCCTTGGCTATCTCCCAAAGGATGCCGGCGATCAGCGCGCCTACCGTGACCCCAGTAACGGCGGGCCGAGGGATAGGTAAGAAGTAGTACAACTGCGCAAACATGAGCGTGCTCAGCAAGAGCGGCAGCAACAGCCCGATGAGCCAGATGGTCCGGCGCCAGCCGATTTGCAGCAGGTCGAACTCCAACCCCAGGGTGCGTAGCACCTCGATCCCAATCCCGTCCATGTTCGAGACCAGCACCGTCAGTCCGATACTTAATACAAACAGGGCGCCTGTCTGTAACACCATGCGGGCATCCATCAGGTAGCCTCCAAGGATGGAGCGACGGGAGTGCCAGTCCTGATCAAAAATAAACATGACGACCAGGCGCAGGGTGGTCATCAGCGTGATGGCTGAGATGAATAGACCCAGCACACCAATACCCAGCAGGGCATCGCCTGCCCCTTGGAGCTGGCGCATGAAGAGGATGAGCTGGTCGCTCTGATAGGCCGGTAGAAATTCCCGCAGGAACGACGCAACCCGATCGAAGGGCTCTTCCTGCGTCAGGAGTTGCGCCACGCCAGCCGTCACCAAAATAAGGATCGGGACGATAGTCACGAGTACCTTGAACGCGATTGCTTGCGCCAGAAGAAAGATCTCCTTTTCCTGAAACTCCCCAAAAAGCCCTTTGGCGTACCGCAGGACGGTGCGGGGTATGCAGAGCAATACGGAGATCAGGCGCCGCATATGCGCATAGACAAAGGCAGGGAGCAGAATGAACCTGGGGTACGATACCCGTCCTGTGGGGCTGTGGTCCCTCTGGCAGCCGGTAGACACGCCATGGGGGCCGGCCGGGCAGGCATGTGAACGGGGCCGGGCTGCATTCCGCGCCCTTACCTTGCAAAGCGGCAGGACGCTTCCGATCTTGCCGGTTCCCGTCCCTTCTCATTAGCACACGCCTTCATGTCGAAACGAACACGCATAGGCCTTCTCACCGGTGGCGGCGATTGCCCGGGCCTGAACGCCGTCATCCGAGCTGTCACCAAAAGCCTGCTGCAGCAGCACGACGTTGACGTGGTCGGGTTTGAGGATGGCTTCCTGGGGCTTATCGAGCGTCGTACGCGGACCCTCTCGTTCCAAGAAGTAAGCGGCATCCTGACCCGAGGGGGAACCATCCTTGGCGCCAGCAACAAAGCCAACCCGTTCAACTACTACCGGCGCGGCGGTGCTGACGTCTCGGCGCAGGTGCTCAAGTACTGCCAGGACCTGAACTTGAGTGCTGTCGTGGCCCTCGGGGGAGACGGCACCATGTCCATCGCGCACCGCTTTCAGGAACTGGGGCTGCCCATGGTGGGGGTCCCCAAGACCATCGACAACGACCTCGTGGGCACCGATCGGACGTTTGGGTTTGACTCGGCCGTGACCATCGCCACGGAGGCCATCGACCGTATCCACACCACCGCCCAGAGCCATCACCGCATTATGATTGTGGAGACGATGGGGCGGTATGCCGGGTGGATTGCGCTCTACGCCGGAGTGGCCAGTGGGTCGGATGTCATCCTGATCCCCGAGATCCCGTACTCGGTGCAGGCCATCGCAGAGGCCTGCAACCGGCGCGCACAGGCGGGGCAACAGTTCACCATTATCGCGGTGGCAGAGGGGGCCAAGCCGCAGGGAGGCGAGCAGACCGTGGGGCAGACGGTGGAGGACAGCCCGGACCCCGTGCGCCTGGGCGGTGTGGGCCACGTGCTGGCCAACCAACTGCGTGACCTGGTGTCGTCTGAGGTGCGCACCACCGTGCTTGGGCACATGCAGCGGGGAGGCACGCCCACCTCGTTCGACCGGACCCTATCGACAGCTTTTGGCGCCTACGCGGCGGCTATGGTGGCTGCAGAGGAAACCGGACGCATGGTGGCGCTTCAAGGGGGACGGCTGACCAGCGTGCCCCTGGAAGAGGTGGCCAACAAGACGCGCACCATCCCACGGGATCACCCGATGCTGGCCACCGCCCAAGCGGTCAATACTTCCTTCGGTACAACAGACGTTGCCCCGAGGCTCTCGGGAACGGAGCCTACCGGACGCATGTGTTAACGACCGGCTGGTCTCTTCCGCCCTACCCTCTCCTCGCTTCTCCTTGCTTGTGATGTTTTTTGCCGAGGGCCTGCTGCTGGTGCTCTGCGCCCGCCAGGGCGACGACCTGGACGACGCCACCCTGGCGCGCCGCATAAGAGACGGTGACGGGGAGGCGTTTCGCCACTTCTTTAACCGGTATCACGACGGCCTCTACCGCTACCTCCGTTCCCGCAAGGTGCCCCCGCAGGTGGCCGAGGACCTGGTCCAAAAGGCCTTTGTGATGATCTGGGAGAAGCGTGCCACCATCGACCCCGAGAAGTCGCTGCGCGCGTACCTCTTCCGGATTGGCTACACGCGGGCCCTCAACCACTTTCGGGATACGGCGAAGTACAGCTATGAGGCCGACCTCACGCGCGAGAGCGGCACAGTAGGCATGGATAACCGGCGGGACCGCGCCCTCATCCGGGAGACCTTCGACGCAGCCGTTCGCAACCTGCCGGAGCGCCGCCGGGCGGTCTTCGAGCTGTGCTTTCTGCACGACCTCACGTACAAAGAGACTGCGCAGGCCATGGGCATTAGTCCCAAGACGGTCGAGAACCAGATGGGTCACGCCCTCAAGGCCTTGCGGAAGGCGCTGGCGGTCTTTCGCGAAGAAGATGCCGATTCCTAAACCCCACCGCCCCAGCGTAGGGGGAATTCTCTTCTAACGTGTATGCCAGTTGTAACGACCGGTACGCTCGCTTCTCTCTGATAGCTTACTCTCTGATAGCTTACTCTCTGCATGTGTAAACGTCTCAGCACCACAGCGGTCTGGGCTGTCGCCTTACTGGCCCTACTGGCCATCGGGACCGCCTGTGATACCAGCGTTGCCCCTGACGAGGGCCCCAGCACCACAGCGGTCTGGGCTGTCGCCTTACTGGCCCTACTGGCCATCGGGACCGCCTGTGATACCAGCGTTGCCCCTGACGAGGGCCCCGTCTCGGAAGGCGAAGCGCGGTTCCTTGCGACCCTCAGCGCTAACGCGCTTGGCGATCGGACCGCGGGGCTGGTAATGACGCTGTACGACCTCACGGCGGAGGTGCAGGCCGATACGTTGCACCACGTGTCGAGTGCGGCACGCCCCTCGCCCCGGTTGCTGAGTCACCGCACCTGGCGGGGGCAGGTGGAGCAGTACGCGGCCACCTACGATGAAAACCGCGGCCTCCACGAGGTCACGTTTACCCGCAAAGGCGTGGAGGGGCAGACGGCGGTAGAGCTGGCGATGGAGGGCACGTACGCTTATGAAGGGGCCGAGCGCGAGCCGTTACGCTTCCCCGTGCGCGCCGCCGTGGCGCGGGTTGTCGCCGAGCAGTCCTACGAGGGCACCGTCACGCAGCGTGCCCCCAGTGGCGAGGTCGTCGGGAGGCACACCTTTGTTCGAGATGGCACGCTGTCGCTCCAGCGTAGCAGCGACCCGATGGAGCTGTCCGGCACGCTGCAGCAGGAAGGCAGCTGGGAGCAACCCAACGGCGAGCGCATCCCGTATACGCTTAGCCTGCGCGTCGTAGACTTGACCATCAACCAGACGGAGCGCCACATCGGCCCCAGCACGCTGGCGGCGCGCCTCTCCGGGGTGATGGAGATGGACATGACGGCGACCCTTCCCGCCGATGCAGATGAGCCGCGCCGCACCGTCACGACGGCGGGGCGCGTCGTCTTTGACCCCGAAGCCAATGCCACCATACGATTCGACGACTCGGCGTACACAGCCGCCGTGGATCTGGATGCAGGCCTTGCCTTTTCTCGCTAACACACGCTTTCACCCCACCGCTCGCTATACCGCCTTGCTACTTTCGATGCACACGACCAACAACGCCTCGGATGAGGTGCCCGCGCGCGATGCCGCGCTGGCCCAGCACCTTGGGGCCTACCTGCGCGGCGAGGCGCCGCTGCAGTCCCGCGATGCTGCCGATGACGAGGCCCTCATAGAAGCCCTTCATGACTACCGCACAGACCACCAGATGGACGGGGAAGGGCTTACGCCCGACGCGTCCGACCGGCTCTGGCGCCGTGTGGCCCAGGAGGCCGGAATCGAGGCGCAGCCGGCGGCCCGTATCTTCAGGCTGTCGTCTGCACGCACCGCTATGGCCGTAGCCGCCAGCCTGCTGGTGGCGGGGGTGCTGGCCTTCTTGCTGCTTCGCCCCTCCGCGCCCGACGTGCTGGCTGCCGCCGAGGACACCGCGGTAACGTACACAGCCGACGACGGCACGCGCATCACCTTGCGTCCCCACTCCACCCTCGTGCACCTCGCCGCCGACGCGGAGCGGGTGCGCTACGGGTTGGACGGTGAAGCCTTCTTCGACATCCCCCCGTCCGACCGCACCGTAGAAGTAGACGCCGAGGATGGCCGCGTGCGCGTGCTCGGCACGTCGTTCACGGTGCGCACATGGGGGCCCTCCGTAGCGGTGTATCTGGTGGAGGGCCGCCTGCAGTTTCTGCACACGCCCTCCGGCGCCGCCCGCGAGGTGGCCCCGGGGCAGCGCGTGGCCCTCACGCAAGAGGGCTTGCTCTCTGAACCTGAAGCCGCCGATCCGGCGTACTACACAGCATGGATGGAGAACGAGCTCCAGTTTGAGGAACGCACGGCCGCCGACGTAATCGCAGAGCTGGAGTACCATCACAACATCCGCATCACGCTCCCCGAAGACGTACAGGATGAGACCCTCTCAGGGCGGATTTTGCTCGACAGCGTAGCGCAGAGCCTGCAGGATCTGGGGCTGGTGCTGGGGGGCACCTTTGAAGAGACGGACGACGGACACTATCACTTTCGGACCTCCTGATGATGCGTACGCTCGCGCTGCCCATCGTTTGTGCTGCTGTGCTGCTGCTCGGGCTCGGGCCGCTCTGGGGCATGCCTGCGGCGGCGGAGGGTGAGCCGCGCACAGCGCAGCCCACGGACGAGGAGTCGCTGCGCGCGATCCTTACGCAGGTGGCCCAGACGACAGGCTACGAGTTCCTCTACCGCGACGCTCTTATCAGCGACAAGCACGCGGCACCGCTTCCGGTGCGCCGAGGGGCGCCAGAGGCGACGCTCGCTACACTGGGAGCGCTGCTGGCGGCCCACGGCGTTGGGATGCACGTGGACCACGATCGCCGGCAGGTCCTCCTCTACCCGGAGACGGGCGCTGCCACCGGCCCCCGACGGGTCAGCGGCTATGTGGTTGACGCCGAGCGTGGCATCCGCTTGCCCTTTGCCACGCTTATCTGGGAGGAAGAGGGCCGTACGCGTGGCGTCGTCACGAATGAAGACGGCGCGTTCCAGGCGCAAGTGGCCCCGGGCACGCGCCTGCGGGCCTCGTACGTGGGCTACGAAGCACATGCCATCCGCGTCCCGCTGGGTGCCGCCCGCACCGAGCTGACGCTGCGGCTCTCGCCGTCTGTGGAGCGGGGGCCTGAGGTAGTCGTTAACAGCAGCATCCTGGATACCGATGTGGACACGACATGGCAAAACCTGATTCAGCCCGCGCTGGCTGCGCCGTTTGGCGAGCAGAGCGTGCTGCGGGCGCTGCAACCGTTGCCGGCGGTGTCCATCTCTGGCGCCTTCTCCGACGGGCTGAACGTCCGCGGGAGCCGGGCCGATGGCTTCCAGGTGTTGCTCGACGGCGCCCCCATCTACAACCAGAGCCACTTCTTCGGCCTCTTCGACGCGTTTAACGAAGACGCGCTGCAGACGGTCGCGTTCTACTACGGCATTGCCCCGGCTACCTATTCCGCCCCCCCGGGGGGGACGCTCTCGTTCGTCACCCGGCCCGGCTCGCAGCGCGGCGCCCGGCAGCAGGTAGGCGTCAGTAGTGCCGCCACGCGCGCCACGGCCGAAGGGCCGCTTCTGGGCGGGCGGGGCAGTTGGCTCGTCTCCGGGCGGCACTCCTATCTGAACCAGGTCTCGTGGTTTAACAACGACCGCCTCGTAGCGCATGGCCTCGACATCGACCGGCCCAGCCGGGTGGTGAGCACTGGAGACGCTGGGCCCCCGATGCTCTCCATCCAGCAGGCCGAACCGTCCGTCCGCTTCTTCGATCTGCACGGGAAGATCCAACTGGAGTGGGAGGGCGGCCATCGCCTGATGGCCAGCGGGTACCTGGGGGGCGACCGCACATCGCAGCAAGGCCAACAGGGAAACCCCTTCGCACCGGTTGACGCTCCGGACACGATCCTGGAAAGCGGCAGCGCGGCGCTACAGCAGCTCCTGGAGGCGAGTACGCGCAACGAATGGGGCAACGAAGCCTTCAGCCTGCAATGGCAACAGCCCCTGCCAAACGGGATGTTTGGACGTACCACGGTAGCGGCCAGCCGATATTACAACACGTTTGAGAAGAACGACTTTGTGTACACCCGGATCGTGCAACCCGATGGCACACCCGCCTCGGCTCAGGCACGCCATTTCCTGGCGCCGTTTCAGTCGGAAAATCGCTTGCTCAACCTGAAAGCGGAGCACCTGGTCGAAGGGGGGCTGGGGCGCGTGAGCAGTTGGAGCGCGGGGGCGACGGCACAGCATTTTGATGTCTCATATCAGGAAGAAACCGCGCCGCGGCCACGCTTCCACGATCGGCAGGAGAGCACAAAGATAGACCTCTTTGGGCAGGTCGAGTGGAAGGAGGCCTCCTGGCTGAACGCGCAGGTCGGGCTGCGCTCGCACTATGCCACGGGCGGTGCCTTCTGGCGCCTCTCGCCACGCCTGCATACCCGCCTCTTTCCGAAGCGGCGGCTATCGCTCAGTGCGGGGTATAGCACCAATCACCAGTTTCTGCACCGGCTGTCGCTGGAGCGCAACGCCACCGGCAACATCTGGGTGATGAGCAGCCCGGAGCAGCCTCCAACCCGGGTGCACCACACCACCGCCGGGGTGCACTTCAAAGCCACCCCACATACGCTGCTGCAGGTCGAGGCCTACCGCAAGTCGTACGACAACCTGCGTCAGCATAAGTCGCTTACCCCCGCAAGTACCATGCAGACGAGCGTGCTGCTCTCGCCGTGGCGCTTTACCAACACCGCCGACGCGCGGGGTATCGAGGTGATGGGCCGGCAGCGCCTGGGACCAGTCGACTGGACGACCAGCTACACCCTCGGCCGGGTGGAGCTGCGAAGTGAGGACGTGAACGATGGGCAGCCGTTTGCCGCCAGCTGGGACCGCCGCCACGAGCTCACCACGCATTTGAAGGCCGCGCCGACGGACGCCTGGACGGTGCACCTGAACTGGATGTGGGCCTCGGGAGCGCCCAACACGCTTGCCTTTGCCGATGCCTCGCAGCCGGAGCGCCTCGGGCCATACCACCGGCTGGATGCCAGCCTGCAGTATCGCCAGCCCCTCTTCGGTGCCCTGCTCGATGCCCGGCTTGGCCTCTTCAACCTCTACGACCGCAACAACCCGTGGTACCGGACGCCCCTCCCGCACGTCGCCATGGACAGCAGCGGCCGCCCGGAAGTCGCGTTTGAGACGATCGAGGTCTTCGATTTGGGCTTCCACCCGTCGCTTGAGTTTACGGTGTCGTTCTAAGTAGGTGCGGCCCCCTGCTGCGAACACGGCCTGCGCAACGGCCAGACTACGCCAGATCTGCATCGACCAGCCCCCGGCGTCGCTACCGAGGGCACGCGCTCATCCCGGCCAGCATGGACTTTCCCTTGCCCCGCCACGGACGACCACGCACGGCCTCTCAGGGCAGCAGGCGGCAGGAGGCCTTCACCATCAGTCGAGACGCGCACCACCCTGCTACACCGCACACGTAACAGATCGCCCCGGAGCAGACACGTAGATACGGCAGGCCCTTCGTGTCCCCTTCCCAATGCTTCCACTTCCATGGCTACCACGCACGAACCATCCACCCCTCCTGCAGCGCAGCAGGCTACCGAGAAAGACGGGAGGCCGATGCCGCCCCTCAAACCGGAAAACCGCCCAGCCAAGGGCGAAGCCGTCACCATAACGCAACAGTGCAGTTGCGGCAACGACCTGAACCATCCCCGGGTGACGGCCGAGCCCAAATATGGACTGTTTGCTTCGCTGCTCTTCCTGCTCGGCATCTCGGCGCCGGTTAAGGAGGTGGTCTTCTGGTGCGAGATGTGTGGCACCGTGATGAAGCGCAGCCGGGATCCAGACGTGCTGAAACAGTACCGGTGGCATACGTCGTAGCCGAGTCGTACGTCTGATGTAACGTATCCCCCGCATGGTAGACAAAGTTAGGTCCGGGTTATACGTTTGACACTGCAATCCTTCCTCTCCGCTGTGCTCCGCTCCTCCATGGCTGTCTCCTCCACGTCGCCTCGTACGGCGATCCTGCTGTTCAGCCATGCG
>JAAAOI010000104.1 GCA_009908945.1 Bacteroidota bacterium
GTTTAGCCCCTGATCGTTTAGCCCCTGATCGTTCAGCCCCTGATCGTTCAGCCCCTGCTCCTCGCTGTTCGCCGCTACCGTCCGCCGCCACCATTTGCCGCCTCGTGGCCAGCCTCTACCTCCACATTCCCTTCCGCCCGGCCACCCATCCACCGTCGGATGCGTACACTGAAGTAGATCCAGGCCTGCACACCTCCTACGTGCAAGCGCTGGTTCGGGAGATCGCCCACTACGGCGACCGGTACGGAGCGACCGAGCCCATCGACACGCTATACGTTGGCGGGGGCACGCCCTCCCTGTTGCACGTGGACGATCTGCAACGGGTGCTCCAGGCTGTGCTCGGTGCGTTCGATGCCCCCCTTCAGGAAGCCACGCTTGAGGTGGCGCCGGCCCATGCCTCGGCGGATTACCTCGACAGTCTACAGGCGCTCGGCTTCACACGGGTGAGCCTGGGCGTGCAATCGTTCTACCCGGATGACCGCCGCGCGCTCGGGTTCCCATCGGTGGCAGACGACATGGAGACCATCGTGGCGCGCTGCCATGCGGCAGGCTTTAATAGCTTTTCCATCGACCTGGCGTTTGGCTGGGAGGCACAGGAAGACGCCTACTGGGCGGCCAACCTGGCGCGAGCGGCCCGCCTGGAGGTGCCGCACCTCACCCTGGCGGAGGTGACGGAGCGAGCGCATACGGCACCGCAGGAGCAGGTCTCTGCACGCTACCGACGCGCCCTCGACGTGCTGTCGGACCGCGGATACGAACCATATGAGATCGCCAACTTCGCACGTCCCGGCCATCGCTCGCGCCAGAACGAGGCGTATTGGTCGCATGCCAACTACCTTGGCCTCGGGGCCAGCGCTCACTCCTTCTGGTGGCGTGGGCTGCCGGCCTATCGCTGGGCCAACGTCACGCCATCCAGCCGCTATGCCGCGCTCATCCGTCAGGGGCACGCCCCCACCGAGGGACGCGAGGCGCGCTCCCTCGACGACCTGGCCGATGAGTACGTGGCGCTTCGCCTGCGCACCCGCGACGGCCTGGACCTCGCCCATCTCTCCCATCGGTATGGGCTGGATGTGGCGGACATGGCGGCAGATGTGCTGGACGATCTGATGCAAGAAGGCTACCTTACCCACGATGCCGCCACCAACCGGTTACGGCTTACGGTAGACGGCATGCTCGTTTGCGATGCCGTCACCCAACACCTCCTTCAAGCCCTTGCGATCACCTGACGTTATGCGTTTCCTGCTGGGTAGCCTGCCCGTTCTGCTCGTGTCGCTGCTCCTGCTTTCGGGCTGTGGCGCAGAGGAGGACCCCCCGATGCCCCGCGACATTCCCTTCCGGGCCGATGGCGTGCTGGAGTTTGTTGATGCCGACGGGGCGCGCCTCGAAGCCATCGCCATTGAAATTGCCGACACCGATTCTGCCCGACAGCGCGGCCTCATGGACCGCCGCTCCCTGCCAGAACGTGGGGGCATGCTGTTTATCTTCGACGACGCCGACGAGCGCTCCTTTTGGATGCGCAACACCCCACTCCCGCTCGACATTATCTTTGTAGGGGCCGACTCGCAAGTCGTCAACATCCACCGGCGCACCCGCCCTCTCGCCGATGAGCGGTACGAGTCCGATGGCCCTGCGCAGTACGTGGTGGAGGTGCGGGCCGGCTTCACTGCCCGCCACAACATCGATGAGGAGACCCGCATCCGGTGGCGCCGCCGCGACGACTAAAACCCTGCCTTTCTTTCACGGTCTACCCTTATGCGCTACGTTCTGCTTGCTCTCGCTCCTTTGCTCCTGCTCTTGGCCTGTGACTCCGGCGCCCCGCCCGACGAGGCGGCAGAGGCTGAGGATACGGCCGACGCGCCAGCGTTTAAGGAGGAGGGCACACTCACCTTGTTTCGCGATGGCATGGAGCCGCTGGAGATCGCCATCGAAATCGCCGACACGGAGGAAGCCCGAGCGCGCGGGTTGATGGGTCGTGAGGCGCTGCCCGAAATGAGCGGCATGCTCTTCATCTTCGAGGAGGAAACCGAACGGTCGTTTTGGATGGCCGACACGCCCCTCTCCCTCGATCTGCTCTTCGTCGACGCCGACGGCGTCATCGGGCACATCCACAAGTATGCCCGCCCATTCTCCTCCGAGCAGATCCCATCGGAAGGCCCTGCGCAGTATGTACTGGAAGTACCGGCCGGGTTTTGCGACCAGCATAATATCGCTGCTACCGACAGCCTGCGCTACGAGCGGCTGTAAGGGCACGCACTGGCACCCTCGTCCGTAAACGCCCGTTTACATGCCGAAGGATTCGCCGCAGGCACAGGTCCGGGAGGCCTGCGGATTGGTGAAGTGAAAGCCGTCCCCATCCAGCCCATCGGTGAAGTCAAGCTCAGCGTCCTGCACGTAAAGAAAGCTCCGTTTGTCGAGCAAGACGTGCACGCCGTCGGCCTCCACCACGTGGTCCGACTCCCGGCATGTCGTATCCCACCCGAGGTCGTAGGTGAGCCCAGAGCATCCTCCAGGCACGACGGCCACGCGCAGGTAGGTGGCATCTAAAGATACGCCTTCATGATCAGCAATCGTGCAAATGCGGTCGTAGGCACGGCTGGTAATCTGGATTGCCATAGCAGCAGAAGTATTCGTCAGCAAAGCGGCAGTAGCGAGGGCGCGTGGAGGGCATGCACCAGCGCCAACCTTTTGAGATACGCTACCGCTCGCCCAGGGCGGGTGTTTCCACGTACCCGGTGGCCGGGCCTGCAGGTAGATGAAGCAATCATGTAACCCGAGGCCGAACCGGGAACGATGAGTTTGGAGGTGTGGTATGACGTCGCAAGTTTACATGGCAAAACAGGTGTAAACTTTTGTTTACAACAGCCGAACCCGGAGAACGTATTCTCTGCGTCTCTCACTGCTTCCCGATCATTTTCGACCCGCCTCTTTTATGAGTACGACACAGACCGAATACCTGCAGGACGTCGCCGATGCCGACTACGAGCACGGATGGACGACAGACATCGAAGCTGATACCGCCGATCCCGGACTCACGGAGGACACCGTGCGTATGATTTCGGCAAAGAAAGAAGAACCGGAGTGGCTGCTGGAATGGCGTCTGAAGGCGTTTCGGTACTTCAAGAAAATCATGGAGGACTCCAGCCAGTATCCCGAGTGGGCCCACCTGAAGTACGTTCAGCCCAACCTGCAAGAAATCAGCTATTACTCTGCCCCCAAGCGCAAAGCCCGCTACGACAGCCTGGATGAGGTAGACGACGAGCTCCTTGAGACGTTTGAGCGCCTCGGCATCCCGCTTCAAGAGCAGAAGCAACTCGCAGGCGTGGCTGTGGACGCGGTGATGGACAGCGTCTCCGTAGCCACCACCTTTAAGGAAGAACTGAAGGAAGCAGGCGTTATCTTTTGCTCCATCTCGGAGGCGGCCCGAGACTATCCTGAGCTGGTGCGCAAGTACATGGGCTCGGTGATTCCGTACACGGACAACTACTTTGCGTCACTGAACTCTTGCGTGTTCAGCGACGGCTCGTTTGTGTATGTGCCGAAGGGCGTGCGCTGCCCGATGGAGCTGTCGACTTACTTCCGTATCAATGAGCAGAACACCGGGCAGTTTGAGCGGACGCTCATCATCGCCGAGGACGACGCTTACGTGAGCTACCTCGAAGGCTGCACCGCACCGCAGCGCGATGAGAGCCAGCTGCACGCGGCCGTAGTGGAGCTCGTGGCACACGACAATGCCGAGATCAAGTACTCCACCATTCAGAACTGGTACCCGGGCTCAAAGGAAGGCGAAGGCGGCATCTACAACTTTGTAACCAAGCGGGGCCTCTGCAAGGGCGACGACTCCAAGATCTCCTGGACGCAGCTGGAGACGGGCTCCTCCATCACCTGGAAGTACCCAAGCGTCATCCTGAAGGGCGACCGCTCCGTTGGGGAGTTTTACTCGGTGGCCTTCACGAAGGGGCATCAGCAGGCCGACACAGGCACCAAGATGACCCACATCGGCGACGACACCAAAAGCACGATTATCTCGAAGGGGATTTCGGGCGGCCGCAGCAATAACAGCTACCGCGGCTTGGTGCGGGTCAATAAGAACGCGAAGAACGCCCGCAACTTCTCCCAGTGCGACTCCATGCTGCTGGGCGATCGCTGCGGCGCGCACACCTTCCCTTACATCGAGATCGACAACCCCACGGCACAGGTCGAGCACGAAGCCACCACCTCTAAGGTGGGCGACGATCAGCTCTTCTACTGCCACCAGCGCGGGCTGAACGAGGAGGAAGCCATCAAGATGATTGTGAACGGCTTCTGCAAAGAAATCCTCGCGAAGCTACCGATGGAGTTTGCCGTCGAAGCCCGCGAACTGCTGGCCATTGAGTTGGAAGGCTCGGTCGGATGATCGGACAAGGGTAGGCAATGGGCGCCCGGGCCATGCCTCAGCGGCCCCGCGCCTCCCCCCTACCTTTTCTGATGCAACGTTTTCAACAGACATCACACGAATACTTTTACACCCCCATGGCACTTCTTGAAGTAAACAATCTCCACGCCAGCGTGGAAGACACGGACATTCTCAACGGCGTTGACCTGACCATTGACGGCGGACAGGTACACGCTATTATGGGCCCCAACGGCTCCGGCAAGAGCACGCTCGCCTCGGTGCTGGCCGGGCGCGAAGAGTACGAAGTGTCGGAAGGCACCGTGCATTACCAGGGCGAGGACCTGCTGGAGCTGGAGCCCGACGAGCGGGCCCTCGAAGGCATCTTCCTGGCGTTTCAGTACCCGGTTGAATTGCCCGGGGTAAGCATGATGAACTTTCTGAAGCAGGCCATCAACTCCAAGCGTGAGCACCTGGGTGAGGAGGAAATCAAGGCCGCCGACTTTATGAAGCTCATGCGCGAGCGCGCCGAGCTGGTCAACCTCGACCCGAAGCTCATGCGTCGTTCCGTAAATGAAGGCTTCTCTGGGGGCGAAAAGAAGCGCAACGAGATCTTCCAGTTGGCCATGCTGGAGCCTAAGCTGGCGATTCTGGACGAGACGGACTCCGGGCTCGATATCGACGCGCTGCGCGTGGTGGCGGACGGGGTCAACAAGCTCCGTGCTGAGGATCGCGGCTTCCTCATTATTACGCACTACCAGCGCCTGCTCGACTACATCGTGCCGGACGTGGTGCACGTGATGGTAGACGGCAAGATTGTGAAGACGGGCGGCAAGGACCTGGCCATCGAGTTGGAAGAGAAGGGCTACGACTGGATCCGCGGCGAAGCCGTCCCCGCGTAACGCCTCCCTCGCGCGCTCCCATCACTTTGACTCTTTAGTGGCCTTATGCCCCAGACACTCGAAAAGATAGAAACGACGCCGGAAGAGCGCTTCCTGACCGCCTTCCATGCGGCCGATGGCACGACGCTCAACGGCTCCAACAGCCGCCTGCACACCCTCCGAAAGGAAGCCATCGAGCGCTTTGAGGCGCTGGGCTTCCCGCAGCGTAAAGCCGAGGCGTACAAGTACACCAACATCCAGCAGGTGCTCAAGCGCAACTACACGTTGCAGCTGGCCCCGCGTGAGACGTCCGTGACGGCCGATGATATCGCGCCCTTCCTGGTGCCCGACCTGGACGCCCACGTGCTCGTCCTCGTCAACGGCCGCTTCAACGAAGCGCTCTCCTCCATCGGTGAGCTGCCCGATGGCGCCATTGTGACCGGCTTTGCCGACGCTGCCCGCACCCACCCCGACCTGGTGGACGCGCACTTCGGTCAGTACGCCGACCACGAAAACGATGCTTTCATCGCGCTCAACACAGCCTTTACGCAGGATGGCGCCTTTGTGTACGTCCCCAAGAGCACCGTCCTCGACAAGCCCGTTCACATTGTTAGCGTGGTATCGGCAGAGGACGACCTGATGCTGCAGCCGCGCTACCTCTTCATCGCTGAGGAGAACGCGCAAGCGACGATCATCCAGACGGGCCGTGCCATCACGGACACACACACCTTCACCAATGCGGTGGTGGAAAGCTACGCCGGCCGCAACGCCCACCTCGACCACTACGAGATCCAAGACGAAGGCCCCAAGTCGGCCATTCACCTGTCCACGCAGGGGTATCAACACGAGCAAAGCGTGGTGCGCACCAATGCGTTTACCTTTAGTGGCGAGATCGTGCGCAACAACCTGTGCATGCTGCCGGACGGCGCGCACTGCGAGTCGCACCTGTACGGCCTCGTGTTGGGCCGGGGCGACATGCACGTCGACAACCACACCGTCGTCGACCACGCCGCCCCAGACTGTTATAGCTCGGAGCTGTATAAGCATCTGGTGGACGACGACGCCACGGCCGTCTTCAACGGGCGCGTGCTGGTGCGGCAGGATTCGCAGCGCATCAACGCGTACCAGTCGAACGATAGCCTGCTGCTCTCGGAAGACGCCGACATTTACTCCAAGCCCGAGCTTGAGATTTATGCCGACGACGTCGAGTGCAGCCACGGCGCGACCACCGGCACGCTGGACAAAGAGGCGATCTTTTACCTGCAGAGCCGGGGGCTGAGTTACGCCGAGGCCCGTGCGCTGCTGCTCGTAGCCTTTGCTCGCGACGTGCTGGACCACGTGAAGGTCGAGCCGCTGGAGGCGCTGCTCGACACCTACGTAACCGCGCGCTTCGGCCCACAGGCGTAAGCGCCCTCTTACCACGCACCTGCACCGGCCATGCCTACTTCTGTTGACTCCGCAGCCCCTCGGACGCAGCCCTTTGATGTTGCGGCCGTCCGGGCTCAGTTTCCCACACTGCAAGGGACCGTGCATGGCGACCAACCGCTGGTATACCTGGATAACGCCGCGACTTCGCAGAAGCCGGACATGGTCATCGACCGCATCCGGGCGTACTATGCGGAGGAAAACAGCAATGTGCACCGCGGCGTGCACCGGCTCAGCCAGGTAGCGACCGATGCGTATGAAGGCGCACGGGAGAAAATCGCGCGCTTCATCCATGCGGCGCACACGCACGAGGTCATCTTTACGCGCGGCACCACCGAGGGCATCAACCTGGTGGCGTACAGCCTCGGGGCCTCGCTTCTCTCCGCAGGCGATGAAATCATCGTCTCGGAGATGGAGCATCACTCCAACATCGTCCCGTGGCAGATGCTCTGCGAACGCGTGGGCGCCACGCTGCGGGTGATTCCGGTAAGCGACGCGGGCGCGTTAGACTACACCGCCTACACCGACATGCTCGGCGAACAGACGGGCCTCGTGGCCATCGGGCACATCTCGAATGCGCTCGGCACCATCAACCCGGTGCAGCAGATGATCGCGGACGCCCACGCGGTCGGGGCCCTTGCCCTGATCGACGGCGCACAATCCACCCAGCACACCCGCGTGGACGTGCAGGCGCTGGACTGTGACTTCTTCTGCTTCTCGGGCCACAAGATGTTTGGCCCCACAGGTATCGGCGTGCTCTACGGCAAGGAGGCCCTCCTGAATGCCATGCCGCCGTTTCAGGGCGGGGGCGACATGATTGACCGCGTGAGCTTTGAGGGCACCACCTACGACGCCCTCCCGCACAAATTTGAGGCGGGCACCCCGCACATCGAAGGCGCGATTGGGCTGGGCGCGGCGGTCGACTTTCTGGAAGGGTTGGATATGGATGCGGTGCAGGCCCACGAGACGGACCTGCTTACCTATGCCACCGAGCAGCTGCAGACGATCGACGGCCTGCGCATCATTGGGACGGCACAGGAGAAGGCCAGCGTGATCTCGTTTCTGATGGGCGACGCCCATCCGTACGATGTGGGCACGCTCCTCGATCAGATGGGCATTGCCGTCCGCACCGGCCACCACTGCACCGAGCCGTTGATGGATCGGTACGGTATTCCTGGTACGGTACGCGCCTCGTTTGCCCTCTACAACACCCGCGACGACGTCGATCGCCTCGTGCAAGCGCTCCAGCGTATTCAGCCGCTCCTTTCGTAACCCAACCACACGGCCCTCCCCCATGGAAACCACGTCGATTCCTGAACGCGAAGAGGCTATCATCAACGAGTTCATGCTCTTTGATGACTGGATGGGGAAGTACGAATACCTGATCGAGCTCGGAAAAGATCTTCCCCTTATCGAGGACGCATACAAGACCGACGACTTTCGCATCCGTGGCTGCCAGTCGCAGGTATGGCTGCGGCCCGACCGCGCCAATAGCCATGTCGTCTACCGCGCCGATAGCGATGCGATGATTACGAAAGGCCTGATCGCGCTGCTCATCCGCGTCCTCTCCGATCAGCCGCCAGCTGCGGTCGCCGAGGCTGACGTGCAGTTTCTTGAAGAGATCGGGCTGAAAGAGCACCTCTCTTCTACCCGCAAGAACGGGCTACAGTCGATGGTGCAACAGATGAAAGCCTACGCCAGAGCTCTCGCGCAGGACGAGCAGACCGCCTGACGCCCCTCTTTTCCTCACAACCTGACGAGCCGCCCCATGGGTGCCGAAATTACCAACCTCGCTGACGATATTGCGCTGGAAGAGCGCATCATCGAAAACATCAAAGAGATTTATGACCCGGAAATCCCGGTCAACGTTTACGACCTCGGGCTGATCTACCGGGTGGATATTGCCGAGGACAAGACGGTGCACGTCACCATGACCCTGACGGCGCCCAACTGCCCGGCTGCGGGTATCTTGCCCGGCCAGGTGGAGCAAGCCGTAGGTAACACCGACGGCGTGGCCGATGTGGATTTGGAGCTCACCTTCGACCCGCCCTTCACGCCCGAGATGATGTCAGATGAAGCACGCCTGGAGCTCGGCTTTATGTAGATGCCGCCGCGTGCGTGCTGCGCCATTCCTGTTGCCTCCCCTGTACCACCCCTTCCCCAACCCTTGCGGCTTGACCGCCCCTCGTTTTGCACTACGCTCACACCATAGCCATGGCGCACGAGCTGCTGGCCGATGGCCGGCAGGCCGATGTAGCGCACATGCTGGAGCCGCTGATCGAGGACGCACAGGCCGGTGGGCCCACGGCACAGGCCGAGCAGGCTATGGTACGGGCCCTGCTCGCCCGCATCCGGGTGTTGCGGGAAGGACGGGCACAGGCAGCGCTGGCCCTGCTCGCGCCTTACGAAGACCAAGCCTCCCGCACCGCCCTCCGGTCGGATGCGCGCGCCGCGGTGGCGGGCGCGATGGGATGGGCACGCGCCTGGCGGGATGCCCGCACGTACAACGGGCCGCGCGCGCTGGCCCTCTTGCACGAAGCTGAAAGCACGGCCCGCGAGGAGTCGGATAGCACAGGGACCTGCTGGGCGCTGCTGGGGCAGGCCGTAGCCTACACCACCATCGACGAGTTTGCGCTGGTGCACGAGGCCCTGCGCCAGGCAGAAACTGTAGCGGCACGTATCGAGGACGCCCTGGCTACCGCCTGGACGCACCACCTGCGCATTCTCGATTGCGCCTTTCAGGGCGCGTACGACGACGGCCTCATGCATGCGGCCACGCTGCAAGCGGCGGGCGAGCGCTTGAACGATGCCCTGCTGCTCGGGCATGGCCTTTCGTACGAGGCTGCGCTGCGCCATGAGCTGGGCCATCCGCCCCCCCAGGTCGTGGCCACGGCAGAGGCCGCCCGGCATGCGCTGGACGGTGCGGTGCAGGTGGCGGGCTATCCGTACGTGGCCGCGCTGCGGGCGGAGGCCAGCGCGCACATCCGGGCCGGGCACTGGACGGCTGCCGAGCGTGCGATTGCGCGCGGAGCTGACCGCGTCGCGCATTACGCAACCGGGGCCTTAATCATGGGGCTGGAGCGGGCCCGCCTCCACATGGCCCGTACGCACTGGGAGGCAGCCGCCGATGTCCTGAACAACCTCACCGCACGGCTGCCCTACCGCGAGAGCCGCTTGCTGGCCTGCCGCCTGCAACTGGCTAAGGCGCTCCTCCACCGCCAGACCCTGGCGTACAGCCAGGCCCGTGATGCGGCGAAGCAGGCCCTCCAACAAGCCCGACGCACAGGGCACCGGGTGTTTGAGCTACGGGCCCTGCTGTCGCTGCTCCATACGGCGGTGCTGCAGTCCGATCTCACGAGCGCGGAAGCGATGCTGGAGGCCCTTGCCCCACACCACGCCCTGCTGCGCCTGGTGCCGCTGGCGGCCGACTGGTTCCGCATTCGCGGTCGGCTGGCCGATGGGCAGGGCGACGTGGCAGAGGCCAGCGCATGGCACCGGCAGGCGCTCGTGGCGGCCGACACCATGGGCGACGCCCCGGCGGCTGCGCGGCAGCGGCTTGCCCTTGCCTGCCATATGCCGGACGAGGCGCACACGCTGCTGGACGATGCCGCTGCGCAGTTTGATGCTCTGGCGATCCCTGACCTGCCTGAGGCCATCACGCAGCTGCGCCCGCGCGAGGACGCCCCGGCCAACGCATCCGCATGGGATGCCACACTGGCAGACGATCTGTACCGGGCCGCCCTCTCGCCGGTGCTCCTCGCGCAGCACGTGCGGCGAGCGCTGCACAACATGGATGATACGTTGGAGGCTATGCTCCTCCAGCGCACCAACGATGGCTGGCAGGCGCTGCGGCCAGGTATCGACGCGCCCCCCCTTCCGCCGCGCTTCACGTCGGTATCTACGGATGAGGGAACGGCCTTTTTTCTGGCAACGGCTGGTGCCCGTAGCTTTGCCCTGCACCTCGCGGGTCCGCCGGCCGCTGTAGCCGACGCATGGCAGGCCCTTGCCCCCTGGCGGCCGCTCGTGTCGCTGGCATTACAACAGGCCGCCCTCCTTCGCGGCGCCCCCCCGGCCTCGGGCGATGCCAGCGATCAGACCACATCCGCCGCGTTTCAAGCGCTGGTGGCCGGCTCCCCGGCCATGACTGCCGTGCTGGATCGGTCTGCCCGCCTGGCCCACACGCACAGCCCGGTTCTCCTCACCGGCGAGGCCGGCACGGGCAAGCGCACCTTAGCAGCCCGTATCCACCGCCTCGACGCCGGTGCAGCGGCCCCGTGCATCACGGTCGACTGCACCAACATTGAGCAGGACCGCCTGGATGGCCGCCTCTTCGGCCATGGCTTGCCCGCCGCGCCGGGATCATCATCGGCCACCACCTGCGCGTTTGCTCGGGCAGATGGGGGAACGCTTATTTTGCATCAGGTGCACCTGCTGCCGCGCGACGTCCAGAAGCGCCTCGTGTACACGCTCCGGGAAGGCACCGTCCCAACGCCTGGGGCCGAGGCGCCACTGGCGGTTGATGTGCGGATCCTTGCCACCTCCACCGAGGCACTGGATGGACTGCGGCAGCAGATGGACGACGCGCTATTGGACCGGCTCTGCGTGTTGCACCTGCACCTGCCCCCGCTGCGCGAACGGCGCGATGACATCCCCCTGCTCGTCCGTCACCTCATGCGCGACGTCCTGCCTGCTGGCAGCCCGCTACCCACGCTCAGCAGCGCCGTCCGCACCATCCTGCAGCAGGCCCCCTGGCCCGGCAACATCCGGCAGCTGCGCAACGAGATCGAGCGTGCGGTGGCGCCTCTGCGTAACGAACCAGCCCCCATGCTCGACGTGGGCGACCTCTCCCCGGGCCTGGTGCGCGCCTCGCAAAACCGCGACGCGGCGCCTGCCGCCGACACCCTCAGCTACCGCCTGCAGCACGCCTCCCTGACCCTGAGCGACGCCCTGGCCGATGTTGAGCGCACCCTCATCCGCGACACCCTCGCCCGCTTTGACGGTCAGGTGGCACCTACGGCCGACGCCCTGGGGCTTACGCGCCAGGGGCTGTACAAAAAGATTGACCGCCTCAAGATTGACCTTGACCAACTCCGGCACCCGACGGCCGTTGCGTGACTCCTGACGTATCCATTTAATGACGCTTATCCATGTCAGACACCACTTCCGACATTTCGCTCCAGCTCAACCACGCGTCCGTGATGACGGCCGCGCTGGACGACGCGGTGGCCTTCTACGTAGACCTCTTGGGGCTAACGCTGCGCGTTGTTGAGGACGAT
>JAAAOI010000194.1 GCA_009908945.1 Bacteroidota bacterium
GTGACCGCATCTTACAGATCGACGACTCCACGGCTATCGGGTTGCAGCACCGGCAAGTCCAGCGGCTGCTGAAAGGCCCCCAGGGGTCGACCGTGGCGGTAGACTTCTACCGCCCACACACGGGCGAGCGCCAGGCCACTGTCATCACGCGCGATCAGATCCCGCTCCGCTCTCTGGAGACGGCCTTCATGCTGGGGCAACACACGGGCTTCATCAAGCTCAACCGGTTTTCCCGCACCACCTATCACGAGTTTTCGGAGGCGCTCAAGGCGCTGCGGCAACAGGGGATGCAGCGGCTGGTGCTGGATTTACGTGATAACGCGGGCGGCTTCATGCACATGGCCGTGCGGATTGCGGATGAGTTCCTGCCGTCCAACCGCCTGATCGTGCGCGAGGAAAGTCGCCTGTCCGAGTATAACCGATCGCACCGGGCAAACAGAGGCGGTATGTTCGAGCACGATCCGGTGATCGTGTTGGTGAACGACCGCTCAGCGTCGGCCAGTGAGATCCTCGCGGGGGCCCTCCAAGACCACGACCGCGGGCTCATCGTGGGGGAGCGGACCTTCGGGAAAGGCCTGGTGCAGCAGCAGTTCGAGCTACGGGATGGGAGCGGCCTCCGGGTCACAATCGCGCGGTACCGCACGCCGTCTGGTCGCCTGATTCAGATGCCGTACGACGATCTGGACCGGCAGGCCTACTATCACCGCGCAGCCGACACGTTGGCTGAGGGCCCGCTACCGGCCACCAAGGCAGTGGACGAAGTGCCGGACTCCGTCCGGTTTACGACGCGCGCCGGGCGGACCGTTTACGGGGGCGGCGGCATCCTGCCCGACCACCTGGTACGCACCACGCCTGACGCGCCGCTGGTGCGCGCCATTTTTGAGCAGGACCTCCTTCGCACCTTTGCCCGTCACTGGTTCGATCAGGAGGGAGCCGTGCTGTTCGCCCAATGGGTTGGCGAGGAAGACCGCTTTCTGCAGGACTTCCGCGTTGGTGATAACACGTTTGCCGCTTTCACCGACACCCTAACGGCCCGTGGTCTCCTGCCGGACCGTCGCTCACGCCCCGCGCAGGACACCGCACACGGGGAAGCCACGCCCGGCCCGGGAGAGGACCCACGCTACCCTTCTCCTCAGGAGACGGCCGCGCCACACGCTCAGCTGCAAGCCAACCGCTACCTGCTGACCGAGCATCTGAAGGCAGAGATCGCACGCCGGCTCTACGGACAACGCACATACGCTACAGTGCAAGCGCAGGCTGATCCGGTGGTGCGTAAGGCCATGGACGTCTGGCCCGACTCAGAGCGTATGGCGGCGTCCTACTGAATGCCGGGCCGTTACGGCAGGGGCGGGCCGGCCTTTGCCGGGCGTCCCTACCCCCGGGCACACCCTTAGGACCAGGCGTGATCACTTGTTCATGAAACCTTAACCGATGGCAGGCATGGGTAAGCAGCAACTTTGCGGTAACGCCCTTGTCTTCCCCCTGTGCCCGCAACCTGCAGGGCCTTGCGGGCGCGGGCACGCGACGCCCAAAGCCTCACACATGAGCACCTGCCCAGCCGAAAGGGGCTATCAAATTTACGAAATGTTTGACATTCGAAATCAGAATAGGTAAAATCGAATGGTGTGCGAGGCACTTATCCCCCGCCACATAGTCTCCCGCTGCAGGAGGCGCCGTACCGGCGTAATGCAGCACGATGCATTACCGCTTTATGCATTTCCGATCGTCCACCAATCCTCTGTTTGCCCAACAGGCACTGATCTATGACCTCTTCGAGTTTCTTTTTGCTGCTACCCCAAGCAGCGGACGAAGGCACCATCAACATGCTCGTAAACTACTACAATCAGGGCGGCGAATTTATGTGGCCCGTGATGGTCTGCTTTCTTGTGGGCCTGGCGATTGCCTTCGAGCGCATCATCACGCTGAACCGTGCCGACATCAACACGCGCAAGTTCATCCTTGAGGTGAAGAAGGCGCTGGACGAAGGCGGCGTGCAGGCAGCAGAAGACGTGTGCGCTCGCACGCGCGGCCCGGTGGCGTCTGTCTTCCAGGCTGGCCTGCTCCGCGCCGATGAAGGCATTGACGCTGTAGAGAAAGCCGTCGTCTCATACGGGTCGGTTGAGATGAGCTTTCTGGAGCGCGGCATGGTGTGGCTCTCGCTCTTCATCACGATTGCCCCGATGCTCGGCTTTCTCGGGACGGTAGTCGGGATGGTGCTCGCTTTTGACGCGATTGAGGCCGCCGGTGACATCTCGCCCACGCTTGTGGCAGGAGGTATCAAGGTAGCCCTGCTGACGACCCTCTTTGGTCTTATCACCGGTGTGGTGCTGCAGATTTTCTACAACTACGCGGTGTCGAAAATCGACCGGATCGTGACCGAGATGGAAGAGGCGACCATCGAGCTGATCGACTCCCTTGTCCTGATGGAGTCTGGCCAGCCCGTTGCAGAAGAGTCGGCTCCGGCCGGCGCCTCAGACGACACCGAGTAAGACCGCCATCCCCGCGCGGCCATGTACCGCGTGGGTGGCTTTTCGGGGCGTGGGGGCCGATGCCGCATCTCCCACTGCCCCGCGCCGTTTTTACCTTCTTGCCTCCCTGCCCGCTCCTATGACCTTCGCTGAAATTGGAATCTGGGCCCTGCTGATTATCCTGGGCCTCACTACCCTCGCCGTCGTGATTTTTGGCGCCCGCAATGCCACCTATGGTAAAATAAACCCGGTGGCCGGCCTCATCGTCATTTCGCCCGTCGTGATCCTTGGCGTCTTGGGCTTCACGATGGAGACCTGGACGCAAGCTGGCATCGTGACCATGCTCGTGATGCTGGGGCTGACGCTCCTGGCCATGCTCGTAACCGGGATGCGCGGCTTCTTTGGTATGCGATAACACTGCCCGCCGTCTTCTCTCGCTCCGTTCCTTTTTTGCTGCCTCGTACCCATGGCTGGATTGCTGGATAAAAAACGTAACCGTGAAGAGATACAGGTGCCGCTGGCAGGGATGGCGGACATCGCGTTTCTCTTGCTCATCTTCTTCCTTGTCGTTACCACCATCGACATGGATACGGGCATTGGAATGACCCTGCCGCCCAAGCTCGATGAAGACCAGGAACCGCCACCCGTCCGTGAGCGAAACGTCATGAACCTCCTGCTGAATGCTCAAGGGCAGTTGCTCATGAATGACGAACTGGCCAACGTTAGCCAGGTGCGCGAGGAAGTGGTGCGCCATGTGACGAACTTTGGCGAAGACCCCAACCTCTCGGAGCGCCCCGGCGTGGCCGTCGTGTCGATCAAGACAGTCCGCGACACGCGCTACGACCGCTACATCGACGTGCTGGATGAGGTATGGATGGCCTATTTTGCGATCTGGGACAATGCGGCCCGTAGCGGCGAGCACACTGGCGGCCGGACGTACCGCGACTACGACCACTATCGCAATCAACTGGGCGAAGATGAGGAGAATCAAATCCGCGAAGTGTTTCCGGCACAGATCTCCGTGGCCGAACCAGATCAAGGCTGACGCCTTGCCTCCCTGCCCTTTCCATGATGCCTGCTTGACCACCTATACATGAATCAGAAATTCCAAAAAAAACGGACCTCTGGAGAAGATAAAGGCATTCCGGTCGCCTCCATGCCGGATATTATCTTCATGCTGCTGATTTTCTTCATGGTCACTACCGTGCTGCGGGAAACCGAAGTGCAGGTGCGCACGCAGCTGCCGCAGGCGGAGGCCCTCACCAAGATCGAACAACGCCGCTTCCTGAGCAACGTATGGATTGGCCCTATCCGGTTGCCGGGCAACGAGTTGGGCGAGACACGCGTTCAGATTGACGACGCGCTGATGGAGGAGGAGGAGTTCAATACGATCCGCAACATCATGTACCGCAAACTGCAAGAAGAGCCCAAGCTCATTGTGTCGCTTCGGGTAGACGTGACAGCGGAGATGGGCCTCGTAACTGACGTGCAAGAGGAACTGCGTGAGGCCAACACCCTGCGGATTAACTACTCGTCCCGTCAGCAATCGCAGTAGCGTGTAGCCTGAGGTGCTGGGAGGAGGCCTGGCACCGACAGGTGAATCTTGCTTGATTTTAAAGAGTCCTGCGCCGGCAGGGCTTTTTTTTGTTTGATGCCGTGTATTTTCTGCTGGATCGCGGAGCCATGGGCGGCTTCGCCCCGGCTGCTTCGACTTCCTTCTGCTTTTGACTACCGCCGCACCATGACGCATCGCGTGACGCTACTTCCCGGAGATGGCATCGGACCTGAAGTGATGGAGGCTACGCTTCTGGTGCTGGACGCCACGGGTATTTCGTTTGACTGGCACCGGCACGATAAGGTAGGAACGGCGGGCCTGGAGGCTTATGGCGAGCCGCTGCCCGACGCCGTCCTCGACTCCATCCGGGACACGGGTGTTGCGCTCAAGGGGCCGATTACGACGCCGGTGGGGAAAGGCTTCCGTAGCGTGAACGTGGAGCTCCGGCAACGCCTGGATCTGTTTGCCAACGTCCGCCCCTGCCGCACGCTACCCGGCATTGAGTCGCCTTTCAAGGATGTCAACCTCATCATCTTTCGCGAGAATACAGAGGGTATGTATTCCGGCATCGAAAACTTTGATGAGCGGCTGCAAATTGCCGATTCCATTGCGCGCATCACGCGCGCGGGATCAGAGCGCATCATTCGCTTCTGCTTTGAATACGCCCGCCGCCAGGGCCACAAACAAGTGACCCTGGCGCACAAGGCCAACATCCTGAAGCGCAGCTCTGGGCTGTTTCTGCAGGTGGGGCGGGAGATCGCCTCCGACTTTGAGGACGTGGAGTTTAACGACCGCATCATCGACAACATGTGCATGCAACTCGTGATGCGGCCGCAGGACTACGACTGCATCGTAACCACCAACCTGTTCGGAGACATCCTGAGCGACCTATGCGCCGGGCTCGTGGGGGGGCTTGGCGTGGTGGCGGGTGCCAACATTGGCCACGAGAACGCTGTCTTTGAGGCGGTGCACGGGAGCGCTCCCGACATTGCCGGGCAGCAACTGGCCAATCCCACGGCGCTGATTCGGACGGCGGCCATGATGCTCGCCCATCTGGATGAAAACGAGGCGGCCGCGGCGGTAGACGCGGCGGTGGTGGAAGCCTATGCCGAGCAAGATACCCTCACGCCCGATGTGGGCGGGACGGGCAGCACGATGGAATACGCGGAGGCGCTGGCCACTCGCGTACGTGATCACCTCAGTGCGTGACCCTTCCACGTGCCGTACCCTCCTTGAGGGCCGCCCGGTCATTGCCCAGCAAGGCGGAAGCCTTGCCAATGCCATCCGCCCCTCTTTCTCTTGCTGCTTTACTGTTTAACCTGCACGACGTCCATGATTCAGCGCATTCAAACCGTATACCTTGCGCTTGGCGCCCTTGCACTCATCGCGCTGGCCTTACTGCCTTCGATCTGGCAAAGCGTAGCTGCTGACACGTACGGCTGGTTTGCCCCTGGTACGGCCGGCGCCGCGGCGGCAGCAGCAGTCGTCGCTATCTGGGGCATCTTCCTCTACGCAGACCGTCCGCGCCAGCGCACGGTGGTGCTGGGCGCCCAACTGCTCGCAGTCCTCACGCTGCTCATTGTCTATGGAGGTTTCTTTATGGCAGGGACGCTGGACGTGCGGCCGACAGGCGAGATGGAATGGGGCCGGCTTACGGCGATGGTGCTTCCGGTGCTGGCCTACATCTTTTTCTTCCTGGCCCGGCGCGGCATTGAGAAGGACATCGAGCTGGTGCGCTCTATGGACCGGCTGCGGTAACAGATGGCTGATGCTTCTGCCCCGTCAACCTCCGAGCGTCCGGTGCTGCTGGTGCCGGCGCTGGTCATCGGGGTGGCCAGCTTTGCGTTCAGCGCCATCCTGGTGCGGTGGGCCGGAGAAGCGCCCGCCCTCACCATCGCGGTCTGGCGTACCGGCCTGGCGGCGTTGTTTTTGCTGCCGGTGGCGGTGCCGGTGGCGGGCGCTGAGATGCGCCGGTTGACCTGGCGCGAGTGGGGACTGATCGGGGCCGCGGGCGTGGTGTTGGGCCTCCACTTCGTTGCCTTCATCGAGTCGCTGTTCTACACTACCGTTGCCAGCGCCACCGTGCTGGTGACCACCAGCCCGATCATCCTGGCCGTGCTGGGCTACGTAGTCCTCGGCGAACGGCTGGCGCGCCGCCGGCAGCTGGCGGTAGGGGTTGGGGTAGCGGGGGCGTTACTGCTGGGCTGGGGCGACCTCGGGGGAGACGCTACGCGGCCGCTCATCGGAAATGCGCTGGCCTTTGGCGCGGCGGTACTGGTCAGCATCTACCTGCTGATTGGGCGCGTGGTGCGGCGCAAGCGGTCCTGGCTGGCCTATCTCTTTCCCCTGTACACCGTCGTGGCGCTGACAACGCTTGTGGTGGCGGCCGTCCGAGGGGCGCCGCTGCTGGGCTTCAGCGCTACGTTCTACGGCCTGTGCGCGCTGATGGCGCTGGGGCCCTCCCTGATAGGGCACGGCTCGTTCAACTACGCGTTGCGCTACCTGCCGGCGGCAGTGGTGGGGCTGCTCGCGCTGGTCGAGCCCGTAGGCGCCTCTATCCTGGCGTATGCGTTCTTCGCCGAACAGCCCGGCCTCTTGGCCCTTGTCGGAATGACGCTGGTCCTCGGCAGCGTTGCCGTGGCCCTCTGGCCGGCCCGGCGGAGGCCTCCCTCAGAACCGTAGGCTGGAGCGTGAGGGTGCTCCTTAGGCCGGGGGGCGAAACCGCCGGGCAAATGCCGCCGAGGGTAGCTCCTGAAAACGACGGCGGCCGCGCACGAAGTAGTCCCACACCACGCTGCGCTTGTACGAGGGAGCCACCACCGGGTCCGTCTCTGCTGGCCGGTCCGTAGCGAACGCCGCCTTCATCCGATGCGCGTCCGCGTAGGCCCGAACGATCGCTCCGGCCTCGGCAGGCTTACCCAGCGCCAGCGCCCGCCCAGCCGCAGCGGTATCCTGCAGCACACGCTCAGGAAATACACGCCGCCACTGGCGGGGCGGGAGGTGCTTGTAGAGCAGCAGCAGGCTGTTGCGGAAGTTGTAGTACACCTTCTCCGGCGATCCCTGGGGCAGCGAGGCGCCACCGATGTGGTAGACCTCACTCGCTGGGGCTACCCGCACCCGGTAGCCGGCCCGGTGCAGGCGCCAGCACAGGTCGATCTCTTCCATATGCAGCCGAAACCGCTCGTCCAGCAGTCCTACAGTGTCAAGGGCGGAGCGCCGCAGCAGCAACGCAGCGCCGGTGGCCCAGAAGATATCGGCGGGGGCATCGTACTGGCCGGTGTCAGGCTCCATCGTAAAGAAGAGGCGCCCCCGGGTGAAGGGGTAGCCCAGACGGTCCAGGTGTCCGCCCGCCGCCCCGGCATATTCGAACCGTTGCCGGTCGTCGATCTGCAAGAGTTTGGGCTGCACCGCACCGATGGCGGGGGCCGCCGTCATCTCATGGACGAGCGGCCAGAGCCAGCCGGGCGGCACCGCGATGTCGTTGTTGAGCAGCAAGACGAACTCGCCAGTGGCATGAGGTACCGCAGCATTGTTGCCCTTGCAAAAGGCCCAGTTTTCGGGATGGCGGACAACCTTCACGCTGGGGTGTGTGCGCTGCAGCCAGTCGGCAGTGCCGTCCGTGGAAGCATTATCCGCTACAATCACCTCAAAGTCGGGGTAGGCCGTAGCCAGCACGCTGGGCAGGCAGCGCTGGAGCAAGCGGAGGCCGTTCCAGGTCACGATGATAATGGAAACGCGGGGTGCGTCGGGCATAGGGCAGGCAGCAGTGAGCAACAGACGGCCGTATCCTACGGTCGGGCGCTGGGCCGGTTTGGGCAGGCGGGTGGCGCGCAGTTGGCCAACCGGCGGTGAACCGTTGAAAACCGGCAGTACAGAACCCCCAACACATAAAAAAGCCGGTGAAGCCTGAAGGCCTCACCGGCTACCCCACCATCAATGGGAGAACCAGACGCGAATAAATACGCCGGCTCTCGTTGATGTGCGCTCCTATAGACACACGACGCCGGGCGATATAACGTCTTATGTATGAAGGTTTAATGAGGTAAGCAAGGGGTTGTGGTGAATCGTGTAGCGCCGGCGTACCACGCGGTACGGCACAGCGACCGACAGCAGTTGGGCGGGGCTCGGCACATGGACTTCACCCTCGGGTACGACCTCGCACGCCCTCGTCTGTTGTATTGCATTCCTGTGTGCCTTGCCATGCCTCCGAGCCTTCCAGAAGCCCGTGCGGTTTTACAGAACCACTGGGGGTATGCTGATTTTCGTCCGGGGCAGCGAGAAGTGGTAGAAGGGGTGCTCGCCGGGCATGACACCCTCGCCATCCTGCCTACCGGCGGCGGCAAGTCGATCTGCTACCAGGTCCCCTCCGTGCTACACGATGGCCTCACCCTGGTGATTTCCCCACTGATCGCGCTGATGCAGGATCAGGTAGCGCATCTGAAGGCGCACCGCGTGCCGGCAGCATTTATCAACAGTAGCCTCTCGCGGCGAGAGGTGGAGCAACGCTGGACGAATGCGGAGCACGGCCAGTATGAGCTGTTATATGTGGCGCCGGAGCGGCTGGAATCGGACCTGTTCGTGGCGCGCGCCGAGCGGCTACGCATCCGGCTGCTGGCCATCGATGAGGCGCACTGCATCAGCGAATGGGGGCACCAGTTTCGGCCGGCCTATCGACGCATTGCTGAGGCGCGCACGCACATGGGCGACCCGCCTACGCTCGCCGTTACCGCTACGGCTACGCCCGAGGTGCGACGCGACATTGTGGAGCAGCTACAGCTCCGCGCCCCCCGCGTGATCGTGCGGGGCTTTGACCGGCCCAACATCGTGTGGTCTGTCTTTCAGGAAGCCAACAAGCGGCAGAAGGTCCAGGACATTGTGCAGGCCGTGCCGGGCAGCGGGATCCTGTATGCGGCTACGCGCCGGGGCGTCGACGAATGGACGCGCTGGTTGAATGCTCAGGGGGTATCGGCGGTGGGCTACCATGCGGGCCTCCGGAAAGAAGCGCGGCAGGAGGCGCAGGAGGCATGGATTACCGGCAAGCATCGGGTGGTGGTGGCGACGAACGCCTTTGGGATGGGCATTGACAAGCCGGACGTCCGGTTCGTGGTGCATGTAGCGATGCCATCCTCCCTGGAGGCGTACTACCAGGAGGCGGGCCGAGCGGGGCGGGATGGCGCGCGGGCCTACGCCGTGCTGCTGTATCACCCGGCAGATGAGACCACGCAAGAGGCGCTCATCGAAAACAGCCATCCCTCCGCCACCGAGGTGCGGCAGGTGTACGACGCCGTCTGCAACCTTGGCCAGGTACCGGTGGCTACGTTGCCGGACGACCCGGTGGTCGTCAACCTGGAGCGCGTGGCGCACCTGACGGGCTGTGCGCGGGGCAAGATTCGCGCAGCGATGGCGTTGCTGGAGCAACAAGAAGCCTGGACGCAGGTGCCGACGCGCCCGCATCACGGGTTCGTTCGCTTCCGGAAAACGGTGGCGCAACTGCGGGCGTACAGCCGCTCGCTCAACAACCGGGCGCTGGCGGCGTTCGTGCAGGAGGTGCTCCGCGCAGTGCATGCAGAGGCGTACCAGAGGTGGTGGCCGCTGGACGTGGGCTGGCTGGCCCGTCGCACGGACGTCTCGAAGAAGCGGGTGCAGCGGGGCCTCGCGTTTTTGCAAGACCGAGGGCTGTTGGATTGGCACCCGCCGGACGGAGCGCTCCGGCTGGAGCTGTGCTTCCCGCGGGCGCAGAAGCTGCCCGTCGACGCTGCTGCGGTTGCGCGCGACCGGCAACGGGCCGTGCAGCGGCTGCGCGACATGCGGCGGTACGCCCGCTCGGTAGGGTGCCGGCGGCAGTTCTTGCTGGGCTACTTCGGGGAAGGCCACCCTGACCGCTGCGGCACGTGCGATAGCTGCCTGGGCCGCCATACGCCATCGCCCATTACGCCGGACGACGAACCGGCCCTGCGCACCTTGCTCCAGGCCATTGCCGACGATGTGCCCCGCTCCGGGTGGCTGCCCGAGCAGCCCACGCATCGCACCGATGCGCTGCTGCGGTACCTCATCCGGGAAGGGCACGTGCGTGTGGTGGATCCTGTAGCTGAGGCCTTTGCCCTAACGGACACGGCCGGGGCGCACCTGCCGGCGCCAACCACCGACACGTAAAGCCGACCGCTCGACGCTCTACTCCTGGCCCTCAAACAGGCCCATCTCGTCCTCCCGCAGCCGGTCCACGACGCGGCGGTAGAGCGCGTTATACGCTCGTGGGCGCTCTGCGTAATAGTCTACGGCCTCCTCGTAAGCCTGCGCTGAGACCCCATGGTAGGCAAAGATCGAGTCCCGGGCGCCCGGCGGGAGCGTCTCGCCTTCCAGGTCAGCTCGAGCTTCGAGCAGGTGGAGGTCCGCGATCACCACCACGAGCGTATCCTCATCCAGCGGCGGCTGCTCCTCCTGCAGCAGGGTACACGCAGCTGTGGTGCCAAGCAGCACCGCAACCAAGAGTAGAGGAAGCAGGCGCATAGATCGCATAGATGGAGACGGACAGCCGGTCGGGCAGCGAGGGGGGCGGTGGTCAGTCAGCCTGGGCAACAGTCCGTTCCTGCTCCTCGGCGGTGCGGAACGTTTGGGCGATGATTTCCATCTGCCGGATGAAGTCGCGTTTGCTGTACTCCGGGGCAAACACCATCCCATCCACCAGGTAGTTGCGGCCGCTGGCTTCGTCATAGAAGGCATACGAGACGAACGAGCCGCCCATGCCGGCGGGTTGGCGGTTGCCCTCTGCGTCTTCCCCAATCATGTGCCAGAGCCCTCGCATCTCAAAGCCATAGCGGCCCTTGAACTCCGTCTCTTCAATCTCCAGCGGTCGGCGCTGATCCACCTCTACCCAGTCATCCCAAGTGCCCTGGAGATAGATCCGGCTGAGGGAGTCGCGCTTCGTAAGGACCCATTCCGGGGAGAGGTCCGCCGGATTAGCGTCCTCTTCGTAGTAGACGAAAAGGCTCCGCCACGTGTCGGTAAGGATGCGCCGTAACCAGACAAAGTCGGTGGTATCGACGGCGATCTGGTAGTCGTGCTGGGCGTTAACGGCGAAGCCGTGGGTGTCCATCAACGTCTCCTCAAGGTCGTGCTGGCGGCCGCGCCGAAACATGTCGTAGCGGACGCGCTCCTTGATAACCGTCTGGAAGCTATCGCGGATGGCCGGCCCGTTGTTTTGTAGCGTCTGGATGAGGCGGCTGGTGTCGCTGGCCGTGATGAAGAACACCTGTTGCCCCCGCCGCCACTGATCCCTTCGCGAGACGACGGCCGTGCCCCCATCCGACACCGCCTGCCGCGCCGACTCCGAGAGGACGCTTCGCATAAACCGGCTTTCGTTGGTATCCTCATTCAGGGGGGCGACGAACACCACGTTTTTTAGCGCCTGCGCCCGGTTGAGGTCGCGCTCGCGCTGGATGGGCAGGTGATTTACGTCAAACATCCGTTCCGGCACCGGATGCGTGTAGACCCACTGGGCGACGGCATTCCTTGTGGCCTCGCCCAGGGCTGCATCCCAGTGGGTGGTATCGATCACGATGGTCACTTCACTGTCCGATCCCGCAGCCGATGGGCGGGTGTCAATGGCGTCACATCCGACGAGCACCAGCAGGAGCAGGCCCGTGAATAGCAGGGGGGCAACAAGGCGTGCCCACGAAACAGTCGGTAGCGTCATAGCGGAGGCGGTGCAGGGAACAGATAGAGCGGGGAGAGCCGGGGAAATTTGCACCGTATGTAACTCAAAGGCGAAACCGGTGTTGCCCGAGGTTACCCGGTGGCTTCCGCTGTTGGTGCGCCGTACTTCAGCGTGCGGGCAAAAGCCTCGACCTGCTGAAGGCGCTCGCTTAGCGGCAGGTCCGTCTCGTCCCATAGCCGCTCCACCTCGTTGATGAGGGCCGAGCCTACGATG
>JAAAOI010000019.1 GCA_009908945.1 Bacteroidota bacterium
GCATTAGGTCTACCTTATGGAAATGTCTGCTTCTGCGCACGCCACCAGCCCTACGGCCTATGTCATTGGTGCAGGCGTCATCGGTCTTACCACAGCCGTTCGGCTGCTGGAGCTCGGGTTGGACGTCACGGTCCTGACGCGGGAGCCTATCGAGGAAACCACCTCGCACGTAGCCGGCGCGTACTGGCATCCGTTCGCCGTCGCACCCAAGGACCGCGTCCTCCCCTGGGCCCGGATCACCTACCGGGTCTCCCAAGCGCTTGCCGATCACACCCCGGCCGCCGGTGTCGCGTTTCGCACCCTGTACAAATACTACTCAAAGGACGAGGTCCACACCTGGTGGATGCACGCGGCCCCATCGTACGAGCAGTTGCCCGCCTCCACCCTTCCCGCCACGGCCGCAGCGGGCTACCAGCTTACCGTGCCGGTGATGGACTCTCGGTACTTCCTGCCATACCTGGTGGCGCAAATCCGCGCCCTGGGCGGCCGCGTGGAGCAACGGACCCTCCAGCATCTGGAGGAGCTCCATGGCACAGCCGACCTGCTGGTGAACTGCAGCGGCCTCGGGGCCGCCACACTGAACGGCGACGCCACGGTGCAGCCCATCCGCGGCCAGGTACTCCGGGTGAAAGCACCGGAAGCGATGGAGCGCGCGGTGGTGTCCTTTGATAAAGGCTGGCGCAAGACGTACATCGTCCCCCGCACCGATGACTGCATCCTCGGCGGCACAGCCGACGCCGCAGATGCCGATACTACGGCCCGCCCGGCCGATGTGGAAGCCTTCGTGGAGCGCTGCATCCAGCTACGGCCCGCATTGCAAGACGCCGAATGGCTGGAGCATCGCGTAGGCCTGCGCCCGGGACGCCCTGAGATTCGGCTGGAAACGGAGCACGTGGCCGGGCAGGCCATCATTCACAATTATGGGCACGGCGGTGCAGGCTATACCGTGTGTTGGGGCTGTGCCGCCTCGGTAGCCGCCGCTGCACTGCGCTTGGTAGGGGCCCCCTGACCGGCCGCACACCGCTTACCTACAGGCTGCGCAGCGACACCCGCCGTGCCGACAAAACGACAAGTCCGAAGGCCGGTACCGGGATCGAGGTGCCGGGGGACCACTGCACGCGCCGAAGCGATTGATCCGGCGCAATTTCGACCGACCATTGGGCACGCTGACCTCGCACGGTGGTCGGCAACACAAAGGCGGTTGACTCTTGCCGCGTGTTGAATAGTACGAGGAAGGTGTCATCTGCGGCATCTTCCGGCGTCTCGGCCTCGGCCATCGCTTCCGCGTGCAACAGCAGCCCAAACGCGTGCGTGTCCGCCCGCTCCCAGTCGCTGTCCTCCATCTCCCGTCCCTGTGGATGCCACCAAAAAGCGTCGCGAACGCCGGTGATACCGGCTTTCCCCGTAAGAAAGTGGGCTCGCCGAAAGGTGGGGTGCGACTTCCGAAAATGGATCACCTGCTTCACAAACTCGAGAAACTGCTGCCGCCGCTCGCCCAGATTCCAGTTCAGCCAGTTGAAGTCGTTGTCTTGGCAGTACGTGTTGTTGTTGCCGCCTTTCGTATGCGACAGTTCGTCGCCCGAGAGAATCATGGGGACGCCCTGCGAGAGCATCAGCGTAGTAATGAGGCTGCGCTTGCGGGTCTCGCGTCGCGCCACCACGGTCGGATCCTGCGTCGGCCCCTCGATGCCACTGTTCGAGCTGTGATTGTTGTCGTTGCCGTCGCGGTTGTCCTCCCCATTGGCGTGGTTGTGCTTCTGATGGTAGCTCACCAGGTCTTGCAGCGTAAACCCATCGTGAGCAGTGATAAAATTGACCGACGCCAGCGGCCGGCGCCGGTTGGGCTGGTAGAGGTCACTGGAACCGGACACGCGCGTGGCAAACTCACCATTCACACCCGCATCACCGCGCCAGAAGCGGCGGATGGTATCGCGGTACTTGCCGTTCCACTCGGCCCACGGCCAAGGGAAGCCCCCCACCTGGTATCCGTCGGGTCCAATATCCCATGGCTCCGCCAGTAGCTTGGCCTCGCGCAGCACCGGATCCTGCGTGATGGCCGTGAGCAGCGGGCCGTGCATGTCGATGTGGTGCGGGTCACGGGCCAGGCTGGCGGCCAGATCAAACCGAAAACCATCAACGTGCATCTCATTTACCCAGTAGCGCAAACTGTTGGTGATGAGCTCCACCACAAGCGGGTGGTTGGCCCGCATGGTATTGCCGGTACCGGTGTAATTGGCCGCATGGCGGGCGCTTCCCTTCGCCGGGGTGTAGTACGCCCGGTTATCCAGCCCGCGAAACGAAAGGGTCGGGCCCAGCTCGCTGCCCTCAGCTGTATGGTTGTAGACGACGTCCAGGTACACCTCCAGCCCCGCCGCATGGAGCCGTCGGACCATCTCCTTAAATTCGCGCACCTCCTCGCCCGGTCCGCCCGCCCGGTAGCTGGGCTCCGGAGCGAAGAAAGACAGGGTGTTGTAGCCCCAGTGGTTGACGAGGCCGCGCTCAACCAAAAAGCGGTTGTCCACCCGTGCGTGCACCGGCATCAGCTCGATGGCGGTAATGCCGAGGTCCAGTAAGTGCTCGATGACAGGATCAGCCGCGACGCCAAGATACGTCCCGCGCAGTGCGGGCTCCACCCCCGGATGCCGCTGCGTGAGGTCTTTCACGTGAGCCTCGTAAATAATGGTTTCCGTCAGCGGCGTACGCGGATGCGCATCCCCCTGCCAGTCGAAGGCCGTATCAACCACGCGGCCAAGCGGCGCATACGGGGCACTATCGGCACCGCTAAACGAAAGGTCGGCCTCCTCAGAATCAATGGCGTACCCGTAGAGTGCATCATTCCACTGCACCCCCCGCCCAATAGCTCTTGCATACGGGTCGAGCAATACTTTATTTGGGTTGAACCGATGGCCCTCTTTCGGTGCATACGGCCCGTACGCACGAAACCCGTACAGCAAATCAGAGGGCAGCCCACGAATCGCTCCGTGCCATACGGGGCCTGTGCGCTCGCGCAGCTCGTAGGTTTGGCTGGGATGCGTAGCGCCAGGTGTGTCAAACACCACAAGCTCAACGGCCTCGGCACGTGGGCTCGCCACAGCCACATGCGTCACGGCCCCCACCTGATGCACCCCCAGCGGTGAAGGGCTCCCCGGATGGACCTGTGGCTTGGGGTCAGGTTGAGGCCCAGACGCCCGCAGCGACTGCAAGGCCTGTGATGACGGTGGCGAAGAACTCATACAATGAAATTAAAGCAAGCAAAAAGTGACGGTAGGGGGGCTCACCTACCTTATCCCATACACCTTGTTTTCGACGGAGCCCTGAGCCCTTCAAACTGAGCTCAACAGCCTCCCTCGCCGTTCTTCACAGTGAAGCAACAATGAAGCCGAACAAAATCCCCTACGTTATAAGCCTTGCAGGGTAATTATGCACAGACGGCAGCGCAGGAGCTACGCGTAACCTATTCCTTCCCATCGTCGCATGCAACCTTTCACGCCTATGCCTTCGACTTCCACTGCCGGTCTGTCGCCCATGCAGGACACAGGCGCGGCGCCTCCTACCTCCTGGTCCCGGGTCGTTATCACCGCGGTTCGTCCGTCGGTAGACGGGGGGCGCTGGCCCATCAAGCGGTCGCTGGGTGAGACGCTGGAAGTGGAAGCTGACCTTGTCATCGATGGGCATGATCACTGCCGGGCCGTTGTACTTCACCAGGCCCCCGGTGCCGCCGAACCCGTGCGCACGCCCATGATGCATGTGCATGGTACGCTGTATCGTGCCACCCTTACGCCCGAGACTCTTGGCACCCATACGTACGCCGTACGCGCCTGGACGGACGCCTTTGGGACCTGGCAGGATGAGTTTGAGCGCCGCGTGAAAGGCGGAGAGCCCCAGGAGGAGCTCTCCATTGAACTGCGCGTGGGCGCTACCCTGCTGGAGCCCGCGGCAGCCAGGGCCACGGGAGCCGATGCCGAACAACTGAAAGGCTACATCCAGGCTTTCGAGGAGGGCCAGGTGCAGCGCGCCCTCACAGACGAGGTCGCCCGGCTGGCGCGGGCATACGATCCGGAACGGGGCGCGCAGGAGAGCGAGCACTTGGCGATGAACGTCGACCCCTCCCACGCGCGCTTCTGCGCCTGGTACGAGTTCTTCCCTCGCTCCTCCCGCGACGACGGGGCCCACGGCACGCTCGACGATGCCGCGGAGCGGCTGCCCTTCATAAAGCGGCAGGGGTTCGACATCGTATACCTCCCGCCCATCCACCCTATCGGGACCACGAACCGGAAGGGTAAGGACAATGCGCCTGTCGCCGGCGAAGACGACCCCGGCAGCCCCTGGGCCATCGGAGGGCCCCTGGCGGACGGCACGCGGGGGGGCCATAAGGCGGTGCATCCCGCCCTCGGGGGCATGCCGGCCTTCGAGCGTTTTGTCGCGCGAGCGGACGCGCTTGACCTGAAGGTGGCCCTCGACATCGCGTTTCAGGCCTCCCCCGACCATCCCTACGTGGAGGCGCATCCGTCCTGGTTCAACCAGCGACCCGACGGCTCCATCCGGTATGCTGAAAATCCGCCCAAAAAGTACCAGGACGTCTATCCGTTCGACTTCACCTCGGAGGACTACCCGGCCATGTGGCGCGAGCTCAAACACGTGTTCGAGTTCTGGATCGACCACGGCGTGCGCATCTTTCGGGTAGATAACCCGCACACCAAACCGCTGGCCTTCTGGGCCTGGTGCCTCGGCACGCTACGTGCCGAACATCCCGACCTCGTCTTCCTTGCCGAAGCCTTCACCAAGCCCGCGATGATGTACGCCTTGGCCAAGCTCGGCTTCAACAACTCCTACACCTACTTCACGTGGCGAAATTCAAAGTATGAGCTCACGTCCTATGCCGAGGAGTTGTACCAGAGCGAGGTCGCTGACTTCTTCCGGCCCAACTTCTGGCCCAATACGCCGGACATCCTGCACGACTACCTGGTCCACGGCGGACGGGCCGCTCATATCACGCGCCTCGTCTTGGCTGCTACGCTCTCCTCCGCGTACGGCCTCTACGGCCCGCCCTACGAGCACGTCGACAACAACCAGCATCCCGACCGGGAGGAATACGCCAACAACGAAAAGTATGAGGTGCGCGCATGGGACTGGGACGACCCGCATTCGCTCCAACCCATGATTCGCCGGGTCAACACCATTCGGCAGGATCACGTGGCGCTGCAGCACATGCGCAACATCCGTCTGCATACAACAGATAACAACCAACTGCTGGCCTACACGAAGCACCACGACGACGACCTCGTCCTCTGCGTCGTAAACCTCGACCCGCACCACACGCAGGAAGGCTGGGTGGAACTGCCTCTCGATGCACTGGGGCTCTCGCAGGAGCAACCCTTTGGGGTGCATGATTTGTTAAGCGGCGAGCGCTACGTCTGGCAGGGCCACCACAACTTCGTGCGGTTGGATCCCCACGTCGTACCCGCACACATCTTTTCAATTGAGCCGTTTAACTAAACAGGAGAGGTAGGGAAAGCACCACCGTACGAAGCAATCACGCAGCGGGCTGTCCCCTTTTCTGTGCACTAAGGTTTGTTTTATGCCGTCTGATTTTCTTCACGACCCGCTCTGGTACAAGGATGCCGTCATTTATGAGCTCCATGTGCGCTCCTTTTTTGACGCCGACGATGATGGGTACGGTGACTTTGCCGGGCTTCGCCAGAAGCTCCCCTACCTGAAGTCTTTGGGCGTAAATACGCTATGGCTGCTCCCTTTTTTGGAGAGCCCCTTGCGCGACGACGGTTACGATATTGCCGACTACTACCGCGTACTGCCCGTCCATGGCGACTTGCACGACGTGCGGGCGTTCATGGACGAGGCCAATGCGCAGGGTATGCGCGTCATTACGGAACTGGTGCTCAACCACACCTCCGATCAGCACCCCTGGTTTCAGGAGGCGCGGGACCCCTCCTCCGATAAGCACGACTGGTACGTCTGGAGCGATACCACGGAGAAGTATGCGGACGCCCGTATCATTTTTACGGACACCGAGGTCTCCAACTGGACGTGGGATCAGAAGGCACAGAAATACTACTGGCACCGCTTCTTTAGCCATCAGCCCGACCTCAACTACGATAACCCCGAGGTGCGGGAGGCGATGAAGCGGGTCATGTTTTTCTGGTTTGACATGGGCGTGGATGGGCTGCGCCTGGATGCGGTGCCGTACCTTTTTCAGCGGGAGGGCACGAACTGCGAAAACCTGCCCGAGACGCTGGCCTACATCGAGGAGCTGCGCACGGCGGTGGACCAGCGGTACGGCCCGGGCAAGGTGCTGCTGGCCGAGGCCAATCAGTGGCCCGAAGATACCTTGCCCTACTTCGGCGATGAGGTGATAGGCCCTGAGGGCACCCCACAGGGCACCGGCGTGCAGATGGCCTTCAACTTCCCCATCATGCCACGGATGTTTATGTCGCTCCGGCGGGAAAACCGTCGCCCCTTGGTCGAAATGCTGGACCTTACCGATGGCATCCCCGCCGATGCCCAGTGGGCCCTCTTCCTGCGCAACCATGATGAACTGACGCTGGAGATGGTGACGGATGAGGAACGGGATTACATGTACAACGAGTATGCCTCGGACGCCCGGTTTCGCATCAATGTAGGGATTCGCCGACGGCTGGCCCCCCTCTTGGGCGGCGATCGCCGCCGCATCGAACTGATGACGGCCCTCTTGCTCTCACTGCAGGGCAGCCCGGTCCTATACTATGGCGACGAGATTGGTATGGGGGATGACCCGTTCCTTGGCGACCGTAACGGGGTGCGCACCCCCATGCAGTGGTCGCCCGATAAGCACGGCGGCTTCTCGCGCGCATCAGCCCACCAGCTCTTTCTTCCACCGGTAACTGATGGGCGCTACGGCTACGAGATGGTCAACGTAGAGGACGCCAGTGAGGACCCGCACTCGCTCCTCTCCTTTACCAAGCGCATTCTGGCGCTCCGCCGCCAACATGTGAAAGTGTTTGGCCGGGGGAACCTGGAGGTGTTGCCCGTAGAGAACGAAGCCATTTTTGCGTTTGTGCGAGCATATGAAGGGGAGAGCATCCTTGTAATTGCCAACCTGGCCCGGTTCACGCAGTCCGCTTTTCTCCCAGCCGTGGACAGCATCGAAGGGTTGGTGCCGGTCGAGCTGCTTGGGCAAACACCCTTCCCACCGATTGAGCCGGACACCCCGTATCACCTGGTGCTCGGGCCGCATGCCTGGCACTGGTTTGTGCTCAAGCCTGAGGAGGCCCTGGAGCAAACACCGGATCAACTGGCAGACTTTCAGGACACCGAAACGCCCCGCGACGCCCGCACCCTGCCGCGGCTGCAGGTTACCGAGGGAATCCAGAACCTGCTCGTGCGCACCCTGGCAGAAAACGGCAGCATGGCACAGCTGGAAGCCGTCCTGCCCGCCTATCTGCAAAAGCAGCGCTGGTATGGCAGCAAGGGCCGAAGCATTGCAGAGGTTACCGTCGCCGATGCCGTCCGGATACGCCGCGAGCCGCGCGTATACCTCACCATCCTCGAGGTGCACTTTGACGACGGACAGCCGGAGCATTACCTCCTGCCGCTGACGCAGGTCTCCGGCAACGAAGCCGAGCGGTTGGAGGAGGTCGCACCCTCCGCCCCCGTGGCGCTCGTGGAAAGCCCCGAGGGGACTAACGTGCTCATTGACGCGACGTCCTGGGGCGCATTTTGGCTTATCTTGTTTCAGTGGTGGCAGCGAGAGGCTAACGGGCGCTCGCTCAAAGGCATTTACCTTTCGGACCTGGAGCCGGACGTGCGCAGCGCCTCCGTGTCGGAAGCCCACCCGCTACGAGGCGAGCAGTCAAACTCGTCCGCTCTGATCGACCGCCGCTACTACATCAAACTGTACCGCCGCCTGGTGGCCGGGCAGAACCCTGAAGCCGAGCTGCTGGAGCATCTCACACAGCAACAGTTCGAGTTTATTCCGCAGGTGCATGGGCACTTGTACTTCAAACGGGGCGGCACGACGATCGACATTGGGATTCTTCAGGAAGGCCTCCCTGTCGAAACCGATGGCTGGACGTATGCCCGGGCCACCATCGGCCGGTTTCTGGACCGTGCCGAGGATATGGCTACCCCTACACCACAGGAACCATCAGCCGAGGCCGAGGAGCCCCCTGTCCTGCTGGAAGAACTGGCGCCGGAGATGCTGGCGCTTGCCAGTACGCTGGGCGTACGCACGGCCGAGATGCACCGCGCGCTGGCCGCCGGCCAAGGGCCGGACCTCGCCCCCGTCCCTCCAGAGGCAGACGCTGCACCCGCCCTGGCCGAGCGCCTGGCCACCGCGGCCAAGCGCACCCGCGCTCTTCTCGAGTCTTCCGACCCGGGCGCCGCTGACGATATTCCGTGGGATCAGTTGCCCCGCGGGCTGGATCGCATACGCGCCAGCACGATGGCGGCTCACCGCATTCGGATCCACGGCGACTATCACCTGGGGCAGACCATTCGTGCCACCGGTGAGCTGTACATCCTCGACTTTGAGGGCGAGCCGGCACGGGCGCTGGAGGAACGGCGAGCGAAAGATTACGCCATGCGCGATGTGGCCGGGATGCTGCGATCGTTCGACTATGCGATTCACGCGGCCTGGTCCGAACGGAGCAACAAAGATGAAGACCTGGCGGCCTGGAGCCGCCTGCTGTACCGCTGGGTCGAACATGCCTTTCTGACCAGCTATCAGAATACCGCCGGAGACGCTGTCTTTCTCTTTTCCCCACAGGAACGGCCGCTCATGCAGTGGGCCTTTCTTCTCGAAAAGGCGCTCTATGAAGTCCGCTACGAGCACGACCAGCGCCCCTCCTGGACCTGGCTTCCGCTCATCGGCCTGCGCCGCGTCCTCCGCACCGCTCCAACCCCCACCAGGGACGCTGCTCCTCCCACTACCTCCTGATTAGCTCTCCCGCACGCTATGCCGCTGTTCGATAACGACGACTTCTACTACTGGAACCAAGGCACGCACGTTCGCCCGTACCACAAGATGGGAGCGCACCCCAATCAGCAGGGCTGTTGGTTCGGCACCTGGGCTCCCCACGCTACGGACGTGGCGGTCATCGGGAGCTTTAACGACTGGAACGCGAAGGCCCACCCCATGAAGCGGGTCGACGCTGGCCTGTGGGAGGTATACGTCCGCGGCGCAAAGCCCGGCGACGCCTACAAATTCCGCATCGCACGTGGAGGGCATGCCGCGGACAAGACGGACCCGTACGGGTTTGCCATGGAGGCCCCTGCCTCCGGCGGTAGCTTCACCGAGGGCCTCTCGTCCATCATCACCGAACTCGACTATGAGTGGTCGGATGGCCCATGGATGGACGCCCGCGAGGGGCCAGAAACGTTGAACAAGCCTGTATCGGTATATGAAGTGCACCTGGGCTCATGGAAGCATGGCGACCCCGGCGAATCGCTCAGCTACCGCAGCATCGCAGAGCCGCTGGCCACCTATGTGCAAGAGATGGGCTTCACCCACGTGGAGCTCATGCCGGTTATGGAGCACCCCTACTACGGCTCCTGGGGCTATCAAGTCGTGGGCTTCTATGCCCCCACGCACCGGTACGGCTCTCCCACCGACTTTAAGTACTTGGTCGATACCCTCCACCAGCACGGCATTGGCGTTATCCTGGACTGGGTGCCGGGCCACTTCGCGCCAGACCCCCAGGGGCTGGTCTATTTTGATGGCTCTACACTCTACGAGTACGACGATCCTCAGATGCGGTACCACCCGGACTGGGGCACGCTGGTGTTCGATTACAACAAGCCGGGCGTACGCAACTTCCTTGTCGGAAATGCGCTATTCTGGCTGGACGAATACCACATTGACGGGCTGCGGGTGGACGCCGTAGCCTCCATGCTCTACCGCGACTACAGCCGGGGCGACCAGTGGTCGCCGAACATGTTTGGCGGGCGGGAAAACCTGGAGGCGATCGACTTCATCAAGCAGATGAACGAGACCGTCTTCTCGCATTACCCTACGGCGATGACGCTGGCCGAGGAGTCAACGGCCTACCCCGGCGTATCGGCCCCCACCTATGACGAAGGACTCGGCTTCCTGTACAAGTGGAACATGGGCTGGATGCACGACACCCTGCTCTACATGTCAAAGGACCCCGTGCATCGCAAATATCATCACGACAGCCTTACGTTCTCGCTCGTGTACGCATTTTCCGAGCAGTACCTGCTGCCCCTCTCCCACGACGAAGTCGTGCATGGCAAAGGCTCGATGTGGAGCAAGATGCCCGGGGATGACTGGCAGAAAGCCGCCAACCTGCGCCTGGTCTATGGGCACATGACGGGCCACCCCGGCAAGAAGCTCTTGTTTATGGGGAGCGAGTTTGGGCAATTCAACGAGTGGAACCACAACCAATCGATAGACTGGCATCTGCTGGACAAGCCCCTGCACGGCTATGTGCAGCAGTGGGTCAAGGATCTCCTCACCCTCTACCGTACGCACCCGGCGCTGTGGGACGACAGCGCAGACGGGTTTGAATGGATCGACTTTAACGATTCCACCAACTCGGTGCTGTCGTATCGGCGCCTCAATGGCGATGAAGAGCTGGTGTTTGTCCTTAACCTGACGCCCGTACCCCGCGAGAATTACCGCGTCGGGCTGCCCTCGGAGGGCCGATGGGAGGAAGTCCTGAACAGCGATGCCAGTGTCTACGGTGGCGGCGGGATGGGCAATTACGGCGGCGTTGAGACGACGCCTGTCTCCTACCACAACCGGCCGTTCTCCGCTGTGCTTACCCTCCCCCCGCTCAGCATGCTGATCCTGGCTCCTGCGGACCCTGCGGAGGCGTAGCGCGGCCAGCGCCAGCCAGGCGCGCACGAGACACGCGCTGTAGCTGTTAGCGCTGCTCCCCGGTGATCGTCACCACCAGCTGGCGCGATCCACCGTTGTCCCGGTGTTCGCACAGGTAGATGCCCTGCCACGTGCCAAAAGCAAAATCGCCGTCGCGGATGGGGAGGGTGAGCCCGGTCCCCATGAGCGACGCCTTGATGTGCGCGGGCATGTCATCGGAGCCCTCAAGGGTATGCTTGTAGTAGGGCTGGCCCTCCGGCACCATCCGGTTCATGTGCCGCTCGAAGTCGCCGCGGACGTCCGGGCTGGCGTTTTCGTTGAGGGTCAGCGAGGCGGAGGTGTGCTGAATGAACACGTGGGCCAGCCCCACTGCGAAGGCGCCGAGATCAGGCACACCGCCGCGAACGGCATCGGTAATGAGGTGAAAGCCGCGCGGATGCGGGTCGAGCGTGAGAATGTGCTGGGTCCACATGCGGGATGAGTAGATCGGTGAGCAATGCGGCGAACGCGCGGTTCAGCGAAACGGGCTACAGGGCAACAGCAAAATCTTCGCCGGCTTGCACGTCCCGCACAAACGCCGTAAGCAAGTCCACACAGTGCGCGACGTCCTGCAGGCTGATGCGTTCGTTGGGCGAGTGCATGTAGCGGAGCGGCACCGAGAGGAGGGCACTGGGCACCCCCGACCGCGAGTTAAAAATTTTGTCGGTGTCGGTGCCGGTGTATCGCGAGTTGGCCTCGTGCTGCACCGGTAGATCGTGCTGCTCGGCAACAGCGATGAGGCGCTGCACCACCACCGGGTGATTCGCTGAGCCATGGTTGAGCGTCGGCCCACCGTTAATTTTTACATTGCCATACTTGGCTTTGCTCACGCCGGGGGTGTCGGTGGCGTGGGTCACATCGAAGCAGAGGGCGACGTCCGGCTGGAGGCGGTGGGTGATCATCTTGGCGCCATGCCCGCCGATCTCCTCCTGCACCGCGTTCACCGCCAAAACGGTGGCGGCGGGCCGGTCGCCGGCATGGGCCAGCCTCTTCAGCACCTGCGCGATGATATAACCGCCAAGCCGGTTGTCGATGGCCCGGCCTACAATGTGGCCGTCGCGCAGCTCCTCCGGCTTTTCCGCATACACCGCATGGTGCCCTACGCGAATCCCCTGCTCCCGCACCTCATCGGCACTGGAGGCGCCAATGTCAATGTACAGGTCTTCCCACTTGGGTACCTTGTCGTTGCGGCGGTTGCGCAGGTGGATGGCCGTATGCCCCACCACACCCGTCACACGCCCTTCATCCCCGAACACGTGCACGCGCCGCGCCCGAGCAATCGCTTTATCGGATCCGCCCACGGCCACGATGTGCAGGAACCCCTCGTCGGTGATGTGCTGCACCATAAAGCCGATCTCGTCCACGTGGGCTTCCAGCATCAGACGCGGACGGTCCACTTGCCCATCCAGCGTGGCCCAGGCGGTACCGTACGCGTCGCTTTCCACGCGGTCGGCATGATTGGCCACATAGGATGACCATACGCGCTGCCCCGGGGCCTCAAAGCCCGTGACGCTGGGGGTAGACAGAAGATCGAACAACAACTGCGGGTCAAGCGAAGCCATGGTGGGAAGAAGCAGAAGGTATACGGAAGGGACGAAACGTCGGATGATGCATTATAGCCGCTCGTACGAACCATGCGGGCTGTAGTTTGCGACGGGGCTTTCCTCTCCACATGGTCGATATCGCATGCCCTCCCACGCATGCGATCCCGTCAGCGCTCGTGCTCAGGCCGATACCGGCGTGCTTCAGGCTCGTTGCTTGTATCGCCGGGGGCAGGCCGGGGCGAAAACAAAACCCCCACGCCGGGTGGCCAGCGTGGGGGTGGATCAGGCGTGGAGCGCTTAGGCGCGGGTTAGGCCAGCTCTTTGACACCATTGGTGACCAACCCGTTGGTGTGGGTCTCGGGGACGTGAATGTAGCCGAGCTCAATCAGCTTGGCCAGCACCGTATCCACGCTTTCTTCGATGGTTTCCTCGGCCGTCTTGCAGACAACCTCGGGGGTGCCCGGTGCTTCGTACGGATCATCGATGCCAGTGAAGTTCTTGATCACACCAGCGCGGGCCTTGGCGTAGAGGCCCTTCACGTCGCGTTCTTCGCAGACTTCCAGCGGGCAGTCGATGAAGACCTCCACATAGCCGCCAGTCGTGCTCTCCACGAGGTCACGGTTGGCTTTCCGGTCGGCCGCGTAGGGTGCGATAGGCGCACAAATCGCTACGCCGCCGTGCTTTGTGATCTCGCTGGCGACAAACCCGATGCGTTGCACGTTGGTGGACCGGTCTTCCTTCGAAAAGCCGAGTCCTTTGCTTAGGTGACGCCGGACGATATCCCCATCCAGTAAGGTGACGGGCCGGTCGGTGTACTCCTGCAGCCGATTTTTGAGAGCGTTGGCCACGGTTGATTTCCCGGATCCGGAGAGCCCCGTCATAAAGACCGTGAACCCTTGCTGATCACGCGCCGGATAGGAACGCCGCAGGGTGCGGACCACTTCCGGGTACGAGAACCAGTCCGGGATCTCCTCCCCCGTGGACAGGCGGCGGCGCAGCTCAGTGCCGGAGATGCTGAGCGTTTCCTCGTCGTCCTCCACCTCATCAATCGGCTTGTAGCCATCGATGGCCGGCGCGTACACCATCAGGCGGAACGGTACCAGCTCGATACCCACCTCCTCCTCATGCTGCTTGACGAGGTCTTGCGAGGCGTAGGGTCCATAGAAGGCCTCGCCGTCCGCGTCGCTGCAGCCCGCATGGTCGCGGCCCACGATGAAGTGGGTGCAGCCGTAGTTCTTCCGGATGAGCGCGTGCCAGAGGGCTTCGCGTGGCCCGGCCATGCGCATGGCCAGGGGCAAGAGGCTCATCGCAGCGGTGCCTTGCGGATAGTGCTCAAGCAACTCTTTGTAGCAGCGCACCCGGGTAAAGTGGTCCACATCGCCCGGCTTGGTCATGCCAACAACCGGATGAATCAGCAGGTGGCCTTCAATATCGGCCGCCGCGCGGTCGGTGAGTTCCTTGTGAGCGCGGTGCATCGGGTTGCGCGTCTGGAAGGCAATCACGCGGTCCCACCCCTGCGCCGCAAACTGCGCCCGCAGCTCGCCCGGCGTAAAGCGGAAATCGCGGAAGTCGTAGTGACGGGGCAGTTGAATACCTTCCAGCGGCCCGCCCACGTAAAAGTCACCGGCTTCGGTAAAGAGGTAGTCAACAGCCGGATGGGCGCGGTCCTGCGTCTGAAAGACCTGCTCGGCCTCGCGGTGTTTGTTAGGCTTCCAGACGTCTTCCACCGTCAGGATGGCCAGCAGCAACCCCGTCTTATCGCGCAGGGCGACCTTGCCGCCTACCTCAACGTCCGCGGCGGTGTCGCCATCAACATCCAGGGTGATGGGCATGGGCCAGAGGGTGCCATCGGGCATGCGCATGTCGCTGACGACGCTGCGGTACTCGTCTCGGGTGAGAAACCCAGTGAGGGGCGAGAACCCGCCATTCAGAAGCAACTCCAGGTCGCAGAGCTGGCGTTCAGTGAGGGTAACGGAGGGGATGGTGACGGCTTCTTTCTTCAGCTTCGCCGCCCGCTCGTCGGAGACGAGCAGGTTGCACAACGTGCCGCCGTGCGGTTCGATGAGAGAGGCGTTGGCCATAGGAAGGCAACGGTAGTGGTGATGAAGGAGCGCGAGCCCCGAGGGCTCGCACGTGGATTGCGTGTAAATTCTGTCGGCAGGAAACTGCGCCCCGGAGGAAAGATCCGAGCCCTGCCCCTGCTTTCGCAGGAAACTCATGCGCCCGGTGCTACGGTATGGGCACAGCAGTCAGCACGCGCAACATCCGTACCGGCCCGGCTTTCTGCCGTGACCATAGACCGCAGGGCGGCGTGACTTTTGGCGCAGAGTACCCCCTACCTCCTGTCCACGCACGTACAGCAATCATTGCATCATCACCTAAAACCAGGCACACCTTCGCCACGGCGGTGGTGCAAGGACGCGTGGATGCCCTCCTCAAGCACTTGCGAGTTCCAAAGGCCCGCGGGCTCCCCTTACCTGCGACACAAGGACCGCTCACTCTGCCGTCTGAGGGGTTCGGGGCCAATCAGTCGGCGTCGCGGTGAGGCACGATGGGCTTGCCCCGATGCTCCAGCCCTGCAAAGCGTCCACCGGTGGTAGCATCTGCGACGAAGCCTCCCTGCCGCTTGAACGCACGGTGGTGGACGTGGGCCTGGGCCGACCAGCTTGGGGAAGCGAGAGCGTAAGACCGGATCTCAGTGGTAAAGCGAATCGGCGGTGAAACGAATCAGTAGTGAAACGAGAACGAGAAGTGCATCTCTTTCACGTCGATGATGTGCGCCCGTCGGACGTCCTGTGCCTCCGTTTCTGACCAAAAGAACAACCCGACGGGGTGTTGGAGGAAGTACACGTGCCGCGTCGGCCATTTTTTCTTCACATGTAAGACGGTCGGCGTAGCTTCGTCAAAAGAGGCCAGCAGTTCGTGGAACACGTCGCGGCCGACTTCCGCTGCGAACGCGACGGATCCTGCATCGCCGCTGTCGGAGGAAGAAGGGATGGGCATAATCATGTGAGACACCGCTGCACGGTCGGAGGGTACGGAAACGCCCCGGTATACCGAGTAACGGCAGACGAGGTTACGGTCGTGTTGTAAGGATGCACTCTACCGGAGCACGCTTTGTAGTGGGTACGGCTGCCGGGTAGCCGTACCAGAGAAGCCCTACGAGGCGCTCCACCTCGGGATCGACCTGCACCAGGTCCCAGAAGGTGGGGTCTCGCGTCACCCGACCGGTCGTCCATTTCACGCCCACGCCATGCGTCCACAGATACAGCTGCAGATTTTGGACGGCGCACGCAGTGGCGGCATAGTTTTCTTGGTCGCGAACGTCGTCAGGGCTCCGCGTGCTTGTAACCAGCAGCCACCCTGGAATGCTACGCCAGCGGGCCTGCTTGGCTTTCGCAGCGCGAGCGCCACGGCGCGCCCGTACCAGTTGTGTATTCAGCTCCACGATGGCAGTGGTGGTTGTATCACCCAGCAGATAAAAGCGCCACGGTTCAGTCAGCCGGTGGTTGGGTGCCCAACGGGCCACCTCGATGGCATCCCGCACGAGGCTATCGGGCGGGGTCTCGTCCGTGAAGAGGTGGATCGTACGGCGGTCGCGCAGTAACGCTGCGGTCGTTTCAGGAGATGGAGCAGACACAGCCATTGCCTCGTTCAAGCCTATGCTAAGGTACAAATAGTGAATCCAATGGAGTGTACGGACGCGGAACGCTCCCGTGTCCCGCACGCCTCTTTTCCAACCCAACCCGCCTCCTACTTGTGGATGCATCAGCCAAACGCGTAGTGTACGGGTCGATCATCGTCGTCGTGGGCATCACACTGACCACACTCCTCATCATCTGGCTCTCGGGCGGCCTGACGCCGGAGGGCACTACGCAGGCGTATCCAGAGGATGCTCTACAGGTCTCGTTTGATCTTGGCTACAGCACCGAGGGGGATCGCACGTCGGAGCTCCGCTTTGAGGCTGAAGTGCAGAGCATGATGAACGACACGCTGCGGGGGTACGCGTTTATCTATGCGACCAATGAGGAGGCCGAGCCGCCCCTCCGCTCCATCTCGCCACCGGGGGTGCTGAGCCCGACCAATCCAGAGCGGCGCTTTCACATCAACACGGCCTCCGAAGGCCACGTCCTCACCGTGCCGCCGGGAGGCGTCTCCGCGCTGTCCGGCCGTGTGCCCCTGCCTACCACCTGGCACGACGGGACGCCCATTGAGGCTGACCGCTTCACGCGGCTCCAGTTCTATGTGCTCGACAAGCAGAGCCGCCGGCTGTATGAGCGCACCTGGCAGTTGACCATGGAGTAGGCATTCCCCCCACGCTGATGCACCACCCGGCTATCCCCAGTCTGCCCCCCGGTCTGCGCCAGCAGCCTACCTCGGCTACACGCCAACTTTCCGTGAAACGCCCGGCGCCTCGCCGTACGGGACAGGCGCCGGTTGACACCGCCGGAACCCTGCCGTACATTGAAAGGTCCACATAAGCCGATACGGGTTCTTAGCTCAGTTGGTTAGAGCGCTACGTTGACATCGTAGAGGTCGGCGGTTCGAATCCGCCAGAACCCACACCAGCGTTCCGTCCCTCGATGGAGCGCTTTTTTTGTAGCACCTGTCTCATGTTGCAGTATCCGTGGTCGTTCACGGGCGGCCGATCGGCCTTTCGCATCACCTCCTATCTGAAGCAGTCACTCATGCCCTCCTCCGTCGACGTTCGCCCCATTACCATTACCCTGCCCGACGGATCCACACGCACGTTTGAGGCTGGCGTCACGGGCTACGAGGTAGCCGCCGACATCGCAAAGGGCCTGGCCCGGGCCGCGCTCGCAGTGAAGGTGAATGGTGAGGTCTGGGACCTGGACCGCCCGATCACCGAGGATGCAGAGGTCGCGATTCTTACCTGGGAGGATAAGGAGGGCAAGCAAACCTTCTGGCACTCGGCGGCGCACCTTATGGCCGAGGCGCTGGAGGCGCTGTACCCGGACGTCAAGTTTGGCATCGGCCCGCCTATCGACCGCGGCTTTTACTACGACGTGGACCTCGGCGACCGCTCGCTGTCGCAGGACGACCTCGCGGCGATTGAGCAAAAGATGAAAGAGCTGGCCAAGCGCGACGTACCGTACACGCGGCAGGAGGTGCCAAAGGATGAAGCCGTAGCCTACTTTGAGGAAAAGGGGGACGAGTACAAGCTGGAGCTTTTGGAAGGCCTCGACGATGGAGAAATCACCTTCTACGAACAGGGCAACTTCGTAGACCTTTGCCGCGGCCCCCACATTCCGTCGACAGGCGCGATCACCTACCCCAAGCTGCTGAATGTAGCCGGGGCCTACTGGCGCGGCGATGAGAACCGTCCGCAACTCACCCGTATTTACGGTATCGCGTTTCCCAAAAAGAAAAAGCTGGATCAATTCCTGGAGCGGTTGGAGCTGGCCCGCCAGCGCGATCACCGCAAGCTGGGCAAGGAACTGGGGCTGTTTACGTTTAGCCAAAAGGTCGGCCCGGGGCTCCCGATGTGGCTTCCCAAAGGCACGCGCCTCCGCGAGACGCTGTCGGACTTTCTCAAGGAAGAGCAGCTGGCGCGCGGCTACGAGCCAGTCGTCACGCCCCACATCGGGCGGCTGGAGCTCTACCGCACGAGTGGGCACTACCCGTATTACAAGGAAAGCCAGTTCCCGCCGATGGTGTTTTCAGAAGAAGACGGCGACGAGGATGGCTACCTCCTCCGCCCCATGAACTGCCCGCACCACACGCAAATTTACGCGAACACGCACCACTCCTACCGCGACTTACCTGTCCGCATCGCTGAATTTGGCACCGTCTACCGGTTCGAGCAATCCGGGGAGCTGGGCGGCCTCACCCGGGTGCGCGGCTTTACGCAAGATGACGCCCATATCTTCTGCACGCCCGATCAGGTAAAGGGGGAGTTCAAGGATGTCATTGACCTGACCCTGAAGGTGCTCTCGGCGCTGGACTTCAAAGAGTTTACCGCACAGATTTCTCTTCGCGATCCAGAAAACTCGGGTAAATATGTAGGCGAGGATGCCTTGTGGACGCAGGCCGAGCAGGCCATTCGCGAAGCCGCAGAGGAGATGAACCTGAGCGCCACCGAAGAGACGGGGGAGGCCGCCTTCTACGGCCCTAAACTCGACTTTATGGTGGAGGACGCCCTGGGTCGGGAATGGCAGCTCGGGACCATTCAGGTAGACTACAACCTGCCTGAGCGTTTCGACCTAACGTATGTGGACGCCAGCGATGAGCGCCAGCGCCCCGTGATGATCCATCGGGCGCCCTTTGGCTCGCTGGAGCGGTTTATCGGGGTCCTCATCGAGCACTGTGGCGGTAACTTCCCCACATGGCTGGCCCCGGAGCAGGTGCGGGTGCTCCCCGTGGGGGCCGACTTTAACGCCTACGCCCGCTCTGTTCGCGACGCGCTGCGCGGCCGTGGTTTTCGGGCTACAATAGACACAGGCGACGACACGGTCGGCTACAAGATCCGTGAAGCCGAAACGCAGAAGATCCCCTACATGCTCGTTGTAGGAAGCCGCGAGGAAGAGGCCGGGACCGTAGCCGTCCGCCAACATGGCGAAGGGCAGCAGGATGTGCGTACTGTAGCAGCGTTCATCGAGCAGTTGCAGACACGCATAACCGATGAACTTCAACGGGACGATGAATAGCTTTTACCCTGCCCCCTGCAAAGGAAACCTGTGAGGCTGTAGACGTATTATGTTATGCTATAAATGCTGCAAACATCACTCGCTACTAACGGCGCCGCGCAGCTAACCGCATTCTTTCTTTACCGTAACAACTGGAGGCCACGAGCTATCGCCGATAAAGTCCGCGTTAACGAAGAAATCCGAGCATCCGAAGTCCGCGTCGTTTTCCCCGACGGCGACCACGACATTCTTGATGTCAACGAGGCGCTGGATATCGCCCGCCGGGAAGAACTGGACCTCGTAGAGATTGCCCCGAAGGCGCAGCCGCCGGTGTGTAAGATCATCGACTACGGAAAGTACCGGTACGAGCAACAGAAGGCCGAAAAGGAAGCGCGCAAAAAGCAGCACCAGATGGAGCTAAAGGAAGTCCGCTTCCGGCCACGCACGGACGACCACGATTACGAATTTAAGATGCGCCACGCCCGCGGCTGGCTGGAAGACGGCAACAAAGTCCGCGCGTATGTGCAATTTCGTGGCCGGGACATCATCTACAAAGATCAGGGCATGGACCTCTTGAAGCGCTTCATTGAGGACCTGCAAGAACTGGCCAAGATCGACCAGCCTCCGCAAATGGAAGGTCGCCGGATGACAACCATTCTGGCCCCACACAAGAAGGGCAAGTGACTTACGCTGGTTCGCCGCACGCCTTCGTGGGAAAGCACGGCCTCATGTAAAAATTGCGCGGACTCCCCCCTGCTCAACCAAGCTGGCTTGCGTGCTACCTTGCTCGGGTTTATGCTCCCCGTCTCTGGAGCGATCAGTACAAAAAACGTTCATTGGAACGGAAAACACTACTGCTCGTTAGCCAGCGTCTCTATTTTCGGCCCCTGCTTTATTTGACAGAAGGTATTCTGTAATGCCTAAGATGAAAACCAACAGCAGCGCGAAAAAGCGTTTCAAGCGTACAGGGAATGGCAAGCTCAAGCGCAAGAAGGCGTTTCGCAGCCATATCCTCACCAAGAAGTCGCCAAAAAAGAAGCGGCAACTCCGGAAGGATACGCTGGTAGACGACGCCGACAAGAAGCAGATTAAGCGTCTGCTGGGCGGTTGATGCCCCGTTTCTCGCTTCATACTTTTTTTGATTAAACCGCACGACCCATGCCGCGCGCACGCAATCGGGTGGCTTCACGCCGCCGTCGCAAGAAGATTTTAAACCAGGCCAAAGGCTATTGGGGCCGCCGTAGCAAAGTCTACACGGTCGCCAAAAACGCCGTCGAGAAAGGCCTCACCTACGCGTACCGGGATCGCCGGACGAAGAAGCGGCAGTTTCGCAAGTTGTGGATTGCTCGCATTAACGCCGCTGCCCGTCTCAACGGCAGCAGCTACTCGCGCTTCATGGGCGCGCTTCGTAAATCGGACGTCGAGTTGAACCGCAAAGCGCTCGCTGACCTTGCCATGCACGACCCGAAGGCCTTTTCCAAGGTGGTCGACACGGTCACCGCGTAAGTTATGGCTGCTCCACAGCAGTTCACGCCTTCGGTACGTGTTGCCCTACTCCCGCCCCTGCCCCGGCAGGCCCGGCGGGATTTTTTTTGCCCGACGGACGCCCCCACCTATCTCCCCTGCTCATGCTGGACCGGATTGATGAACTTCGCGACGAACTGACCGATGTTAGCCTCAACACGCTGGAGGAAGCAGAGGATTTCCGCATCACCTACCTCGGCCAGCGCAGCGGTATCATCACCAACTTGTTCAAAAAGATCGGTCAGGTGGCCCCGGAGGATCGGCCCACCGTTGGCAAACAACTCAACGCCCTCAAGCAGCGGGCAGAGGCCATCCACCAAGAAGCGCGCGACCGCCTGGAACGCGAGGATGAAGCAGAGCCGCCCAACGTCGATCTTACCCTGCCGGGCCGCACCCCGCGCGTCGGGTCAGTACATCCGCTGGCTCAAACCCTGCGCGACATCACGCGCCTCTTCGAGCGATTTGGCTTCTCCGTTGCTGAGGGGCCGGAGATCGAAGACGATTGGCACAACTTCACCGCGCTCAACTTTCCGCCCGAGCACCCCGCACGGGACATGCAGGACACCTTCTTTGTGGAGCCGCCCGAGGGGCCGCGGAATGGCGTTGTACTGCGTACCCACACGTCCCCGGTGCAGATTCGGGTGCTGGAAAACACCGCACCGCCGGTGCGCATCATTGCCCCGGGCCGCGTCTACCGCAACGAGGCCATCTCATACAAATCGTTTTGCCTCTTCCACCAAGTGGAGGGGTTGTACGTGGATGAGGGCGTGACGCTGGGGGATTTGAAGCAAATGCTCCGAACGTTTGCTGAAGCCTTTTTCGGCGACGATGTGCAGATGCGGTTTCGCCCTTCCTATTTCCCGTTTACCGAACCCAGTGCCGAGGTCGACATCTGGTGGGCGGACCCGGAACACCCCGACGGCGGCCGTTGGATGGAAATTCTTGGCTCCGGGATGGTCCACCCTAATGTGCTGGACGCCGTCGGGGTAGACCCCGAGCGCTACACAGGCTACGCGTTTGGCATGGGTGTGGAACGCATCGCGATGCTGCGTTACGGCATCGACGATATCCGCACCTTCTACGAAAACGACGTCCGCTTCCTGCAGCAATTTTAGGCGCTGTGGCGCACCGCTGCTGCTGAACGTTCACCTGCTTCCCTTGCTCTGCTCCAATGGATATTTCCTTCCGCTGGCTCTCCGATTACATTGCCCACGGCCGCTCCCCTGACGAACTCGCCCACGCGCTGACGATGGGGGGGCTGGAGGTGGAGAGCGTGACGCCTCGTGGGCCGGCTTCTGAGGGCGTCGTGATAGGCCATGTAAACACCGTGCGCGCGCACCCCGATGCGGACAAGCTGGTCCTCTGCGACGTCGATGTTGGTTCCAACGGCCCCCTCCAGATCGTGTGCGGCGCGCCAAATGTGGAAGCTGGACAGCGTGTCCCAGTAGCCACCGTAGGGACCACGCTGCGCATGCCCGACGGTGATACCCGCGTACCCTTCACGCTTGAGGAGGTGGAGCTACGGGGGGAGGCCTCACAGGGCATGATTTGCTCGGCGCACGAGCTGGAACTGTCGGATGACCATGAGGGCATCCTCGTGCTGCCGGACGACGCCCCCGTAGGTACGCCGCTGGCTGACTACCTTGCCACGCAGGGCCTTGCGCTTACCGACTATGTGCTGGATATCGCCATTACGCCGAATCGCCCAGACGCCGTCAGCCACATCGGGGTGGCACGCGATGTGGCGGCCCTGACACAGCACGCGGTTCGGCGGCCCGATGTGGACTACCCGCGCGAGGACAGCGACGCGCCCCCCTTCACGGTGGCGGTAGAGGCGCCCGATGCCTGCCCACGCTACGTTGGGCTGCGGGTGACGGGGATCACGGTGGAAGAATCGCCGGATTGGCTGAAGCAGCGCCTGACGGCCGTCGGCTTACGCCCCCGCAACGCTGTGGTCGACGTCACCAACTATGTGATGTACGAATGCGGCCAGCCCCTTCATGCCTTCGACTACGACCGCCTGAGAGGCCCCGCCATCCGTGTACGGCAGGCGGAGGGCGGCGAGTCCTTCACCACGCTGGATCACGTGGCGCGCGACGTTCCGGCGGGCACACTGCTCATCTGCGATGCCGACAAACCCGTGGCTCTGGCCGGCATCATGGGCGGCGCGAACTCTGAAGTGACCGATAGCACCACCGACCTGTTGATTGAAAGCGCCTACTTCGACCCCGTCACCATTCGGAAGGCCGCCAAGGCCCTCCAACTGGCGACCGACTCGTCGTACCGCTTTGAGCGGGGCGTGGATGCGGATGGTCAGGTGTGGGCCGCCTTCCGAGCCGCTGCGCTCATCACGGAGCTGGCCGGGGGAACGATCGACCCGGATGGGTTCGTCGACGCGCACCCGCGCCCGCAGGAGCCCCTGATCCTCAATCTTCGTGTAGCTCGGGTGGCCCACCTGCTGGGGACTGCCCTTCCGGCGGACACGCTTACGCAAATCCTCTCAGCACTGGGGTTTCGCGTCGCTGCGGCCGGCGAGGGGGTCCTTCGCTGCGAAGTCCCCCTCTTCCGCCCAGACGTACGGCAGGAGGTCGACCTGATTGAAGAAGTCGCCCGCATTTATGGCTACGACCAGATCCCTACGCCTGGCCACACACGGATCCCCACGCATACGCCGCAGGCCTTGCCCTCCACCATGCTGCGCGCCCAGGCCCGCACCGTACTGACGGGCACAGGCTATCGCGAGGCCTTCACCAACAGCATGCTGCGGAAGGAAACCGCCGAGCGCTTCAACCAGCCTCCGCTGGGGGGCGCCAAGGCAGGAGCAACGGTGGAGACCCTCAATCCCATCTCCCGCGAGATGGCTGCGCTCCGCCCCACCCTACTGCCCGGCCTGCTCGACGTGCTACAGTTTAACCACAACCACGGCCAGGAGGCACTTCACTTCTTTGAACTGGGGCACGTGTTTCGGCAGGATGCCGACGGAGGAAGCGTCGTGAGCGGCTACGCAGAGCACGAAGCCCTGCTGGTTGCGTCCAGCGGGCCGGTCGGCACCACCGCGTGGGATCAGACGCCGCGTTCGGCTGATGTCTTTGACGTGAAAGGCGTGATCGAAGCGCTGCTGCAGGAACTGCGGGTGCCGGATGTCGCCATGACGGCGGTCTACGAGCCGACGGACGTTACCCAGCACCATCTTACGATTACGGCGCAGGGCGCCCCAATCGGGATGATCGCAACGCTGACCGCCGACCTGACCGCTGCCTACGATCTGGAGCAGGAGGTGTGCATTGCGGAGTTGGACTGGGCGGCCATTGTTGCGTTGGCTGCGCCACATCTGGAGCGCCGCCCCACGCCTGTGCAGCGCTACCCTGTTGTCGAGCGCGACCTCGCTGTGGTGGTGGACGCCGCCACCCCAGCTGGGGCCATGCTGGATGTAATCCGGGCAACCGGCGCGCCGCTCCTAAAGGCGGCCGACGTATTTGACGTGTATCAGGGCGAGGGCATCCCAGAAGGGCAAAAGAGTCTGGCCTTCACCTTGCGCCTTGGAGCCGACCGTACCCTCACGGACGCGGAGGTGGATGCGCAGATGGAGGCCATCGTTAAGGCCCTCCGATCCACGTTCGATGCTGAACTTCGTAGGTAGGAGTGGTTATATTCGGTACGCACGGTGCAAACCCATGACCCCGCAACCTCCGTCTTTGCTACGGCCTGCCCATGGCCCCGCCTTCTTCCCCATCGGACCCTGTCGACGACCTCGAAGCCCAAGAAGCGGCGATCGAGCTGGCGTTCGACGATGCGGTCCGCCACAAGAGCCGCCGAGCCCTGGAGCAACTGCGCGACCGGGTAGCGGACGCCCTTGACGAGATCAAGCGGCTGCGGCAGGAGAACGCCCGGCTCGCCGACCGGCTCCGCGCTCTCCAGGAAGCAGCAGGCATCGACGACCCCAACCGCACGGTCCTCTCGATTGACGAGCACCCCGAGGCCGCGCGGCGCAAGGTTGAGCAGTTTGTGCGCGCGCTCGACCAGTACATTTCACAGGCTGAGAAGCAATCGTAAGGCATTTCATCGCCGTTCTTGCCATGGCACACAAGTCTATCCGCGTCGAAATTATGGGGCGCACCTACCCGCTTCGGGTGCGCGAGGAAGACGAAGCCCTCACGCGTGAGATTGCCGCTTACGTGGACGGTAAGATGGAGGCGTTCAGGTCCCAACACAGCGAGCAGCCGCCGCTTACGTCGGCCATCATCACTGCCCTCGCTCTGGCTGAAGAGCTGTATGCCGTACAGCGCAACAAGGAGCACGCCCTCAACACGATAGACGCCAACATTCGGCACCTCAGCGAGGCGTTGCAGCGAGAGCTTGAGGCGCCGTCGACGGTAGACGGGGTCGACGCGCGCGGTGATGGCGCCCTCCCGCCCGCATCAGAGGAACAGCCCTCTACCGGCTCTATATAAGACGGCGCTTCACAGCCTACGAGCCCGTAGCGGAAGCGTAAAAAAAGAACCTTACGCTACTAAAAAAGGGAGCTTACCTTCAGGTTCGGACGACAGGCCTCACTCTCGAACGATTCGGGAGACGGTGCGCGCGAGCGCATCGACCGTGGAAGTCGGAAGTACCTGAGCGGCACCCACACTGTCAAAAAAGGGGGTTCTTTGAATCCTTCGCTACGGGCTCGTAGGCTGTGCAGTTGGAGCGGGGCGCGACCGGTGCCCCTGGAGTACCCTTTGGAGGTGCCCCTTCCGTCCGTTCGGCCAGGTTGCCCTTCCCCTCTACGCCGGCCGTTGTTGCCGTGAGGCCCAGCCGCCCTGTTTGCCTACTATGGAGTGCCTACTATGGACCTGACCACCGGACTCCTACTCATTGCTGTGGCCCTCGGCGCGTTTGCTGCCGGTGGCGCGGTGACGGTGTGGGTTCGGCAACGGCGGGCGGAGGAGGTGCTCGTCGAGGCGCGAGCCGAGGCCGACACCCTGCGGCGCGAGGCGGAAGCGGCGGCAGCAACCTATCGCAAGAAGCATGTGGAAGCGGCAGAGGCAGCATTGCAGCAAGAGCAACGCGCCTTCACAGAAGAGCAGGAGGAAGCCCGCAAGCAAATGCAGCGCACGCGGCGCAAGCTCGACCGCTGGCAGCAGAGCCTCAGCCAGGAGGCCGAGCAGGTTAACGAACAACAGCAGACGGTGGAGCGAGCGGCAGAGGCGCTCGAACGCCTGCAGCAGGAAGTGGACCGCGACCAACAACAACTCCGCGCGCTGATGCAGCGCACGGAGGCCGCGCAAGACGCCTTGCAAGAGCAACGCGCCGCTGCCTCTGAAGCGGAAGCCCACTTCAATGCGCGCAGCGAGGCGCTGGAACGCAAGCGCGAACGCTTGCAGGACATGATCGACCAACAGGTGCGCAAGCTCGAAAACGTGGCCGGGCTCTCCCGTCGGGAGGCGCGCGAAGCCATGCGCGAGCAGCTCCTCGACGAAGCCAAGCTGGAGGCCGCCTCCCGCATCAAGGAGATCCGGGATGAAGCCAAGCTGGAAGCCAACCGGGAGGCGCGCCGCATCGTCCTGACGGCCATCCAGCGCACAGCGGCCAGCCACGCCATCGAAAACACGGTATCGGTCGTGAATATCCAGTCCGACGAGATGAAAGGTCGTATCATTGGACGCGAAGGGCGGAACATCAGGGCATTCGAGGCCGCAACAGGCATTGAGGTCATCGTGGATGATACACCGGAAGCCGTGATCCTCTCGGGATTCGACCCCGTCCGTCGGGAGATTGCCCGGCTGGCCATGATCGATCTTGTGCAAGACGGCCGGATTCATCCCGGGCGCATTGAGGAGGTGGTGGACGAGGCCCGCGCGGGCGTGGCCGAAGAGATTCAGGAGCGCGGCGAGCGGGCTGTCATCGACTTAAACCTGCACGGGCTGCACAGTACGTTGGTACGCCACATCGGCCGGATGCGCTACCGCACCAGCTACGGCCAAAACTTGCTGGCCCACTCCATCGAGACGGCCCGCATCGCCTCCCTCATTGCTGCAGAGCTTAACCTCGACCCCGCCAAGGCCCGCCGCGCCGGACTGCTGCATGACATCGGCAAGGTGCTGGAAGAGGAGATTGAACAACCACACGCGCTGGCGGGCATGGAGCTCTGCCAGCGGTACAAGGAAGCAGACGACGTGTGCAATGCGGTGGGGGCGCATCATGACGAGATCGAGATGACCACCCTCATTGCTCCCATTGTGCAGGCCGCCGATGCCATTTCTGGCGCTCGCCCTGGGGCCCGGCGCGAAGCGCTGGAGTCGTACATCAAACGGCTGGAACAACTGGAAGACCTGGCCGCCTCCTTCGACGGCGTCGAGCGCGTGTATGCGATTCAGGCAGGACGCGAGGTCCGCGTACTGGTCAACCACGACCTCGTATCGGATGCGCGAGCCGAACAGCTGGCAGCCGACATCGCCCGCCGAATCCAAGACGAATTGCAATATCCAGGACAGGTAAAAATCACCGTTATCCGTGAAGTGCGTGCAGTTTCGCACGCTAAGTAGTGCCGCCGATGGCCCTGTGTAAGAACCAGTGAATCAACAGGATACCGTCTTCGGCATCACGGCCCTGAAGGAACCCGCGCTCCCGACTGACGTGGATACTTGTCCTTTTGCGCCCTTGTAATTACAACGCACATTTTATGCTCGGGATTGTTGGGCAACTGCTTGTCCTGACCAGCCTTGTGGCCTGCCTTCTGGCCGGATTCGCGTATGTGCGGGAGGCCCAGTGGAGTGCAGATGGGATCGCTTGGAAAGCGGTAGGCCGATGGAGCTGGGGCGTCTCTGCCACCACAGCGCTCGTGGCATTCGGCCTGCTCATGTACCTGTTCGTGACGCATCAATACCAGTTTGCGCTGGTCTACCAGAACGCATCCAACGAGATGCCCTTCATTTACCAGTTCTCGGCCACCTGGGCGAGTCAGGAAGGATCCTTCTTGCTTTGGATTGCGCTCACAGGGCTCATGGGATTGGCTGTGGTCTGGCGCACAGGAAGCTACGAAGCTCCGGTAATGGCTGTGTTTGCCCTGTGCCAGTTCTTCCTGCTGTCGATGGTTGCCGGATTGCAGTTCGGCAATTTTGCCGTCGGCTCCTCCCCCTTCGCTATGTTGGCCGAGCGCTTTGCTGATGCCCCCATCTTTCAGTCCACCCCCGACTTCGTGCCGCCCAACGGAACTGGGCTGAACGATCTTCTCCAAAACCCCTGGATGGCCATCCATCCACCGATGATGTTTGTCGGGTTTACGTCCATGCTGGTGCCCTTTGCCTTTGCCATCGCTGCGCTGTGGAAGCGTAAATACACGGAATGGGTCCGCCCGGCCCTACCCTGGACGCTCTTTGCCGTCTGCATGCTGGGCATCGGGATCGCGATGGGCGGCTATTGGGCGTATGTGACCCTCTCCTTCGGCGGCTACTGGGCCTGGGATCCCGTGGAGAATTCATCGCTGGTGCCGTGGATCGTAGGCATCGCGGCCTTCCACACCATGCTCATTCAAAAGAAGAGTGGCCATGGCCACAAGGCGGCCCTCTTCCTTAGCATCTTGGCCTTCATCCTGGTGGTGTATTCCACCTTCCTCACGCGCAGCAACGTGCTGGAAGACCTCTCCGTGCACTCATTCGTGGACCTGGGGCTCACCAGCCAGTTGCTTGTGTGGATCGGGACGATGGCCGTGGTAGGCTTTGGGCTGTTTGCCTACCGCTACAACGAGCTTCCGGCGCCGAAGAAGGAGCCGAACACGCTGTCGCGCGAGTTCATGATCTTCAGCGGAGCCATGCTCATGTGTGCGATGGCCGCGGTCATCCTGCTGGGCACCAGCTCCCCCATTATTGGGCACCTGTTTCGCGAGAGCCCGGCCACCGTACCAATTGAGTTCTACAACAAGTGGACGCTTCCCATGGCCGTGGTGTTGGCATTCTTGATCGGGATTGGCCAGCTCTTCTGGTGGAATAAGATGGACGTGGACAGCATCAACCGCGCCGTGATGAAGCCCATGGGCCTGGCAGTCGTCGTCACGCTGGCCGTTATGGTGTTCACGCCGTTTGTCGAGTATTCCATCTCGTTCCCAGAGACGGCCCCGGCACAGCGCATGTCGGAGGCCGGGTTTATGGCTTCTCTGACGGAGTTTTGGTCGATTTACGGGCAGGGGCTGTTGCTGCTGCTGCTGCTCTTTACATCGCTTTTTGCCTTTTTCGGAAACGGGGCTGTCTTATGGCGGCTGCTGCGGGGCAACCCCCGGATGGCCGGTGGCGCAGTTACGCACATCGGATTTGCCATCATGCTGATTGGTGTCATCACCTCCAGCGCATTTGAGCGTCCACTCCCGCTGCAGTTGGGAGCCGCAGGCCAAGGACAAAACGAGTCCCGCACCAACTTTGTAGCCGTGAAGGGTGAGACCCGCACGATTAACGGCTATCAGGTGACCTACCACGGCCAAACCAGCATTGCACAGGGCCGGACAGCCTACGAGGTTGAGTTCACAGACCCTCGCGGCCGTAACTTCACGGTCAACCCGGTAGCCTACTTCAGTGAGGAAATGGACCAATGGATTCGCCATCCACAGGTGAAGAAGTACGCCGAGCAGGACCTCTTCGTCGCCGTGACCCCAAAGCAGGCTACCGGCTCTGGCGAGGAGGAGGCCACCAACCAGCTTTCGCTCGAACGCGGTGAGGCGGTACGGATTGTGGACGGAGATTACGTCATTCGGTTCGAGGGCTTTGAGTCGAACGTCGCCCCAGATGAGATGGCCACGGCGTCGGAGATATCCGTCGTTGCTTTGCTGGAGATGACCCACGAGCCAACCGGCGAAACGCGCACGTTGCGCCCGACCTACACCATAACCGAGGACCGGAGTGTGCTCTCCGACGTGGTCCGTGTGGATGCATGGGATCTGGGGGTGTCGTTCACAGGCATGAACGTGGATTCTGGCGAGGTAAACCTCGAGTTTGAGGGGGTACAGGTAGAACCGGAGGATTGGGTGCTCATTGATGCACGCGAGAAGCCACTTATCAGCCTGGTCTGGATTGGTTTTATCATGCTCAGCTTCGGGTTTGGCATCGCCATTTGGCGCCGGGCTCAGGACTTCAAGATCAGCCGGAAGCGTGGCGGCGTGTAGCGTGTAGCATGGAGCGCGCACAGCACGCGGGGGTAAGGCTGCGGATGCCCCACGTGTTTGTAGGGTACGCGGTGATGCCACGGGACACTTAACGGTTCGCTAAACTCATGGCACGGCCCGCCGATACTGAGGGTAAGCGATCGCTACACCACCCGAGAGGCCGCCGCTGCTCCGCTGCAGGGGTGTGTCGCCGGGGGAGCGGTCCATCCGCGATCCTCACGACTTTGCTTTCGGCTTTCATGGACGGATTACCGCTACGCGCGCTGCGTCAAGATGTAGCTGCGCAGGAATGGCTGGATGACGTTGCGGCTTTGCTGAAAACAGCTGGGAGCCCGACGCGCACCCGCATCCTGTATCTGTTGTGGGGCACTTCCGAAGTCTGCGTCAATGACATCGCCGAGGTGCTTGAGCTCACGACCCCAGCCATCTCGCAGCAACTCAAGAAGTTACGCGAGCAGGGGCTCGTGCAGCCGCGGCGCGAGGCACAAACCGTGTACTATCGCCTGAACGATAGCCATCATTTTGCCACCCATATCGGCACGCTATTCGAGCGCCACACGCGGATGGCGGCGTGATTCAGCGCCCGGCGTCTTCTATGCGGGCACGAGGGGCTCTGGGCGATGATCAACCGGAGCGCGCGCGTTCACGTCGCCATCTCGTGCCAAGCGTGCCCGCACCTCGGCGCCCCACGCCTGGTTGAGGTAGGTGTAGTCGCGGTCCTGCAGCTCGGCTGACACATTCTGGACATGAAAGAAGCCGTAGGAAACAGGCGAGAGGTTTGCGCGGGGCGCACTACTCAGATGAAACAGGTGCGCCCGGCGCAAGCCCAGCCTGAACTCGCCGTGGAGCTGCCCGAGAATGCATGACGAGCCGCTGCTCAGTTCCAGGGTATCGGGGTCTACCGCGCGGTACCAGGTCGGATCGACGTCATCCAGGTAGGCCGCCCCGCGCGCCACGCGTTTGGCGGCCTGGGCTGGCGATACACGTCGGGCCCGCCACCGTTCTATCCACTTCTGAAGAAAGGCGCGCATAAGATGTAGGGCTTTGTGAAAAAGACACCAGGTGAAACCCCGACTGCAGGGTGTGTGATCCGGCCCACCGGTACGCTACGTATGCACCACAGCCTCCTGCGCGAGCGCCCGTCCCCCCGGGGTTAGCCACAGGCGGCCGTCGCGGTGGCGCACCAGCGCCCGGTCCTCTGCCTGGGCAACCACACGCTCGGCAAACCCGGGGGTCCACGACAGGTGGTCGTGAAGGTGGTCGACGCGGCACTCGCGCTTGGCCTCGGGCAACCCTTCATGCTGCAGGAGATGAATCACCAGCACCTTCCGCGCAAACGTCCAGCGTCGCTCCCGCTGCATAAGGTAGTAGGCTACCAGCCCATGCGTTGGGGCAAAGAGGTAGCATGCCGTAAAACACACCCCAACCATGGTAGCAATACTGCCGGCGATAGAGGCGTCCAGGCTATGGGCCAGCCAGTACCCGCTGATCGCACAGGCAACCCCCAGCGCAACGCTCAGCCCCAGGGTCAGGCTCAGACGATCGGTGAGGAAGCGGGCGCTGGCGGGTGGACCGACGATAAGGGCAACGACCAGAATGGCCCCCACCGCGTCGAATGCCGCTACAGCCGTGATGGACACCAGCGCCATGAGGGTGTAGTGAAGCGCTACCGGCGCAAAACCGAGGGCCGTCGCCAACGCGGCGTCAAAGGTCGCCAGCTTCAGCTCCTTGTAGAAAAGCAGGATAAACGAGAGATTCAGGAGGCCCACGGCACCCATAGCGTAGAGCCCTTGCGGCCCGAGGTCACGCCCCGCGATCTCGAGTCGATTGAAGGGGGCAAATGCCAGTTCCCCGAGCAATACCGCATCCAGGTCCAGATGCACGTCGCCCGCGAAACGCGCGATGAGGATGACGCCAAGGCTAAAGAAGGCAGGAAAGACGATCCCAATGGCGGCATCTTCTTTCACAAGGCGGGTGTCCGCCAGCAACTCGACCAGCACCACCGTTAGCAGGCCCGTCAGCGCCGCTCCCACAATGAGCAATGGGGAATTCAGATTCTCCACGAGGAAAAACGCTACCACGATCCCCGGCAGTATAGAATGGCTGATGGCGTCACTCATCATCGCCATCCCACGCAGAACGAGGTATACGCCCGGCAAGGCACAGGCAGCCGCGACGACCACCGCGACGAGCTGAATTTCAAGCTGTGTGATGGTCATGACGTTCCCTTCTGGGCTGCCGGATCAGCGATAGGTTGTTGAAGGCTGGACCGCCGGTCCCGCAGGTAGCGCCAAACGAGGCCCCGATGCGGCGCCAGCGCCAACGATATTGCCACGATGAGACTGACGCATATGACGATCGTCGGACCCGTGGGCAGATTGGCAACGAGGCTGCTAATGAGCGCACCACTGACGCCAGCTGCGACCCCAAACGCCATGGATAGCCCAACCATCGTGCCGAGGTGATCGGTCCATTGCCGGGCTGCGGCTGCCGGCGCCACGAGCATGGCGCTCATCAGCACTACCCCGACCGTCTGCAGCCCGATTACAATAGCTAACACCAACAGGGTCATGAGGAGCGTGTCGAGCAGACGAACCGGCAGGCCGATGGTACGAGCGAACACCGGATCGAACGACACCAGCTTAAACTCCTTCCAGAACAGCCCCATGCCCAGGAGCGCGACAGTGCCCAGCGCAGCCATCGTCCACACGTCGTCCGTAACCAGCGTAGCAGCCTGTCCGAACAAAAACGTATCCAGGCCCGCCTGCCGGGCCCCTGCGGTCTGCTGAATGTACGTCAGCAGCATCAGTCCTACGCCGAAGAACACGGAAAGAGCGACGCCAAGCGCGCTATCAAACGTGATGCGCGAGGTCTGTGTCACCGCCATGATCGCCAGCGTGGCCAGCCACCCCGCGACCAGGGCGCCGATCAAGAGGACAAGCGTGACACGGCTGCCGGTCAGCAAAAAGGCGAGGGCGATGCCGGGCAGTGCCGCATGCGCAATAGCATCCCCGATGAGACTCTGGCGGCGCAGTACGGCGTAGGTGCCGAGGGCGCCACTTACCAGCCCGAGGACCGCAGACCCCAGGGCTACGGTGCGGAGCGTATAGTCGGACACCAGTGCGTAGAGTACATCCACGAGGGCATTCATCGGGTGTCCTCCGATGGCGGATGCAGAAAGCCGACACGGCCGCCGTAGGTGCGGCGCAGGTTCTCGTCGGTGAACGTCCCCTCTACCGGGCCTGAGGCAATGCGGCGCACGTTGAGCAACAATACCGAATCGAAGTACTCGGGAAGCGTCTGCAGATCGTGATGCACCACAACCAGGGTTTTCCCGTCGGCCTGCAAGTCGCGCAGCAGGTCGATGATCGTGCGCTCGGTGATGGCATCTACACCTTGGAAGGGCTCATCCATGAGGTAGACGGTGGCATCTTGCACGAGCGCCCGCGCCAGAAAGGTGCGCTGTTGCTGCCCCCCGGACAGTTCGCTGATCTGGCGATCGGCCAGCTCTTCGATGCCGACCTGGGCAAGCGCCTCGCGAGCCGTAGCGCGCTCCTTGGCTCCCGGCTGCCGCAACCAGCCGAGCTGCCCGTACAGGCCCATCATAACGACATCCAATACGCTCGTCGGGAAGTCCCAGTCGACGCTGCCGCGCTGCGGCACGTAGCCCACCTGCTCCCGGACCGTTCGGTAGGGCTTCCCCAACACCCGCACCTGCCCTGCCACCGGGTCTACCAGGTCCAGGACGGCCTTCAGCAGCGTGGTTTTGCCAGCTCCGTTGGGGCCTGCGATCGCTACCAGATCCTGTTGCTCCACCGTCCAGTCAATGTCCCAGAGCACAGGAGATTCGCGGTAGGCCACCGTGAGGTCGCGGACCGTGATGGCAGGTGTAGACGACATAGGGAAGGAGCGCGTGGAAGCATTCGTGAACCGTGTCAGACGCTACGCCGGGTCGCGCAACAGCCCATCGACGATGATGTCGATATTATGGCGCATCATCCCCGTATACGTTCCCACTGGTGTGCCACGATCTCCGAGGGCATCGCCATACAGGGTGCCTCCAAAGGTGGCGGGAAACCCTCGATCCTGCGCGGCGCGGCGTACCGCCTCCATGCCCCGCTGCGGCACCGATGACTCAGCAAAGAGCACGGGTATCTCTCGCTCTACAATAAAGGCAGCCATCTGCTGCACGTCACGCGTGCCGGCTTCCGACGCCGTGCTGATGCCTTGCAGCCCGCGGACCTCGAAGCCATACGCCGCGCCGAAGTACCCGAAGGCATCATGCGAGGTGATGAGCACCCGGCGCTCCTCGGGTACCTCCTGCGCCCGCTCCCGCACGTAGCGATGCGTTTGCTGCAGGTTCTCGCGATACGTCGCTGTTCGCTCGGCGTACCGCGCTGCCTGTTGTGGATCCGCAGCAGCCAGCGCCTCTTCCACGGCGTCCGCCGCCTTCATCCAGAGTGAGGCATCCAGCCAAACATGGGGGTCGCGGTTGCCCGGGTAGTCCGCAGACGTTTGCAGCAGGCTGTCGGGCAGCGTTTCCGCCAGCGGCACGGTGCGCACGCCTCGCTCCCCCATTTGCTCGAAGAGCTCCGTCATGCGGCCTTCAAGGTTGTGCCCGTTGTAAAATATAAGATCCGCCTGGCTCATGCGGGCGGCATCCCCCTCGGTCGCCCGGTACAAATGCGGATCTACCCCAGGCCCCATAAGCACCGTCAGAGCAATCGCGTCGCCTCCGATGGCCCGCACAAGATCCCCCACGACGTTGGTAGTCGCTACGACAGCGAGGCGGTCGTCCTCTGGCCCTTCGTCACAGGCGGCCAGCGTGCCACACAAGAACGCGGTCAGTACAACGATAAGGATGGAGCGCATGGTGATGGATATTCAGTATAGCGTCTGCGAGTGTACGGGAGTCCTTTATGCTCATCCCATTTTTTAGTTTAGGCTAAACCGAATTTTATTTTAAAGAAAAAGCACAGCCTGTAGGGCTGGTCAGCCCGCCGCGTCCGGAAAACGAGGACCGATCCGCGCCAGGATTAATCCAAAGGATACCTCAAAACGCGTGTGCTATACTCCAAAGGTGTAATACGCCTGTCCACATGACGCCCGATATTAGGAACCACATCGCACACAAGTCCTGCCCTCCAACAGTACAGGCTCATGAAAACACTTCTTCCCTTACTGATTTTTTTGCTGTGGTTGCCGTTGAATGTCGCGGCAGACCCATGCAGCACCCGCACCGGTGATAATGCCACCGTCATCTTTCCAGACTCCGTGCAGGCGTTGACGGACGGTATGCCCATCGCCGATGGCAGTCGGCTGACGGCCCACACGGAAACGGGGCGCTGTGCAGGGCTGATGGAGTGGCACGAGGGCGCGCAAGCAATGACCGTCTGGGGCGACGACGTGATGTCTACCGAACGGGACGGCTTCCGCGCCCGTGAGCCTATTCAGTTTGTACTCACCGCGCCCGGGGCCAAAGAGGGCCGTGTGCTCTCCCTCACATTTGCAGACCGTGGGGCCCCGTTTTTAACGGAGGCGACGTACCGCTCCAACGGGATCTACCAGGTAGCCTCCGTGAAGGTAGTGCAAGGCGAGCGCTTCGAGACGCGTGCTTTTGACCGCCCGAGCGTATCGCACAGCGCGGACGAGGAAACCGCAGGCCTTTCGCCCGCCGCGCCCAGCCCGTTCAACACACAGACCTCCTTCAGCCTTACGCTGGCGTCCGGGCAGCACGTGCACATTGCACTGTACGATATGCTGGGGCGGGAAGTCGTCATCGTGCACGATGCTCCCGTCGCACCCGGTCGGTCGCGGTTTCATGTCAACGCGGGGGGGCTCGCCAGCGGCACGTATTTCATCGTCGCCCGTGGGCAGGACTTTCGTGATACCCAACGCGTGACGTTGCTTCGCTGAGCGCGTACCGCCGGTACCACCGCTTCTATTTACTGATGCGTTCGCGGGCCGCTTTTCTGCCCGCACGAGCGGCTTCCCTCCCACCTCGGAAGCCGCTCTTTTCTTTGCATCAGCGTCTCTTTTTCGACCGATCCCCACGAATCCTGCCCGCCGGCCGGAGATACAACAGGGTGTGTTTTTTGAACTAACTGTTCTCAACCCCCCATGGCAACACAAGGCACCACCTCATTCGAGATATCCTCGTTCGACACGGACGTGCTGCAGGCCAGCCACGAGCAGCCGGTGCTGGTTGATTTCTGGGCGCCATGGTGCGGCCCCTGCCGCACGCTGGGTCCAGTACTGGAGCGCCTGGCGCAAGACCCGGACGCCCCCTGGAGCCTCGCTAAGGTGAACACCGATGAGCACTCGCAACTGGCGCAACGATACAATGTGCGCGGGATTCCTGCGGTGAAATTGTTCGTGGAAGGCGAGGTCGCAGCTGAGTTTACGGGGGCACTGCCAGAGCATCAAATCCGCACATGGCTGGAGGAGCACCTGCCATCGGAAGACAAAAAGGCACTTGCCAAGGCGAAGGACTTACTGGATAAAGGGCAGCGTTCGGAGGCGCGTGCCCTCTTAGAAACGATCGTTGCAGAGGAAGCCGAAACCGACGAAGCTGAGACGCTGCTGGCCGGGCTCGTGGTGTTCACGGAGCCGGACCGCGCGGAGGCCCTCGTGGAGGGCACCGACGTGGCCGATCCTGATCTGCTTCAGACCAAGGACGCGGTGCGGACCATCGCACGGCTGCTCCGGCTGTACCAGACCCCGGACGACATCCCCGGCGGCGAAGTGCAGCTTACGTACGTACAGGCGATCGAGGCGTTGACCCAGCAAGACTTCGACGCCGCGCTGGAGCGCTTCATTGATGTCGTACGGAAAGACCGCTCGTACGATGACGATGGTGCCCGCAAGGCCTGTGTAGCGCTCTTTACCCTGCTGGGCCGCGAGCACCCGCTCACGAAAAAGCACCGCCCCGCTTTTGATACGTCCCTTTATTAGGGCTCATGCCGTGCGGGTCTCTACCTCGGGTATCCAGCACGGGACTAAAATCGAGCGTCAACACTCGGCAGCGTCTCACGTCCGGTAGACGTCCTGCACACCGGTACCCCTGCGGCACTTGGTAGATGCTGCCCATCAACCAAGCCACGCCCTTCCGGGTACCGCCCCTACTTTATTGGTTACACCTTGCGCTTCCCCTATGGCTCGCCTATCCATTCCATCCGATGCCCACCACCTCCACCGGGTTCAGGTGAACGTTCGCTGGGGCGACATGGACGCCCTCGGGCACGTCAATAACACCCGGTTCTTCCAGTACTTCGAACACGTCCGCGTAACGTGGCTACGGGCCGTGATGGGCTCGGATTGGAAGGCCACTGGTGCCGGTCCGGTGCTTGCGCACACCAGCTGCGACTTTAAGCGCCCGGTCGTTTATCCGGCCGATCTGGTGATTGACCTGTACAGCATGCCCCCCGGCCGCTCCAGCGTGGAGACGTACTACGAGGCACGCCTGCCCAACGACGACGCTCCCTTGTGCGCTGTGGGACATGCTACGGTCGTATGGGTGGATTTCGAAACCGGGCGCCCCACCCCTCTCCCGGATGGATTTACAGCGGTCGTCGATGCGCTGGACCTCCAGGCAGAGGACCCGAGCACGTAAGGTGGGCGTGGCCAAGAGTCCGCGACATAGCGTACCACCGGGTGACGTTCTGCGCATTTGGATTAAAAGGGCAGACCATCAAAAAAAACCACGCACAAAACGCGTCGTGCAAATCATCCATGGAGCGCATGGCCTAAGCTCCGCCAGGCACTACGTGGGCTGAGCGAAGGCGAGCTGCTCGAAACGGTCAAGCTCCTGCGTCACCTGAGCACGGAGGGACTTCAACCGCTGGTCGCTATGGTCCACTGTGGCTTGGAGCAGGGCATGAAAAAACCAGTGCTGCTCCGCAGGGCCAGCGCTTAGCGCGGTGAAATCATCGCCCCCTTCGAAGAGGGGCCGCCCAGCGTTGAGCGACTGGTTCATGGTCCACAGGTTGTGGAGCTTATCGGCAAGACTGATGGCCACGGCTTCGTCGGGAGCCTGCTTCAGGTGCGCAATATACGCCTCCTTCCGCGTGCGCCAGGGGCGTTTTTGGCCGCTCGCATCGTACCCATCCTCCGTGACGTGCTGCACCAGCGTCACCACCTCGTCGTCCACGTGCATGGCCAGCGTCTCTCGCGTCATGCGCTCGCCTTCCCGATTCGGGTCTTCCAGGATATCGTGTAAAAAGGCGGCGGCCACAACATCGGCCGGCCACCCGGCCCGCTGTACCGTTAGCGCTACAGCCGTGAGGTGGGAGAACACGGGAACGGGGGCAGCGCGCCCATCCTCCGTGGTATAGACAGGCGCTCCCCACCGGCCTTTGCGGAACGTTCCGCTATGCCACGTGGCGGCGAGCTCAGTTGCACGCTCCAGGCGAGGGTCAAACGGGTCCATAAGGTATGGGCAATGGTAAAAGAGAACGCTTGGGGTGCAGGACGCCTGATGGGCGCCAGTGTTCAGCTTACCTCGTACCCTGCACGCAACAGCACCGCCAGTGGGTGGTTGGCACCGCATCGTTTTTTGTACGCTTGCCTCATCACCTTGCCCTCGCCCCACACCTCAACACGGGATCGCCTGGCTGTAGGTGTCTCGGCTGTGCTGAACCCCTTGCTGCTGCCCCCGATGCTTTTTGGGGTCCTTGCGGCCTACGCTGGGGCGGGGCCGGGCGAGATCCTCATGGTGGTCGGCATAAGTATGACCTTCTCCGCTGTAGTACCCGGTGGCTATATCGCTTGGGAGCTCCGGCAGGGCCGGGTGGCGTCCATGGACGTTCGCGACCGCACCCGCCGGAGACGGCCGCTGCTTGCTACCGTCGCCTCCTACCTGACCGCTGCCGCCGTGCTGAGCCTGCTCCCCGTTCCCGGACATGTACTGCTAAGCTGGCTCATGGTCTGCTACGGATTCAACACGGGACTCACGGTGCTCGTCACGCGGTATTGGAAGATTTCCATCCATGCGCTCGCGATTGCTGGGGTTCCATCCGTGCTGTGGTTCATGGCGTATGGCTTCGGCGAAGCTGCGGTCTTTCCCGGCCTGTTGCCTCTCGCCGGCCTCAGTGCCATGTGCATCCCGCCGGTAGCCTGGGCCCGAGTGCGGCTGCGGCATCATACCCCAACACAAGTCATCGCCGGCACACTGGGTGGGCTTGTACTCCCGCTCGCAGAGCTGTGGCTGCTGCACGCCGCTGGGCTTCTGGCCTTTCCCTGAGGCTCGCTTCCGCGGTGATGCTGCATCCTTTCGTGTGATAGGGCGTTTGGGGCACCTGTTGTGGCCTTTCATCCCACGTGCCTCTGGCGCAGCGCTGCCATCCGTGCAGGCACAGGCGCCACGTGGTTGCTTCTTACGAATAGTGCCTCCGTTTGCCGTGAATCGATGTCGCGTTATTTGCCTGCTGGCGATCGGCTATTGCCTCCTGAGCCTACCGGTGCTCGCTCACGCCCAGGGCTGGGGGTATGTTGAAGGGCAGGTCACCGAGGCGCGCGATGGGCTCCCGCTACCCGGCGCCACTATCATCGTGGCAGGAACGGACTTTGGTACCGCCGCACAGGAGGATGGACGGTATCGCCTGCGCATCCCGGCGGGCGGGCATCGCCTCCGCTTCTCGGCGGTGGGATTCACGGTCGCGTTTGACTCCGTCACGGTACAGCGTGGAGCGACCGTTCGCTTGGATGTTGCGCTCGATGAATCGGTGGCAGAGTTGGAGGGGCTGACGGTCACCGACGACCTCATGGGCGCTGATGCTGGGGTCTACCGCATCGATCCACAAACGATGCGCGATATGCCCACGCCGCTACAAGATGGGCTCCGGGCGCTCAAGGTAATGCCGGGCGTGGCTTCCAATAACGAGCTCTCGAATCAGTACTCCGTCCGGGGCGGCGGCTTCAACGAAAACCTCATCTTCATCAACGGCTTCGAGGTGTTTTTGCCGTTTCGGCCCCGGCAGGGCGAGCAGGAAGGCCTGAGTCTGCTGAATGCCGACCTGGCCGAGCGCGTTACCTTTTACTCCGGCGGTTTTCCGGTGCGGTACGGCGGCAAACTCTCCTCCGCGCTGGAGGTGGAGTACTACCGCCCACGTGGGGAGCCTCCCGGTGGCCGGGTGCACCTGTCCACCCTGGATGCCGGAGCCTCGGTGGGCGCCTCCGCGCTGGATGGCCGGCTGGGCTACGTGCTGGGCATCCGCCGCGCCGAGCCCGGACGCTTTTTCGGGACGCAAGACCTGGAGGGGACCTACGAGCCCACGTTCACTGATGTACAGACCTTCATCGGTTATGAGCTGCAGCCCGGACACGAGATTGAATTCATCGGCATCCTGGCCGACCACGAGTTTCGTCTCGACCCCAGTGGGAGCCGCACCTTCTTTGGCTCCATCAACCTGAACCCCGGGCAGGGCGACGGCGCTGGGCTACAGTCCCTGTGGCGCGACTACGCCCCCGAGAGCGAGCAGCGAGATGGCTACCAAACCCAGTTTGCCGGCCTCCGCCTCGCCAACCGTCTATCGAGCCGGCTGCGCATCGCGCATGACGTGTCCTTCTTCGGTACTGAAGAACACGAGTTCTTTGACCTACGC
>JAAAOI010000236.1 GCA_009908945.1 Bacteroidota bacterium
ATAAGGGACGCCGGCCGCAGCCGACCGACCGACGCTGCGGACTCTTTCCCTACATCCTAACACGAGGACTTCTATGATTCGCTCTCTCCGCACCGGTATGTCTGGGCTGCGTAGCCACCAGGTACGCATGGACGTGATCGGTAACAACATTGCGAACGCCAACTCCACCGCCTTTAAGCGTAGCCGTGCCGCCTTCAACGAGGTGCTCGGCCAGCAGATGGTTGGCGTCGGTAGCACTGCCGGCGGCTCCGGCATCAACCCTGCCTTTGTGGGCCTCGGCACCAGCGTGGGCTCCATCGATAAAGACTGGGGCCAGGGCGGCCTTGAGTACACCAGCGTCGAAACCGACCTCGCCCTCGAAGGCGACGGCTACTTCATGGTCGAGCGCAACGGCCGCAACCTCCTCACCCGAGCGGGCAACTTCACCTTCAACTCCGACGGCGAGTTCATGACCGCCAACGGCCTCAACGTGCAGGGCTTCCGGTCCGACCCCGAGGGCGTGGTGGACATGAGCCGGCTGGCTGACATCCAAATCGACTACTCCGCCCAGTCGAATGCCCGGTACACCCAGGAAGTGACCGTCGGCGGCAACCTCTCCGCCGAAGCGCCCGTCGGCACCGTTGAGACCATCTCGCAGGTGGTCTACGATGAGCAGGGCAACCCCCACAACCTGATCATTGAACTGGAGAAGACCAACAGCGCGGAAAACCGCTGGGACTACAGCGCCAGCTACGGCGGCGATGAGTTCACGGCTGACCCCCCCTTTGATGATGTCAACGGTGAGATCCGGTTTGGCACCGACGGCCGCGTGGAGGAAGTCGACGGCGGCCCCGTCAGCGACATCAACCTCGAGTGGGACGAGGATTTCGTTGGCCTGGACGGCGGCGGCGCGCGCCGCACCTTCTCCCTGAATCTGGATCGGCTCTCCCAGTTTGGCGGCTCCACCACGGTCACGGTCGACGGCCAAGATGGCTACACCTCGGGCCAGCTCGTGGGCTTCACCGTGGACCCCGACGGCATGATGAAGCTCAACTTCTCCAACGGGCAGCAGGAGCCCATCTTCCAGATCGCTATCAGCAGCGTCAACAACCCGAACGGGCTGGAGCAACTGGGCGAGAACTTCTACGGCGTGACGGGCGCCTCCGGCGAGGCCATCGTGGGACGCGCCGGGCGCGAGGTGCAGACCTCCGTGGTGCCGGGCGCGCTGGAGCAAAGCAACGTGGATCTGGCGGTAGAATTCACCGACATGATCGTCGCCCAACGGGGCTACCAGGCCTCCGCCCGCGTCATCACCACGTCGGATGAGCTCCTCCAGGAAACGCTGCAGCTCAAACGATAAGCACGTGACACGCTGGCTGCAGGCCGATAACGCGCCGACACAGGCGCCTTTGATCGGCACTTTCGCGCACGCAAAGCCTCGCCCTTCCCGGCGGGGCTTTTTTCTTTAACTACGCCTCGCGCATCCGATAAACAACCCTGCCCCCCGTGCAGCCTGCGCGGGCGCTTCGCCGCTACTTCTTTTGCCTATCCCTCCCCTGTCTATCATGCAAGACCATACCGCACAGCACCAGGGCGACCTCCTCCAGCTCGTCAGTTTTATCATTCAGAACGAGGAGTTTGGCGTCGATATTCTCAAGGTGCAGGAGATCATTCGCCCGATGGACATCACCCGCGTGCCCAACGCTCCCGCGTTCGTTGAGGGCGTCATCAACCTGCGCGGGCGCATTGTGCCTATCGTGGACCTGCGCGCCCGCTTCGGCCTTCCGCCGCGCGAGCAAGACAAGGACACCCGCATCGTGGTGGTGGAGCTGCACGAGCAGGTCACCGGCTTTATGATGGACGCGGTGAAGGAAGTGATTCGCGTGGACGAGGACGTGATCGAGCCGCCGCCGGAGTTGGCCATCGGCGTGGATACGGAGTACCTGAAGGGGGTGGCCAAGCTGGACGACCGCCTGCTGATTCTGCTGGATCTGGAGGAAGTGCTCTCAGACGATGAGCTGCACGCGGTGGCCGCTGCCGCGGATACGGCTGACGCTGCAGCCCCCGATGCGGCGGCCGTCGCAGCCTAACCGTTCGTCTCCCACCGCCCTCCTGCCTTCCCATGACGTCCGCGCTGAACCACTCCGACCCGACCGAGCGCATTGCGGCGCTGGATGCGCTGCACGCCACCCCCGACGCGCCAGCCGCCACCGCGCCCCTCCTGGCTGATCCGGTGCCCGCTGTGCGCGAGCACGCCAGCCGCCTGCTGAGCCAGCACGGAACGGCTGAAGCCGCCCGCGAGGCCGCTACCTACATCCGCAGCACCAACGTGGCGGCCCGCAACCTGGCTGGCGAGACGCTCCTGCGGATGGGCGTGGTCGCGGTGCCCGCGCTGCTGCCCTACCTGAGCGATCCGGACCACGACGTCCGCAAGTTTGCGATCGACGTGCTGGCCGAGCTGCCGGCCGGTATCTACGCCCCACGCATCGCGGAGGCGCTGGACGACCCCGACGCCAATGTCCGCCTGGCGACGATCGACGCGCTGGGGGCACTGGGCGCCACGGCTTACGCCGACGCCCTCGCGGAGCGGTACGACACGGAGCCGCTGGCCCGCCCCAGCGTGGTTGAAGCGCTGGGCGCCTTTCAGCGCGCGGAGGATCTGCCCCTGCTCGAAACCGCCCTTACCGACGACAACCCGGTCGTGCAGCTGGCCGCCGCCGAGGCCCTCAGCCAGTTCGATACCCCCGAGGTGCTGTCGCTACTGATGCGGCAGCGCGAGGCCGTCCACCCGATGGCGCGGCCCGTGTTGCTGCAAGCCATCGTGGACGTCCTCCAGCGCCATCCCCGCCGAGCCGCGACCCTGCCCGCTGCCCTGCACACGGACCTCGTCAGCATGTTAGACGACCCCGACCCCACCTTTCAAGCCGTGGCCGTCGATGGGCTCTCCTTCTTTGTGAATGAGGGGGCCCTTGGCCCACTGCTACAGCACACGGGCCGCACGGACGCCCTTGACATGAAGATCTTCACCGCCCTTGCCCAAGCCCCCGAGCCCTTCACCGCCGTGCTGGCAGCCGCCTCGGACCGCGGCGATCTGCCCCTGACGACGGCCTGCACGTTTATCCTGGGCCTGCTCGGCCAGGGCCGCGCCCCCGGAGACGCTTGGCCGGCGGTGGGCGCCGTGCTCACGGCCCACTTCGATGCCCTCAGCGTCGACGATCAGCTTGCGGCGCTACACATCTGTGCCGATCAGGGCCATGAGGCCCTGACCCCCGTGGTGGAAGCCGCCATGCAAGTGCCGCAACCCGACGTCCGCAGTGTGGCAGAGCACACTGCTGCGGGCTTTCCGGGCCTCTCCACCGCTTCGCTCACCTCCTGATCCCGCTCCATGAGCATTCTTCAAAACATTCCTGTTGCGGGCCGGCGGCCGTCTAAGCTCGACACCTCCACGTTCGAGACGTTGCGCGCCTTTATCTACGATAAGACCGGCATCTACTTTCAGGATAACAAGCGCTACCTCCTCGAAAGCCGCGTCAGCCGCCGCCTGAAAGCGCTGCACCTGGACTCGTTCGAGGCCTACGCGCGGCAGGTCACTGCCCAGCGGCCGCGTGAAGAGTTGGGCCACCTGATCAACGCGATTACCATCAACGAGACGTTCTTCTTTCGCCACCAAGCCCAGTACGATGTGCTGGTGGACCACCTCATTCCCGCCCTTATCGCAGAGCGCGGGGAGCGCTGCCGGCTGCGCTTCTGGAGCGCAGCCTCGTCGACCGGCGAAGAAGCTTACTCGCTGGCGCTGCTCTTTGAGGAAAAAATAAAGCCCCGGTACCCGAACGTTCGCCTCGATATTGTAGGGACGGACATCGACACCAACGCCATACAGGAAGCCCGCGACGGGCTATACAACAGCTACGCCACGCGGAACGTCCCTCAGGCCTGGCTTCGCAAGTATTTTACGGCGGAGGACCGGGGCCACCGCCTGAGCGCCGACCTCCGGCGGCGCGTGCGCTTCAAACAGCTCAACCTGGCCGACCGCCTCGCCATGCAGCGCATGCGCCATTTCGACGTCATCTTCTGCGCCAATGTGCTGATCTACTTCGATGACACGTCGAAGCAGCAGGTGGTCGCTTCCCTGTACAACAGCCTGGGCGCGGGGGGCTACCTGTTCGTGGGCTTCTCGGAGTCGCTCTACGGCATCACCCAGGCCTTCCATGCCGTCCGCATCGACAAAACCACCGCTTACCAAAAAGTGTGACCCGCCATGCCTTCAACCGTCCTGGTGGTCGACGACTCCACCGCCATCCGCAAGTTCGTGATGTTTGCGCTCCGCGCGCAGGGCCTCCGCGTGGTAACCGCGCAAGACGGCCTCGACGCCCTCGAGACGCTCGCGCGCCAATCGGTGGACTTGCTGATTACCGACCTCAACATGCCCAAGCTGGACGGCTTCGGGTTGGTACGCAAGCTGCGCCAGAAGCAGCAACACCGCCGCCTACCCATCATCATCCTGTCGTCCCTCGGCTCCGAATCCGACCGCCAAGCCGGACTTACCGCCGGCGCCGACGCCTACCTCGTCAAGCCCTTTGACCAGCAGCGGCTGCAGTATGAAGTAGCCAAGTTTGTCAATTGACTCCGCACCCTGTCCACCCAACGCACCCTCCATCCCATGAAGTTTCTTGTTGTCGACGACTCCCCTACGATGCGGCGCATCGTGACCAACGCCCTCCGCGAGATAGGCTATGAAGACGTTGAAGAAGCCGGCGACGGGGAGGAGGCCCTCCAAACCCTTAACGCCGATAGCTTCGACTTTCTCGTGACCGACTGGAATATGCCCAACATGAATGGGCTGGAGCTGACGCAAACCGTACGGCAGCACGACACCTACCACGAGATGCCCATCTTGATGGTGACCACGCGCGGCATGAAGGAGGACGTAGTGGCCGCCATGCAGGCAAAGGTCAACAACTACGTCGTGAAGCCCTTCACGCCAGAGGTCCTGCGCGAGAAGATCGACATGATCCTTAAAATTGCTTAAGCCCCATGACCTCTCCCCGATCGCTGCACGACATTCTTGGGAAGCTCAACGAGTTGCGGGCCGTGTTTACGCTGGGCCAGCGGGCCGTACCCTTCATTGAGGAGGTGCTCGATTTCCTGCGCGAGATCGCTCCGCTCATCGAGGAAATCGATGCGTCCATGCGCGAGAGCACGGGCAAGATGCCCGGCGCTACCTCACAGCTTGAAAACGTGACACACCAGACGGAGCTGGCGACAAACGAGATCCTGGACCTCATTGACGCGGTCACGGCCAAGCTCAACACGCTGTCGAAGACCAACGAGACCACTGCCGCCACCGTGGCCGATATCCGGCAGGTAGACGCCCACATTGTGCGGGTCCTCCGGCGCGCCCTCGCCGACCAGCCCGACGTGCTGGACAAGCTCAACACGCTCCACGAGCGTAAAAAAGAGATGCGCCGGTCGTTGGAGGCCCATACCGCAACCCATCAGGCCACGCTGCAGGAAATCCGTGGACACATGAACCGCATCATGGTGTCGCTTCAGGTGCAGGACATTACCGCTCAGCAAATCGCCTCGGTGAACCACCTCATCGAGTCGATCCGCAACCGGATGGCGATACTCATCAAACGGCTCGACTCTACGCCCGTGGAGACCACGCCGGCCGAGGCCTCCAAGGAGCAAACGCTGGCCAACGGCCCAACCTTCGATGCGAACGCCCGCTACACGTCCAACCGGACCCACCAAGACGCCGCCGACGCGGTGTTTACGGGTGGGACGTCGCCCCCCCCTGCGCCCTCTTCGCAGGACGCGATTGATGCCCTGTTTGACAGCGGCACCACCGCGGACGCCCCAGACGCCTCGGCGCCCCCCAGCGATACGACGGAATCCCCAGCGGCGCCAGACACGCCCGTCTCCCAGGACGACATCGACTCACTGTTTGGCGGCAGCTCGGACGGCGACGCGGGCAGCCCGGCTTCCCAAGACGAAATCGACGAGCTCTTTTCCGCCTGAACGCCTCCTGCTATGGCCACGCCCCACTTTACTGACGACATGCAGCCGCTCGTAGAGAACTTTATCGTGGAGACACGGGAGTTACTCGACGACATTGAGCAAGGGCTGCTGCAACTGGAAACCAACGCCGGCGATACGACGCTGGTAGATGCGCTTTTTCGGAGTGTCCACTCGCTCAAAGGCACCGCCGGCTTTCTGTCGCTGGAGCAGCTCTCCGTGCTCGCCCACCGGGTAGAGACGGTGCTGAAACCGCTGCGCGAGGGCGCCATGGCCATCGCCCCCGACACGTGGCCTGAGCAGCTGGATGTGCTCTTCGATGCGTTCGACCAGATGAAAGTGCTGGCTGCGCAGGTCGAAGACCAGCAGGTGGTAGCGTTGCCCCTGGACCCGCTGCTGGAGGACCTGGAAGCCGTGGCTGACGGGTCGTATGCGGAGGCCACCGCTGCCCGCGCCGTCGGCAGTTTTCCCATCACCACAGCTCCTTCCGCCGCGGGAAGCAGCACGCCGCCCGCGAGCGCAGACCCGGCGGAAGCGACCGCCGACACGCCCGCTGCAGCACCAACCGATGCTGCGGATGCAGGCCCCGGAAGTACAAGCGCAACGCCTCCGGACCAACGCCCCACCCCCCTTGAGGCCCGCCCCGCCTCTCCGGCTGATGCAACCAACGGGCCTCAATACGCCAAAGGCGAGGTCATCGAAGAACATGGCATTTATGCTGACGACATGACGGAGCTGGTGGAGAGCTTCATCGTGGAGACGCGGGAGCTGTTCGACGGCGTAGAAGAAGGGCTCCTCCGCCTCGAAACCCACGCAGACGACGGCGCCCTCGTCGATGAGATTTTTCGCGCCGTGCATACCGTAAAGGGCACCGCCGGCTTCCTCTCGCTGGAGCAACTCTCCGACCTGACGCACCACTTTGAGGACGTCCTGAACCGCCTCCGGCGAGGGGAGCTGGACATCAACCCCGACACCTGGCCGAACGCAGTGGATGTGCTGTTTGCCGCCTTCGACCAGATGAAGACCCTCGTCCACCAAGTCGGCGACCGCCGCCTCGTGACGCTGCCCATCGCCCCCCTTGTAGACCAACTGAAAGCGATCTCTGAGGGCTCGTTCGCCGGGGGGGTAGATGCCGCCGCCCTGGTGGTGAAGGAAGGCGCGCCCGGGGGGCATGACACGGAAGCCGAAGCGGCATCTGACACCGACCGAACCGGCGGCTCCAGCACGCCCACCCGCCGCGCCAACGAAACCATCCGCGTTGAAGTCGACCGCCTGGACAGCCTGATGGACCTGGTGGGCGAGCTCGTCCTGAGCCGCAACCGCCTCCTCCAGCTTACCTCCGAAGCGCGGGGCCAGGCCGACAACGAGGAGCTCACCAGTCAGCTGATCGACAACAGCGCGCAAATCGATTTTATTACGTCCGAGCTTCAGAACGCTGTCATGCATACCCGCATGGTGCAGATGGGCCGCGTGTTTAGCAAATTCCCGCGCCTGGTGCGTGACCTGGCCAAAGAGTTCGAGAAGGAGATCGACCTGGTGATCGAAGGGGAGGAAACCGAACTGGACAAATCGCTGACCGAAGAGATCGGCGACCCGCTGATCCACCTCGTCCGCAACGCTGCCGACCACGGCATCGAGCAGCCTGCAGAGCGCGAGGCCGCCGGCAAGCCGCGCACCGGCACCATCCGCCTCTCAGCTGAGCACGAAGGCAACCACATCGTCATCCGCATCGTCGACGACGGCGCCGGTATCAACCCCGAGAAACTCCGCGCCAAGGCGGTGGAGAAGGGCGTCATCTCCAAGCGGGAAGCCGAGGAGCTGAGCGAGACGGAAACCTACGAGCTCATCTTTCACCCCGGCTTCAGCACTGCTGCTACCGTCAGCCAAGTCTCCGGCCGCGGCGTGGGGATGGACGTAGTGAAAACCAACCTGACTAAGCTAAATGGGACCGTCGCCATCGACTCCGAACTGGGCAGCGGCACCACGTTTACGTTGAAGCTACCCCTCACCCTCGCCATCATTCAGGGCCTGCAGGTCCGCGTGGGACAGGAGAACTTTGCTATTCCATTGCATACCGTCGGGGAGGTCGTACGCCTTACGCCCGAGACGGTGGAGACCATCAATGGCCGCGAGGTTACCCGCATCCGCGACGACGTGCTGCCGCTGATCCATGTGGGGGAAGAGTTAAACGTGACGGGGTGCGCACCCGCTACCGACGATGCGTATGCCGTAGTCGTCCGGTTGGCCCATCAACAGGTGGGGCTGGTGGTAAACGGGCTCATCAGCCAGGGCGAGGTCGTCATCAAACCGCTCAACGGCTACCTGAAAAACATTCCCGGCATTGCGGGCTCTACCATCCTGGGCGACGGGCGCGTCATCATGATTCTGGACGTAGCCGAGTTTATCAGTCGCTGCAGCGACCGCGCCCGTGGCATGCCAACCCCTGCGTAAGCGCCGCGGTGCGCTCCGCCTCCCTCCTTCATTTTCTCCTCCCCTCCATGATTCGCGTCTTGGTTGTTGACGACTCCGCCTTTATGCGCAAGGCCCTCTCCATGATGCTGGAGAAGGACCCCGGGGTGAAGGTCCTTGACACCGCACGTGACGGCGAAGAAGCCATCCGTAAGGTACGCGCGCTTCGGCCCGATGTGGTCACGATGGACGTAGAGATGCCCCGCATGGATGGCATCACAGCGGTGCGGAAGATTATGGAGGCCCATCCGCTGCCCATCCTTATGGTGAGCTCGCTGACGAAAGACGGCGCCCAGACGACTATGGATGCGCTTGCCGCCGGCGCAGTGGACGTGATCGCCAAGACCTCCTCGTTTGTCTCGCTGGATATCACCTCCATTGAAGCCGATCTGCTGCAGAAGGTGAAGTCGGTGGCGGAGTCGCGGTACTTTAACCGCCGCACGGTGCGCCAGCGAAAGCGGCAGCGCCGCTCCGGTGGCACCGCGCCTACGGTGCAGGCGCGCTCGGCGCGGCTCCTTGCCATTGGCCTTTCAACCGGCGGGCCGCAGGCGCTGCAGCGTGTGATCCCGAAGCTGCCGGCCGACTTCCCGTTGCCGGTGGCCGTGGTGCAGCACATGCCACCGCACTTTACGCGCTCGCTGGCCAACCGGCTGGATGGCCTCAGCCCGCTGGAGGTCGTGGAGGCCGCCGATGGGCTGGCGCTTACGCCCGGCCGCGTGGTCATTGCCGAGGGCGGCAGCCACCTTGTCTTCCGCCGTGGGGCACAGCACGCGACCGTGCGCACCCCGGCCGCCCCCACCGATACCCTGCATCGGCCCTCAGTGGATGTGACGTTCTCCTCCGCGCATGCCCTCTTTGGCGGCGACGTGCTGGCCGTGGTGATGACCGGCATGGGGAAAGATGGGCTGGCAGGTACCCGCCTGCTCAAAGGCAGCGGCGCGCAGGTGATCGCTCAGGATGAAGCCACCTCCGTCGTCTATGGCATGCCCCGCGCCGTCGTGGAAGCCGACCTGGCCGACGCCATCGTGCCGCTGCCGTCCATTGCCCAGGCGATCATCACGTCGGTCGGGCACCGGCGCACGGCAGCCTCGGCCTGACCCTGTCTGGTGCTATAGGGCATGGGCATGGTGCCCAACAACGTGAGGTAGGGTGGTGTACGGCAGCCGCTGGGAAGGGCCCCGTACCACGAGCACAGGGAAAGGGCCACCGCATCAGGGGAGCATTTAAGGCGCGGGGGGCGCTACCGATAACCGCTCCACATATGCGCGCGCTACACACACCACCGCTAACAGGATACCTACAGCTGGTGCAGCTGCGCGCTTGCCTCGCTCATCCCGATTTCCGCCCCTCGCATGGAAAAATCAACCCCCATCGGCATCGGTGCCGGGCTCGTGTTGATCTACGGCGCGATCTTTCTGGGCGATGGCTGGCACATGTTTTTCGACGTCAACGCCCTCATCATTGTGTTAGGGGGCACCACAGCGGCTATCCTCGTCGGGTTTTCGCTCGATGAACTGCAGGACATCATCCCCGGGGTCAAGCGCTTCTTCAACTACCAAGCCCCTGACCTCCGCGCGTACGTGGAGGAGTTCTCCGAACTCTCCCGCACCGCTCGGCGCGATGGCCTGCTGGCCCTCGACCGCCGCATTGACGAGGTGGACGATGCGCTGATGGCCTCTGGACTGGAGATGGCCGTCGATGGGCTGGACCTCGACGAGATGGAGGAGCTCATGGACCAGCAGATCAAGGCGGAGCTGAAACCGCATCAGCAGCTCTACAAGTTCTTCTCGAATGCCGGCAACTTCGCCCCAGCGTTTGGCATGATTGGAACGCTCATCGGCCTGATCCAGATGCTGCAAAACCTGGAGGACCCCAGCGCCATTGGTCCTGCGATGGCCGTCGCGATGATTACCACCTTCTACGGCGTGCTCCTGGCCAACCTCCTGTTTCTGCCCATTGCCGTGAAGCTAAAATCCCAGATGCAGGAGCTGCTGCAGTCACGCATGCTGGTCCGTACAGGGATCATGGGGATCGTCCAGGGGGACGCCCCGAGCATGATCGAGAAGCGGCTTATCCTCTTCCTGAAAGATGCCGATAACGAAGGGGGCAGTGCCGGCGAGACACCGCTCTCCCGTGCTGCGTAACGCCCCCGCTCCTCAACCCGCTCGCTTACTTTGGCTACGGACCTCGACATGTTTCAGGACGACGACGAGCCCTCGGCGCCGTTCTGGATGACGACCTTCAGCGACCTTGTGACGCTGTTGCTGGCCTTCTTTGTGATGATTGTGGCGATGTCAGAAGTTGAGGTCAAAAAGTTCAAAGAGGCCCTCAGTTACTTCCAGGGCCGCACGGGTATGTTGCAGGGCGAAATGGTGCTGAGCACCGTAGGCACGCAGCAGCGCCAATCCCAACACGAGGTCTCCGCAGAGCAGGCCGAGCGTTACGAAGAGCTGCTCGAGTATTTAGAAGAAACCGACCTGGACGACAAGGTGGAGGTGCAGCTCACGGAAGAAGGCCTGCACATCAGCATCACCGACTCCGTCATGTTCGCCTCTGGGCGCACGCAGCTGGTGGAGCCGGCGCGCACCATCCTGCGCCGGGTGGCCGGGGTACTGCGCGAGGACGTGGGCTCTGTTGTCATTGAGGGCCATACCGACAACCGCCCCATCCGCAACGTGCGCTTCCCCTCCAACTGGGAGCTCTCGGCGGCCCGGGCGACCTCGGTGGTTCGCTTTCTGGGCGAAGAGCAGTACGGCCTGCCGCCCGAGCGCTACGTGGCCATCGGCTACGGCGAGCACCATCCACGCGATACCAACGCTACCCCTGCAGGCCGTGCCCGCAACCGACGTGTAGATATTCTCTTTTCCTGGGAGCCATGGCAGATCAAATCGACCCCGCAACCGACGAGCAGCAATCTGCTGCAGAACCTGGAGCCGACGGACCCGACGGAGTAGCCGCCAACGGCCGCTCGCGGATGCTACTCCTGGTCATGGTCCCGCTCATCTGCACCATGCTGGCGGGCGGGGCCTACCTGGCCGTGACCCAGTATCCAGCCCTTTCCCAGGCCAGCGCCAAGCTGGGCTACGACCCCCGCCCGGCTCCGGACTCACTCATCGAGTATGGCGTATTTCTTGAACTGGAAAACCTTGTCGTGAACCCCGACGGCTCCGACGGTCGCCGCTACCTCATGGTGAGCATCGGGCTGGAAGCCGAACGACAGGCTGTTCTCGACGAAACAGAATCCCGTGACATCGTCATTCGAGACCTTATCATCCGCTCCCTGAGCAATCGCACCGCTGCCGAACTCTCTAGAT
>JAAAOI010000095.1 GCA_009908945.1 Bacteroidota bacterium
CAGGCTTCGCCCCCAGCCGCTGCAGCACCCGCTCCACCGGCCCAGCAGCCATGGGCACGACCTCCACCGGCAGCGGCATCCGCGTGCCCAGCGTGTCGACCCGCTTGGAAGGGTCGACCAGCACCACAAAGCGATCCGCCTGTGCTGCCACGATCTTCTCCCGCGTATGCGCCGCGCCGCGCCCTTTGATGAGGCGGAACGCGTCGTCCACCTCGTCGGCCCCGTCCATGGCCAGGTGGAGGCGCTCGGCCACGTCCAGGGTGGTCAGTGGGATGCCGTGCTGCCGCGCCAGGCGCTCCGCCGCAAACGAGGTGGGCACGCCCGTCACGGACAGCCCCTCCGCGCGGATGCGGGCGCCCAGGGCTTCCAGCGCCAGGGCCGTGGTGGACCCCGTACCCAGGCCCAGAATCATTCCATCAGAAACCAGCGCGACCACCGCCTCTGCAGCGGCGGTTTTTGCAGCAGTAGCAGACGACATCAGCACGTACAGGTAGGGCGAGAAAAGCGGCGCGTTGCTCGCCAAGAAACGGCCCACCGTGCGCACCTGCAAGCGGCCCCACGCCTCTTCCCCCCTTCTTCCCGAACTCCTGCGAGGTTACTCAAACCGGAGCGACTCGATGGGGTCCAGCCGGGAGGCCTTCAGCGCCGGATACCCTCCGAAGCCCATCGCGATCGCCGTCACGATCACGACGGCCACCACCGCCCAGTAGACCGGGAAGACCGCACTGATGCCGAAGTAAAAAGCGACGCCGTTCCCTGCCAGGGCGCCCAGCAAAATGCCTGCAATGCCGCCCAGCTGGCAGAGCAGGAACGCTTCGGTGAGAAACTGCCGCATGATGTCGCGCCGCCGGGCGCCCACGGCTTTGCGCACCCCGATCTCCCGCGTGCGCTCGGTGACCGACACCAGCATAATGTTCATGATGCCCACGCCGGAGGCCAGGAGGGCAATCGCCCCGATCAACAGCCCGCCCATGGTCAGCGTAGCCGTAAACGAATCCAGGGTGCTGCGCATCGAGTCGTTGGTGCTGACCTCAAAGTTGTTGTCCTCCTCGGGCGGCACCTTCCGGATGGCCCGCATCTGCCCGATGGTCTCATCCATGGCCACCGGCATCAGCGCGTCTTGCGGAACGCGGATGCTAACCATCCCAATATCGCGCCTGGAGCGGCCGTAGTTGACGAACCCACGGGTGACGGGCGTCAGCATCAGGTTGTCCTGGCTCCACCCGAGGAAGCTCCCGCGCTCGGCCAGCACACCGACCACCTCGTAGCGATTCCCCTCGAAGCGCACCTGCTTGCCCACCGGGGTTTCGTTGGGAAAAAGCAGCTCCGCGATTTCGTGGCCAAGGACCACGTAGGCCCGCGCAAACTGCACATCTTCCGATGTAAGAAAGCGACCCTCGGCGAGTTCATAGCCGTAATTCCCCAAAAAGTGCTCGTCGGTGCCCGTCAGTTGGATGTTGGGCTCCGTCTCGCGATCCTGATACCGGGCTTCTCCGCGATCCATAAACGCACGCAAGCTCACGTCCGCCGGCACGGTCAGGTTACGCTGCAGCCGCTGAATCTGCTGATAGGTGATGTCCGGACGGTTGCGGAGGGAGCGGTCGCCCGGCCCGCCGATGTTGACCACCGGCGTCTTTGACACTGAGAAGGTGGAGGACCCGAGCACCTGCAGCGACTCCTTGAAGTAGACGTCAATGACCTGCACGGCAGTGACGGACACAATAATGGCAAACACCCCGATGATCATACCCAGCAGGGTGAGCACCGTGCGCATGGCGTTGCTGCGCAGCGAAGACAGGGCCGAACGGAAGGTCTCAAGAAAAGACATGCGACGCAGCGAGTAAGGTTATTCGTACCGAAGGGCTTCAATCGGGTGTGCTTTGGCGGCCTGCCAGGCGGGAGCCAGCCCGAAGGCCACCCCCACCATTACACAGATCCCGAAAGCAATGAGGATGACCCCCAGCCCCAGCGAGGCGGGCAGCACAAAGCTGATGGCCCACGCGATGGGCAGCGAGAGCAGCACCCCCAGCAGTCCGCCCATGAGGCATACGAGCACCGCCTCGATCAAGAACTGCAGCAGGATGGTCGATCGGCGGGCGCCCACGGCTTTGCGGATGCCGATCTCGCGGGTGCGCTCTTTCACCGACACAAACATGATGTTCATCACCCCGATACCGCCCACCAGCAAGGCCAGCGCCGTCAGAAAGATGCCGATGGAGTAGATGGCCAGCCGCACGGGCGCCAGCTGCTCGCGGAGGCTTTCCTGCTCGTTGATTTCGAAGTTGTTCTCCTCCATCGCATCAATCTGCCGGGCCGTGCGCACCACCCCCGTGATCTCTTCGCGCACTTCGGTAATGATTTGCGGCGATGCCGCGCGCACCTGCACCGATACGTCGCGCCAGCGCGTACCAAACTGCCCGCGGAAGGTGTCGAACGGGATCATGAGTTCGCTGTCGAGCGAGCCGCCTTCAAACCCGCCTCCTTGCGGCGCAAAGACACCGATCACGCGGAACCGCTCGCCGCCGAGGCGGAAGTTCGCCCCGATGGGGTTGCGCACCGGAAACAGGTTGTCGGCAATGTCCGCGCCCAGCACCGCCACGCGCCCGGCCCGCTGATCGTCGATTTCGCTGAAGAAGGCCCCGGCCCGTAGGTCGACGCTGTGCACCCGCGGATAGGCGGCGGTGACGCCGTTGACCTGCACGCCTGAGATGGATTCTTGCCCGCTCCGGACGGAGGTGCGCGTATCCACCACGGGGACGGTAGCTCGCACGAGGCGGGCCCGCTGCTGAATATCGTCGGCCAGGTCGGCCGAGATGCGCGGGCGGTTCACGTACTCCCACCACTGAAACCCGGGCCCGGTCGCCCACGGCCACTTCTCCACGTACAGCACGTCCGCCCCGAGTGAGGCCATGTCCTGCTCAAACTGCTCCTCGATGCCGTTGATGACGGTAGCCATAGCCGTCACGGAGGTGATGCCGATGACGATGCCCAGCGTCGTCAGGATGGCGCGCATCTTGTTGACGCGGATCGCGCGGAGGGCGATGAGCAGCCCTTCCCAAAGCTCCAACAAAAACGTGCGCACAGGTAACGAGGAGACGGTACACAGGAACGTGAAGGCCGAGCCCTGACGGCGTCGGCAGAATGCAACGTACGTTGGTGGAGCGCAAGATGTTACAGCCCATCGTACGCCGGCTCCCCCGGGAGCCTGCGCGGGCGTGCGACCGACCTGCCTGCCTGCGATGCTGAGCGAGGGACCTCCTCTATAAATCCCAGCCGCGGTGCTTCCATCGCGCGCAGGGAAGTCGCCCCGCTACAACTCCATGGCCAGTTGAAGGCGGTAATCCTGATACGTGTGGTTGTAGTCCGCCCGCGCCAGCGAGAAGCCCATCGACAGCGCCAGGATGGTCATGCCTGCGTGCTTGTTGGGAAACGTGTCGAACACAAAGCGCCGGTACCCGCGCTCCCGGGTTACGCGCAGCATCTCCTCCAGCAGCGCCCGGGCGATGCCTTGCCGCCGGGCGTCCGGGAGAACGCCCCCCTTCGCGCTGTAAAACACCCCCGGCTGCTGCGCATAGCCAATCTTGAACCCGACCGGCGCGTCGTCCACATACGCCACCAGCATCAGCAGCCCGTTGCGGTCAAACGAGTTGATGACGCGCTCTTCGTCGAAGATGCGCTGGTTGAGGCGAAAGATCACGTCGCGGGCGTCGTCGCCGACCTCGGCAATGCGGAGCCCGCGCACCGGTGGGGAAGGCTGGGGATGTGGCATAGGGACAGGCTAAAACGGCAGTTGGTCGTCTACCTCTTTTGTAGGATCCACCGGCGCCTCTGGTGCGCTCGGCTCGGCAGGCGTATCGGCCTCCTCGGCGGCGCCATCGCCCGTAGCGGCCGGCAGCTGCTCCTGCGCCGGCGCCTCCGGAAGCGCCGCGGCATCTTCCTCCACCAGCCGGACGGTCTCCAGCAGGTCCTCGGGCACCTCTTCGATGAAGCGGCTCGGCCGCGCCATGTGCTCGCCCTGATAGCGGCGGTACTGCAGCATCGGGTAAGAGATAAACAAGTCATCCTCCGCCCGCGTCACCGCCACGTAGAGCAGCCGGAGTTCCTCGTCGATAGCTTCCGGATCCTTCAGCGCGTAGCCCGAGGGCAAGACGCCCTCCAGCGCATGGATGATGAACACGTTCGAAAACTCCAGCCCCTTGGCGGAGTGAATCGTCGACAGGATGAGCGGCGGCTCGTCCTCGTCCGCCGGCTCCGCGTCCATCGCCGTAAGCTCGATCGGGTCGAGGGCGAGCGACGCCAGGAAGTCGCTGCGGTTGGATGCGTTCTCCGCCAGCCCCACAAAGTGCTCCAGGTCCTGCAGCCGCTTGGGGAAGTCCTCGTAGTAGGTGTCCTTGCAGATGGGCTCGTAGTAATCCACGATCGCCTCTACCTGCGCGATCAGCGGCAGCTCCTCGGTGCGGAGGCGGCGCAGCAGGCTGAAGAGCTCCTTCAGCGCCTCCACGTAGCGCCCCGAGTAGAAGCGCTCCTTCAGCGTGAACGGGTCCTCGGCGTCCGAGGTGATCCAGTCGATGAGGTCGCCGGCCGTCTTCGGCCCGATGCCGTGCAGGAGTTGCAGCACCCGGTTCCACGAGGCGGCATCCGCCGGATTCTCCAGCACCTTCAGGTGGGCCAGCACGTCTTTGATGTGCGCCGCCTCGCTCAGCTTCATCCCGCCGTACTTGACGAACGGGATGTTCTTGCGGTTGAGCTCCACCTCCACATCGTACGCGTTGAAGCTGCTGCGGAAGAGCACCGCCATGTCGTTCAGCGGCGTGCCCCCTTCGCGCAGGTCGTGGATCATCTGCGCCACAAAGCGGGCCTCATCGCGGGCGTCTGTGGCCGGTACTACTGCGGGTGTATCGCCCGCCTCGCCCGAGGCCGCCACCAGCTCTTTGTCGAACGACCGCTGCGCCTGCTGAATGAGGTGGTTGGCCAGATCCAGGATGGCCTGCGTGGAGCGGTAGTTTTCCTCCAGCTTCAGGACCTGCGTGTTCGCGAACTGCTCGGGGAAGGCAAAGATGTTGCGGAAGTCGGCTCCGCGAAAGCGGTAGATGCTCTGCGCATCGTCCCCTACCACCGTCACGTTGCCGTGCACCGACCCGAAGTGCCGCACAAGCGCCGCCTGCAGCCGGTTCGTGTCCTGGTACTCATCCACCAGCACATGCCGGCAGCGCGTCGCCACCTGCTTGCGGATGTCGTCGTGCTGCTGAAACAGCTCCAGCGTGCGCAGCAGCAGATCGTCAAAGTCCATCAGGCTATGCTGCCGCTTGTAGCGGTCGTACTGCGTGGCGAGGTCGTGCAGCGCATCCATGTAGGGGATGAACTGCGGGTACTGCGTTTCCACCACCTGCTCCAGCGGCTGATCGCGGTTGCGCACCGCCGAGAACATGTTGTAGAGCGTCTTCTTGCGCGGAAAGCGTTTCTCGCCCTTGTGGTAGCCGCTGTTGGTGCGGAGGATGTCGACCACGTCGGCCGCATCGGCCGAGTCCAGAATCGTGAAGCGCTCCTTAAAGCCGATGGCCTGCGCGTGGCGCCGGAGGATGGAGAGGCAGAAGGCATGAAACGTGCCGCCCCGGACGCGCTGGCAGCGGCCGTCGAGTAGCGCCGAGGCCCGCGTCAGCATCTCCCGTGCCGCCCGGCGGGTGAACGTCAGCAGCGTGATCTGCTCGGGCCGCACGCCCGTTTCCACGAGGTAGGCCACACGGTAGACCAGCGTGCGCGTTTTGCCCGTCCCCGCCCCCGCCACAATCAGCACCGGCCCGCCCTTCGCCGTCGCGGCGGCGGCCTGCTGCGGGTTCAACTCGCCCGCGTAGTCGATCGTCAGCTGGCCCGACGCCTCGGGCGTGTCGTCGCGACGAAGAACGATGCGGCGGGCCATAGCAAGCGAGCAACTGGTGCAGGAAGAAGCCGTCGCAGGTTGCTACGGAGGGTGGTGGGGGGAGATCCGTTGCCACAGGAAGCGTGCTATTTCTCCGCTTTACAGATTATGGCCGCCCTGGCGGCGAGGCCAGCTGTATCCGCCCCTCGCCAATGGCCGGCACCGTGAGCGGACTCGACGCATTGTCCGCCGCGTGTGTGATTTCCAGCGTCGCTACCGCTCAGGCGCACGTCGCCGGAGAGCTACCCTACCGCTTTCCCGTTGCAGGCCGTGGCGTCTCTTCCGCCCTTTCCGTACGTTGAGATGGCTCGTGTCTGAGCTCTATCGATAGGCCTCTCGGTTGCAGAATTGATCATATATGTCAAGTGCGAACGTCTATATCGAGACGACCATTCCAAGCTTTTATCACGAGGTTCGAACGGAGCCCGAGATGGTAGCTCGACGGAGATGGACGCGTGAGTGGTAGGATGAGGGTCTGGTTACGACCTGGTCTCCAGTGACGCCGTTCTCGATGAGTTGGAGCGTGAGGACTATCCCGTCAAGTACGACGCGCTTGAGTTGGTGGAGGATGTAGACCTGCTTCCGATCACGCTGGAAGTTGGAGAGATCGTTCAAGCTTATATCAAGCATCGGGTCATGCCTAACGATCCGGTTGGCGATTCCCTTCACCTTGCCTTAGCGTCCTACTACAAATGCGATTTTCTGCTTACCTGGAACTGCATGCATTTGGCGAACGCGAATAAATTTGACCATATCAGATGTATCAATACCCTGCTTGGCTTATTTGGCCCGGCACTCGTAACTCCCCTCGAATTGCTCGGAGTTAGCCGGGTGCGAAAGGCGCGACACAAAGTGTCTGCCGAACACGAACACGAGCCGAAGCGTGTGGTGATTTACTACATGGAACGCCAACAAGACCGAGAGCGGGTGGCAACTGACCCAGGGCCCGAAAAGGAGGGATAACGGAAGGCATAACCCCCCTTTGCTGCCGGCGGCAGGCCGGGGCCAATTCTCAGCGGCAATGCCTCCGGTGCTCAAATCGTACTATTCTTTCCCTTCGCAGCAGAGTTAAGCCGTTATGCGCAACGTTACTGAGGTCAACGGTCGAGCTTCTAATCCTGTCGTTCATAAATCGCATCCTAAGACCACCGGGTCTCATTGGCTCGCATCCGAAGTCATGCAATCAGCAAAAAGAGCCACTTCAAGACGTCAACTTTGCCAAAATACCCCGCCACGCGTTGAGCGTTGACTGTAGTTTTATGTTGGGCCAGGACGAGTCGTCCCTACCACCAGACACTCACTGCCGGCAACTGCTCCGCCTACAGCCAAAAGGATCCTTTAGACATACCCTGCTGCATAGCGCGATCCCCCAACTGGTTGCGCGTGAACCACGAGGTTCATTGCACGTCATTCCAAGTGGCATGTACACGTAACGTCCTGCAGTTGCCTCCTACCTACCAAGTACCGGGGTCATGAAAAGCAAGCTCACCCTTCGCATTCGGTCCGACGTTAAAGCACTGGCGAAAGCCATTGCCACGGAGACCGGGAAATACGTCTCCTGCTTGGTAGAAACCTATTTCCAGATGCCAAGCGAGAAGGCTTCGCAACCCCCGAGTCAGGTAGCCCGGAAGCGACAGCGTCGTCCGATGCGTCGGTGGCGACAAGCCTACCAGAGGGCCACACAGCAGGCGTACTCTCCTCCCGAATACAGACGCTTCAAGCGACTTTCGGTGCCCCAGCCCCTGCTGCCTGTAACTCCGGATGAGGATACAACGCTACAGGGCGGGCATGCCTAATCGCTTGAAAGAGCTCGGCTTCGGAGTTCTGCGTGACGGGCTGCACTTTACAGAAGTGCTTTTTGCAGCGCATGCTGCAGGACCGAAGCGCTCGTCACGTGATGTTAGGGACAGGTGCGGCCCTCCCCACGGGCCCGCTTCTCCAGCTGTATCGCACTTCAGGGCGGGCTGGGTTTCTCATCCCTGATGTGTTCAGGGCATCTCATCCGTCACTACGTAGGCTTCTGCAGCGTAAAATTCGGGTAGGCCAAGGTTGTCAAGGGTATCGGCTGTCTGCCGGTTGCGATCGCGTGCCCGCTGCCAGAACTCGCGCTCGTCATAAGCGCCGGGAAACATGGCCCGGTCCTTCTGGCTCTCGTGCTTAAAGATGGCCTCCACCTTCCGGTCGAGCGCGGCCTTCGAGAGCGGCAGGAAAAGATCAGCGCGGTGCGTCTCCCACTCCTGCCACGCGCCCCGATAGAGCCAGATAGTAAGCGGCGGGGCCTCTGCACGCTGCGGAGCAGCCTCGCTGTTATCTTCGTTGCTGTTATCTTCGTTGCTGGTTTCTTGTGCGCCGGCTACCTCTCCCCGCTGCACCTGCGCGCGGTAGCGGTTCATGGCCTCCTTGATCGCCTGATAGCACATTCGGTGGGTCCCATGCGGATCCGAGAGGTCGCCGGCGACGAAGATATGCCCGGGCTGTACTTCGCGAAGTAGGGCCAAGACCACGTCCACATCGGCGGCGCCAATCGGGTCTTTCTTGATGCGGCCGGTCTTGTAGAAGGGCATGTCCAAGAACCGGGCATGGGAAGCCCCGAGCCCCATCACCCCGATGGCTGCAATCGCCTCGCTGTAGCGCACGTGGGCTTTGAGCACCTGCAGTTGCTCAGGGTCCACGTCATCTCCTGCTCGCCTCGCACTAAAGGTAGTGAGGGCCTCGCGCGTTTTCTCGATATGCCGCGTGGCGTCTTCGCCAAGCCCAAGGGCCTCCGTACTCATTTGGAGGAAATGAAGGTACCGCTGCACGTCAGCATCGAACACGGCTACCGACCCGTTGGTCATGTAAGCCACCGTGATGTCGTTCTCGTTTTGCGCAAGCACATCAAGCATCCCGCCCATGGAAATCACGTCGTCATCCGGGTGCGGGCTGAAGACAATGACCCGTTCGCCTGACACCATGTCTTCCGGGTACGTGATCCGCTGACGTAGGTCCTCGAATACCTCCCGTGCGAGGCGGTCGATGTGCTCGTAGCGATGCACGAGCGCGTGCAGCTGGTGCTGATGAAAGTCGCTTGTTTCAAGCCGCAGGATGGGCTTGCCCGTGGTCTTAGAAAGCCAGATGACCGCACGCTTGGCTTTTTCAGCATCCCATTCCACCTCCTTCACGATCCACGGCGTCTTGATGCGCGTAAGCTCACCTGCGGCCGCGGTGTCAAGATAGAAGGTGGCGTTTGAATGGTCTTGCAGGTAGCTGGCCGTAACCTCGCGCGTTGGCGCCTCTTCAATGGCGCGGCTCACGATAGGCGCTTTGTGCTCGCCCGTCGCCATCAGGATGATCTCGCTCGCATCGAGGATCGTGCCGACGCCCATGGTTATCGCCTCCCGAGGTACATTTTCCTCGCCAAAGAAGCCGGAAGCTGCGTCTTTGCGGGTGATCTCGTCCAGGATTATAAGCCGTGTGCGTGTCTCGGGGCCAGAGCCGGGCTCGTTGAAGCCCACGTGCCCGCTCCGCCCAATCCCCAGGAGTTGTAGGTCAATCCCTCCGGCCTTTTCGATGGCATGCTCATAAGCCAAGCAGTGCTGATCTACTTTCGCGCGGGGCATATCGCCCTGCGGAATGTGGATGTTTTCCGCTGGCACATTCACGTGCTTGAAGAAGTTCTCCTCCATAAAAAGGTGGTAGCTCTGAAGACTCTCCGGCGTCATGGGGTAATACTCATCAAGGTTGAACGTCACCACATTGGAGAAGTCAAGTCCCTCCTCCTTGTGCATCCGGATGAGCTCTTGATATACGCCAATCGGTGTTGAGCCCGTAGGCAACCCAAGCACGGCCGTCTCACCCGCTGCCTGTCGCTCTTCGATGAGCATGGCGATACGGCGTGCGACGCGACGCGCCATCTCAGCGGGCGTCTGAAAGATAAGCGTCTGCACGCGTTCGCGCTGCGTTCCTTTCGCCGAAGAAGCGGACATGGGAGGGCTGCCATCGTGAGCGTTCGATTTTGCATTCGCGGCAGTAGAGGAGGTGGCTGTCATGATGCTTAGTGGAGTCAAAGGAGAGGTAAATCGAAGAGTCAGTCAGCGGTCCCCGGAAGACAACGTGCAATCTTCGAGGCGGCGGAGCAGAGACCAGCAAAGCCAGAGCGCACGTGGTACGTGGAAAAACCCCTTATACGGTGCTCCTTTTGAGGTGCTTGTAGGGCGCGCCTCTCTGTCGAGGTAGCCGTACCACCCTCCATGGTCCGGATCGGAAAACCTGCGGAAGCTGTAGTCGTGAACCTCCATAAACGCTTCCCAGTCCGCAGCATCTCCTGTTATGGCATAGTTAAGCAAGTGACCGTAAAGCGCCTCACAGTGGGGCCACCAAAGCTTCATGAACCACTCCAGTTGGACAGGATCATACCCTTCGGCGTCCAGGAAATAAAAGAGGCCGCCATGCTCGTCATCCCACCCAACCTCATAGGACCAGCGCACCACATCAGCCGACAGCTGCTGTAGTTCGCGATCACCAAGACGCAGCGCCCAGTGCTGCATGAACCAACCCGCTTCAATCGCATGACCCGGGTTTAGCAAGCGCCCGTCGGCGCCGGTCAGCAGATGGCCATCTGGACGAACATGCTCATATACCTTGCGCTCGCCCGTGTGGATATGCCGTTTGATCCGGGTGATGCACTCATCGATCGCGTTCCGGTACGGGTCAACCTCACCATCACCGACCACCTCGATCAGGTTCAGCAAGATCATAGGGATAGCAAGCGCCTGGCTCTCCGGTTGGCCACCGTGCACCGGGCGCCCCACCTCGGCTAAATCCTGGGACCATGCCCAGATTTGCTCAAGACCGGTTCGGGCTTCGTCCAACAGATGGGCATCGCCCGTGGCATGGCCAAGGCCGGCCAGCCCCATCACGTAAAAGCACTCCGAAAAGATCTTGCGCTGCTGATAGATCGGCTTCCCCTTCGCCGTAAGCGAAAAGAACACCCGCCCATCCGGTCGCAGCGCGTGTTGGCGGAGAAAGCTAACCCCGCTCTGCGCTATATCGAGCCACACAGGCTTCTGCTCTACGTGGCGAAAGAACGTGCTGAACATCCACGCTTGACGCCCCTGCAGCCAACTGTACTTGGTGGTGTCGTAACACGCTCCGGTGCGCGTCAGGCAATTAAAGTAGCCGCCGTGCCGCTGATCCAGGCTGTGCTGCTGCCAGAATGGAAGCACCCGCTCGAACAACTCCGTCTCGTACTGTACCCGGAGCTCTCGTACGGTTGGCTCGTGGGCCTGCGCGGCAGGCGAGAGCTCAATGAGGTCGTGCGTCAGCATATGATCATGGAATGTGGCGAGGGTATCTGAACGATGAAAAGGTTTTCATTGCGACATAAAAATAGGGCTTGTTACGTGGACCAGCCGCGATACTGCTGATACAGTGCGCGAGCGGCGGGATACATCGAATGGGGGCTCATGAAATGAGAAAACTCAAACGTGATGAGCTTCTCCATGCCGGCGCTGCGGGCTTGTTCAATCTTGAACCGCAACTTACGGGCTTCAATCGGGGGAAATTTGACCCGAACGTCCCTATCGAAGCTCTCTACATTGCTCCAACTGGCCATCCCGTGCGCCGCTGCCAGCTGACGGTTGGCGCGCAGGTAGTGCGGGAGCTCGTGAAGCGGCACGTTCCCATCCTGAAAAGCGACAATGTCGACCATGCCTTCCAGCCGCTTAAACACATGCGACCACGTGTCCAGATGCTCGTCAAATGATAACGCCTCCTCCCCATACTGCTTGATTCCTTTCATATAAGGCGACATTAAGATCGGCAGGTCCTTCAGCGCACGCAAATGCGCCGACAGATCC
>JAAAOI010000144.1 GCA_009908945.1 Bacteroidota bacterium
ACCAGCACGGTAGCCGACCCGTACCTCTCCTTCCGCGTGCGTGAATGGACGCTCAACGACGGCCTTCCCGAGCCGCTGAAGGAGGTCGCCCAGACGCCGGACGGCTATCTGTGGATCACCACGTTCGACGGTCTGGTGCGCTTCGACGGCGTCCGGTTCATGCGCTACACGACCGATACCACGCCCGTCTTCCGGAGTCACGATCTCCTCGGGCTGTACGTGGCCCACGACGGCGCGCTCTGGGCCGGCGGCCGGGATGGGTGGGTGTACCGACTGCGTGGGGGCACGTGGACGGCCTTCGACCTGAGGGACATCCTATCAGAGCATTGGGTGCAGGGCTTTGCCGAGGACGCCACGGGCACGCTCTGGATGGGGAGCACCGGGCCCATCGCCGCGCGCTTCGACGGCTCCACCTGGACGCGCGTCCGGCAGCCTATCCGCGACGTGTGGGCCCCCCTCGTGGCCGATGCCAACGGCACGATCTGGACGCTCCTGGCCGCTACCGACGCGCCGGGGCGCTCTGAAACCCTCATCGGGGATGGCGTCGTGGCGCGCTGGGACGGGCAGCGCTTCGTGCCCGTGGCGGACGAGCGCTGGCAGGGCTTCGTAGCCACACAGCACGGGCCGCTTTTTCACCGCGTGGAGGATCCGACCACCCTGCGCAGCCGCGAAGCCCGCGTCCGGGTCACGCTAACCCGCGCCGACGGCACCGCCCAAGGCTGGTTCTGGTCGGACGGCAGCCCGGCCATTGCCCGCCTCGTCGATAGCGCCGGGCGCGTGTGGGTACAGCGCATGCGGGAGGGCGTGCTCAGCGTGGTCACCGTGGAGCGCGACGGCGTGGAGCTGGCCCGCATCGCGCCAGAGGGCGGCACCTGGGTCGAGCAGGTCTTCGAAGATCGGCAGGGCAACGTGTGGGTCCACGCGCGCAGCTCGGGGCTCATCCAGGTCACCGAAGAGCCGTTCCGCCGGTTCAGTACGGCCGATGGCACCCCCCGGTTTGCCCTCCGCGCCGTCCAGCAGCCCGATGGCGGCATGCTCGTGAGCAGCGAGTGGGGCGTAACGGGGCCCAACCTGGCCGTCATCCAGCATGGGGCTGTCACGCCGCAAACGTTCGAGCTGCCGTCCGCGCCGCCGGACTTACGCGCCGACATGAGCAGCGACGGCCGCGTTCAGCTCGGCCAGGTGGCCCCCGATGCCCAAGGGCAGCGCTGGGCCCTGGCCGGCCGCCACCTGCTGCAGCTTGGCGCGGAGGAAGCCACCATCGCCTGGTCGACGCGCGGCCCTCATCTCTGGGCGCTCCACCCAGACCCGGCAGATCCCGAGGCCCTCTGGCTGGGCGACGTCACCGGCGGGGTGTACCGCTACGATCGCCGCCGGGCCGCCGTCACGGACGCGGTGCAGGCCACCGGGCGCGTGCATCAGATCCACCGCGGCCCCCGCGGCCGCCTCTGGATCGGCACCGACGATGGCCTCTGGGTCCGCGGCGCCAACGGCCAGCTCACGCGCGAAACCGCGCCGGGGATTGCCAATCAGCCCGTGCGCGACCTGCTGAACGGGCCGAAGGGCGCGCTCTGGGTGGCCACCGCCGGCGCCGGGCTCGTACGCCTCCAGGACGGCACCGCGCGGGCGCTGCGCACCCGCCACGGACTGCCGTCCAACCACCTCTCGGCGGTGGTGCTGGACGACCTCGGCGTGTTCTGGCTGAGCGGGCGGCAGGCGCTCTATCGCCTGCCGTACGGCGACGCCACCGCCGTGCTGGAGGGGACGCGCCCCCGCGCGGAGGTCATCGAGCTGCTGCCCTCCGCCGGGCACCTCGGCTCAAGCAACAAGCTGGCCGAGATCGCTCATGCCACGGACGGCAGCCTCTGGGTTCCATCGTTCAACGGCGTCACGCGCATCGATCCTGCGTTCTACGCCCGGCAGTACGACGAACCGCTCCCCGTGCACATCGAAGCAATAGAAACAGCCCGGGGCTCCCTGCCGGCTCTGACGGACAGTCTCCAGCTATCGCCGGATGAGCGCACCCTCACCCTGCAGTACACAGCCCCTGACCTGCGCGCGCCGGCGCTCGTCCGCTTTCGCACGCGGCTGGACGGATGGGATGATGCCTGGGTGGATCAGGGGCCGTCCCGACGGGTGACCTACGGCGGGCTGCCGCCGGGCGCTTACACGTTCCGCGTGCAGGCCATGAACGGCGGCGGCACCTGGCAACCGACGACGGCCGCGGTTGCCTTCACCGTGCCGCGCCGGTTTACGGAGACCGGGTGGTTTGCCGGGCTCTGCGTGCTGGGCCTCCTGGGCGTTGGGCTTCTGGCGTTCCGCCTCCGTGTTCGCGCGCTGAAAAAACGCCAGGACGTCCTGAACGCGCTCGTCGACGAGCGGACGGAGCAGCTCCAGGCCGAAAAGGAAAAGGTGCTGGCGCAGACCGAGGCCCTCCGCGCGCTCGACAACGCCAAGTCGCGCGTGTTTGCCAACATCTCCCATGAGTTTCGCACCCCGCTCACGCTCACCCTTGGCCCGCTCGACGACCTGCGGGACGAACTGTACGGTGCGCTTCCCAGCCCGGTCATCGAGCAGGTGGAGCTGGCCCGCCGCAATGCCCGCCGGGTGCTCGCCCTCGTCAACCAGCTGTTGGATGTCGCCCGCCTCGAAGCCGGCCGGGTGCGGTTGGAAGCCCGCCCGGTCGACCTCGGCGCCTTCGTTGCCGCCACGGTGCAGGCCTTCACGCCGCTGGCCGAGCGGAACGCCATCACGCTGTTGCTGAAGCACCCTGCCCCCGACCCGCCCCCTGACGCCTTGGTGTGGGCCCATCCGGAGCAGCTCCAGACCATCCTGCGTAACCTGCTCTCCAACGCCCTGAAGTTCACCCCTGAGGGCGGCAGCGTGCGCGTCGTCTGTTCGTTCACGGATGAGACCGCCCGCGTTGCCGTGCGCGACAGCGGCCCCGGCATCCCGGCGCAAGACCTCCCACACGTGTTCGATCGCTTCTACCGCGCCGAGGCCGACAGCTCGCACGGGCAGGCCGGCTCGGGCATTGGGCTGGCGCTCACCAAGGAGCTCGTCGACCTCCACCACGGCACGCTCACCGCCGAGAGCGAGGAGGGCTTCGGCAGCCAGTTTACGCTCGACCTACCGCGCGGGCACGCGCACCTGCAACCGGATGAAATGATGGCTGACGATGGGCCCGACCACGCGCCACCAGATCCCGTTGCGGTGCCTCCCACCGAGTGGTTGTTTCGTGCTGACGAGACGGCCCGCAACGGAGCCCGCAATAGCCCCTCCACGCCGGAGACCAACGGAGAAGACGGGGGCGCCAGCAGCGCCGCGGCAGCGCCGGAGGATGTGACCACCGTGCTGCTGGTGGAGGACAACGCCGAGGTGCGCGCCTACATCCGCCGGCATCTGGCGAACGACTACCGCCTCATCGAAGCGGCCAACGGACGCGATGGGCTGGCGCAGGCGCGCGAGGTGGTGCCGGACCTCATCCTTTCGGATGTGATGATGCCTGCGATGGATGGTATCGCGCTCTGCCGCGTCCTCAAGGCGGATCCCGCCACCGACTTCATCCCCGTCATTCTGCTCACCGCACGTGCGGAGACGGAGGACCGCATCGGGGGCCTCGAAGAAGGGGCGGACGATTACCTGAGCAAGCCCTTCGATATGGGCGAGCTGCGGGCGCGCATCGCGAACCTGCTCCAGTCGCGGCAGCGGCTGCGCGAGCGTTTTAGTGCTGCCCCGCTTGCTGTACAGCCTGCTCCGGTGGAGGCCGCCTCCACCGACCACGTCTTCCTCGACGGCGTGCGCACCGCGATCGAAGCGCGTCTTGCCGACGAAGACTTTACCGTGGACCACCTGGCGGAGGCGGTAGGCCTCAGCCGCGTGCACCTCTACCGGCGGCTGCAGGAGCTTATCGGCACGTCGCCGTCCGCCCTCATCCGGTCGATGCGGGTGGAGCGTGCAGCGCAGCTCCTGGCGCAGCAAGCCGGCACCGTCAGCGAAGTAGCCTACGGCGTGGGATTCAAGAGCGTCTCTCACTTCTCGCGCGTCTTCCGCAAGCACCACGGGCATCCCCCATCTGCCCACCCCGCCGAATCCGCGTCCACGTAGGATGCGCAGTACGGAAGGATACCGGGTGCGACGCCCCCCTCGCCCATCCGATACCCGTCTGCCTTCGCCTCCGGCCCGCTGGCGCGATCTGCGCTCAGGGTAGCCGGGGCCTGACTGCGCCCCCGCGCCCTCGCGCCCTCACGCTCAAACGCGCATACTCTCCCCCTCCACCCAGGCGCCCCGTGTCCGCTCGTCACAAATCCTTGCCTCCAGGTTACATGTAACGCAGAAGCAAGGATGTGCAACGTGGCGGTTAGGGGATGGAGTGCACGCCGCCCGACCTTGCGATGCGATGGCTTCAACCCCACATCCGTAGGCAACGCATGAGCACTCCCCAGCCCACCGAATCCCGAGAGGGCCCACACGTTATTGTTGCCGGTGGCAGCATAGATATACGCTGGTACATTGAAAGATGTCTTCGGGCGCTGGGCCCTGTACGCGTGGTGCAGGCTACCACGGGGCGTGCTACGCTGCACCTGGCGCGGGCCTTTCGCCCGGCCCTGATTATCGCGGAGTACATGATGCCTGGGCTGAGCAGCCCCGTCCTCTACCGGGCCCTCCGAGCCGACCCCCAGACGCGTGGTATCCCGGTGCTATTTATCGGGAATGGGGAGCCGCTGGTGCCAACCATCGGCGATGGGTTTCTGGCCAAGCCGTTCAACGCAAGGCACCTCCGGGCTGCAGCTGAGCGCTTGCTTGACCGGCCCCTCACGCCCCACCCTCCACCGCCCTGAGGGTACCGGCCCTCACGCCCGCACGCTATCGCAAGACCCTTCGTTCTACCCTACCTATCATGACACCCCTAAACGCTATGTCTACCCCGATACGCGTGCTGTCCTTTGTACTGATCTTTATCGCGGTTTTGCTCCTCACGGTCTCGACCGTAGCCGCGCAGGCGGTGCCGCTCACCACCGACTCCGACGCGGCGCGCGCTCTATGCCGCGGCCTTTGCCGGTGGTCTTGACACCATTGAGGTGGACACCCGAGAGGTACAGGTCCTCGGTGACTGGGCGCTTGAGTTCGGTCGCTTCGTCGTTCGAACGGGCGAGACGATCGCCGAAGAGGGAACGTACGCCGTTCTCTGGGACCCCTCCGGCGACACCTGGAAGATCCATCGCGAAATCTGGAACGCGCAGGCACCCTCCGATACGCCAGCCAGCACCACGACTGCCGAGTAACCGCTGCCGTGCACGGCGGGCGATCTGCCTGCCTGCGTTTACTCCGGCCTCATATAGCCAAACCCCAACCCAAGAATCCATGCGCATCCTTTTCATCGGCGGCACCCAGTTCATGGGCCGCGCGACCGTGGAACGAATGATCGCCCGCGGGCACGACGTCTCGGTGCTGCACCGGCGCGACCACAACGACTTTGAGGACGGCACCGTCCAGAACATACAGGCGGACCGGGGCGACCTCGACGCCATGGCGCGGATCCTCGGCGACGGGCGCTTCGCGGCGGTGTTCGACTTCGCCTACGACATGGAGCACGGCACCACCGCCGCCCAGGTCGAGGCCGCGGCCCGAAGCTGCGGCAGCGAGCTTGAGCGCTACATCTTCATCTCCAGCGTCGTCGCGTACGGCGCGGGGGTGGATCTGCCTGAGGACGCCCCCCTCGTCCCCGACCACCCGGTCCCCTACTACCAGCACAAAGCGGCCTCGGAGCAGGCCCTCTTCGCGATGCACCGCGCATCGGGGGTCCCCGTGACCACCCTCCGCCCGCCCTTCGTCCACGGGCCGCGGCAGCCGTACTACCGGGAGGCGTTCTTCTGGGACCGGATGCTCGACGACCGACCGATCATCCTGCCCGACGGCGGCACCGCGCCCATGCAGTGGGTGTTCGCGCCCGATGTGGCGGAGGCGTGCGTGCGCATCCTGGCGGTGCCGGAGGCGGCGGGCGAGGCGTTTAACCTGGGGCACGAGCCCACCACGCAGCGCGGCTTTGTGGAGGCGCTGGCGCGGGCTGCGGGCGTAGAGCCGACGCTCGTCTCCTTGCCGCGGTCCACGATCCACGCTGAAGGCGGCCAGCTCGAGGGAGAGAACCTCTACTTCGGCGAATTCCTCGACGTGCTGCCGCCTCTCACCTCGGCCGTCGCCAAGGCCGCCCGGGTGCTGGACGTCGAGCCCACGCCCCTCGACGAGGCACTGCGCGAGAGCTTCGCCTGGTACTGCGAGCAGCCCCGTCGATCGGTCGATTACAGCTTCGAAGATCGTCTCCTTGCTGCGGCCTGACATGAACCCCACCCTCTTGTAGCACGGCGGCTCCGGTTGCCAGCGGGGATGCTCCTCGCCCTTCTCATTCTCTCCGCCCTCATGGCCGCAGCGGCCCCCTCACGCGCACGCTGCCCAGTACACCCACCCCATCAGCACGAATTGGAGCGGAAGGCGCGCATAGAGGCCCCAGGCCGGGATGCGCGGGAAGGCCTCCGGGTGGAGCGCCATGTGAACGTTGGCGGGGAAAACGGCAATGAGCAGTGCGATAAGACCCCAGCCGGCCAGGGCGCGCGTACCGGGCACCAGCAACCCGAGCCCGCCGAGCACTTCAACCGCGCCGCTCACGTACACGAGCAGTAACGGCGCCGGCAGGTACGGCGGCACAATCCGCACGAAGAGCTGCGGGCGGACGAAGTGAGCGATGCCGGCAACTACGAACAGCCCGGCCAGCAGGTAAATGGACACGAGGCGCATAGCACGGCGGAAGTCGATGAGCCTTTAAGACAGCACGCCCGCGAGCAACCATGCCTTCTGGGAGCGCGTCAGGCGCTCGGCCTTGCTGCAAGAGGCTGGACGCCCGCGCCCGATACGGTCGCGTTCGTATCCGCCCGCGTGGCATAGACCGACTGGTCGATCGACGCTGCGGGGCATCACCCCGCCCGATTGGGCGTCTCTACTGGCCCTGTTGCTGCGGCTGCGCGTTGAAGCCTACCATGCGCCAAGCATCCTCTTCCAGCACGAGGATCACAAACTCCGTCACGTCCAGGTTGGCGTACTGGGTATCGTACTGCACGATCATGTAGTCACCCTCTGGGGCCTGGGGCAGCTCATCCGCGTATGTGGTCTCCAGGTACGTCCGCCCGTCCAACTCACCGACCGCCTGCTTCACCTGCGCCGCCTGGGCTTGCCAGTCCTGCATCTCGACCTGGGTTTTGAAGGCTTCCGCTGCCGTTTCATAGGTGGCTTCGATGTCGTCGGCGTCAAAGAGTGCCAGCCAGGCCTCTGCGGCCTCTCGGGCCTGTTCGGTCTGGTCGGCCGGGTCCTGAGCTTCCTGGTCCGAGGCTTCCTGGTCCTGAGCCTCTTGGTCTTGGGCGATGGCGGGCGTGCTCAGGAGGGCCAGGCACAACAGGCCGGCCGTCAGGAGCGAGAACGAGCGTAGGGCGCGGGTCATGAGTAGCAGGAGATCCATGATAGAAAAGAAAACCGCATGCTCCTACGGCAGCGCCTCCGAGGGGTTGCGTGCGACAGCCAGCAGGCCCGTGCCCGTCTCGTTTGACGTGCGGACATCCAGGACGTGCAGCAACAGCCCTACCGGTAGCGTCACCGCATAGTACAGCGGCAGCAGCAGCACAGACGCCCAGGACCGCCCCACCCACTGGATCGGGCGCCGGATGAGCCACTGCCAGGCCGTAGCGCCATAAGGGCCGTAGGTGTAGCGCAGGTCCACCACCTCCAGCCCCGCACGCTCCAGCTTGGCCCGCAGCTCGGCCGGCGCATAGCCGTCGCGCACGTGCTCCTCAATAAAGGACTCGTCGCCCGGCGCCTGCACGTCCGATCCGCCTTTGTCCGACGGCGTATTGATAATAGCGTGCCCCCCTTGGCGCAGCACCCGCTTGAAATGCCGAAAGACCGCCTCATCATCGGCGATATGCTCCATCACATCTACCGACAGGATCAGGTCGAAAGGTCCCGCGGCCATCAGGTCGGTGAGGTCATCCACCTGAAACGTCACCTGGGCGGCCTGCGGGGTTTGGCGGATGAACTGCCGGGCGCGGGCGAGGTAGTCCACCTTTACATCCACAGCCATTACCTCCGCCAGCGGAAACGTCCGCGCGACAAAGTAGGCATACTGCCCAAAGCCTGTACCGGCGTCAAGGACCCGCACGGGGCGGTCGCGCGGGAGGAGTTGGCGCACCAGGCGCCGTACGTACCAGGCGCGCAGAAAAAGCATGTTTAGCAAGCCGTAGAACAGGCGACGCAGCAACGGGTGGCGGTCGGCCAGCCCTTCCAGCCGGTCTTTGATGGGGTCGTAGCGCATAGGGGCCGTCAAGGAGGCCGTCTGAGGAGCAGAGGGATTGGCACGTGGCGGCCAGAAAACAGGCCATCCCAAACGAATGTTCGCGCGCCGCTACCGCACCAGCCGCTCCACCGCTGTGGCGACCTTGTCCCAGCCGTGGCGTTGGCGGGTGCGGCGCACGCCGTCTTCCAGCCGCTCGGCCCAGCCCTTTTCGAAGAAGCGCACCACGGCCGCTGCCAGCTCGGCCGGGTCTTCCGGAGGCACCACAAAGCCCGCTTCCTCGTCGGGCACCTCCGCCGCCAGCTCGCCGACGTCGGTCGTGATGACGGGCTTCTCGAAGTGAAACGCCACCTGCGCCACACCGCTCTGCGTGGCCGAGCGGTAGGGCTGCACCACAACGTCGGCTGCCGAGAAGTACGTGGGCACACTCTCTGTAGGGATGTAGTGGGCGTGGAGCACCACGTAGTCCGTCAGCCCCTGAGCGCGAATCAGTTCGCGGTAGGGCTCCTCTTCCTCGTAGAACTCCCCCGCAATCACAAGGTGCACCTTGGGGAGGTACTCCCGGATATGGGGCAGCGCCTCCAGCAACACGTCCAGCCCCTTGTACGCCCGCACAAACCCGAAGAAGAGCAAGACCTGCGCGTCGCTTGGCAGATTCAGGCGGTGGCGGGCCTCCGCGGCATCCAGGCCATCCCCAAACTGATGATACGGCGGATGGGCCACCTGCTGCATGGGCACGCGATAGCTCGTCAGGCGGCGCAGGTCGTTCGCCACCATGCGCGAGAGGGCCACGAAGCCGTCGCAGGCATTGAATAGATACCGGCTCAGCGCGATGTCGCCCAGGCGCCGCTCGTGCGGCAGGGCGTTATGCACTACCGCCAGGCAGCGGATGCCCTGGGCCCGCAGCAGCCGTGCGATGGTACCAAACGCCGGCGCAAAGAAGGGCATCCAATGCTGAAAGAGCACCACGTCCGGCGCCTCCCGGATGAGGTGCTGCGCTGCCCGAAACCACGACAGCGGGTTGATGGAGTCGATGAGCCGCACCGAGGGCACCGGGCGGACCGGCGGGCGCGACTCCAGCTGCGAGCGCCCGGGGAAGAGGCGCCGCGGATACTGCCGGGTGAACGTCAGGGCTGTTACGTCGTGCCCCCGGTCCTTCAGGGCATGCGCCGTGGCTTCGGTGAAGTGTGCAATACCGCCACGGTACGGATACACGGGACCCACAAGGATGATGCGCATAAGCAAAGGTAAGCACAGTGAAGAGAAACGAGCTGGCGCAGCCATAGCCATCGAGGCCCTCGCTGCCACAGCCGGCGCACGTCTAACATCCCACTTTGCCAGGTCCGATGCAACCGGACCAGCTTTCCTCCAGCTGAGCTGGGAACGACGCCCAACGCAACGCCCAAAAGAAGCAGCGCGCGTACGTAACTGCTCAGGGTAAGCAGCACAATGAAGGGCAGCTTCAGCCTCCCCCCGTACGCGCCCGCTGGGAAAGGGTCACCTCCGCACGGCCAAGCATGACGGCGGCAGGCGGGCAGCGCCGCTGGAGCGTGCTCATGCCGTTTCCCGCATCGGCGCAGGATGCACTTCGGCCACCTCGTAGGCCCCTTCGTCTTCCATCCGCCGGCTGATGATCATCTCCCCCAGCAGCCCGGTGGTAAACATCTGCGCGCCAAAGAGGATCATCAGCAGCCCCAGCAGCAGCAACGGCCGGTCGCTGATGTAGCTGCCGTAAATGAGCTTGTCGAGCGTCAGGTAGAGGCTAATGAAAAAGCCCGCCAGGAAGGAGAGCGTCCCCACCCCGCCGAAGAAATGCATCGGGCGGGCGGCAAAACGGGTCAGGAAGACGACCGAGACGAGGTCCAGAAAGCCGCGGATGAAGCGCTCCAGCCCGAACTTCGTCTGGCCGTGTTGCCGGGGGCGGTGCTGCACCTCCTGCTCGGTGATGCGGCCGAACCCTTCCCACTTGGCCAGGAGCGGGATGTAGCGGTGCAGCTCGCCGTACAGCGTCACGTGCTCTACCACCTCGCGCCGGTACACCTTCAGCCCACAGTTGAAGTCGTGCAGCGGCAGGCCCGAGACGATGCGGGTGACGCGGTTAAAGAAGCGGCTGGGGAGGGTCTTCGAGAGCGGGTCGCGCCGCTCCCGCTTCCACCCGCTGACGAGGTCGTAGCCCTCCTTCAAGGTGGCGATGAGCGCGGGGAGCTCATGGGGATCGTCCTGCAGATCGGCGTCGAGGGTAGCCACGTAGCGGCCGCGGGCGCGGGCGAACCCGGCCGCCAGCGCGGCCGACTTGCCATAGTTGCGCCGCAGCCGAATGCCCGCCACGCGCGGGTCGTCGGCGTGCAGTTGCGCGATGGTAGCCCAGGTGTCATCGCGGGAGCCGTCGTCCACCAGCCACACCTCGTACGTCCAGCCCTGCTGCTGGCACACGGTATGCAGCTCCGCCGCCAGCTCGGGCAGCGAGGCCGCTTCTTCGAAGGCAGGAACGACGATGCTCAGGTCCATCGACCAGACGGGGGTTGTGCGGAAGAACGGTTCCCTCTACGCATCACCCGACCGTTTGTGCGCGCCCCGCGGCTGCGCCCTGGAGCTGCGCCCTCCGGCGGCGCCGTGTTAGGCGTCGATGGTGGCGTACTTGGCATTGCGCTCAATGAACTTGCGGCGCGGCGCCACGGCATCCCCCATCAGCGTGGTGAAGATCTTATCCGCCGCGGCGGCATCGTCGATGGTGACCTGCTGCAGGCGCCGCGTGGACGGGTCCATGGTCGTCTCCCAGAGCTGCTCCGGGTTCATCTCGCCCAGCCCCTTGTAGCGCTGCAGGGATACCTTGCCACGCCCGCTCTCGCGCAGCTCGGCCACCTTCTCCTGCATCAGGTCCTCGGTCCAGATGTACTCTTCCGTCTTGCCCTGCGACACCTTGTAGAGCGGCGGCAGCCCGATGTAGACGTGCCCCTGCTGCACCAGCGGGGCGAGGTGGCGGTAGAGGAACGTCATGAGCAGCGTGCGGATGTGCGCGCCATCCACGTCCGCATCCGTCATGATGATGATGCGGTGGTAACGGAGGTTCTCTATGTCAAACTCGTCGTCGGTGGTGGCAATGCCCGTGCCGAGCGCCGTGACGATATTCTTGATTTCGTTGTTTTCCAGTACGCGGTCGAGGCGGGCCTTCTCCACGTTCAGAATCTTGCCGCGCAGCGGAAGGATGGCCTGAAAGTGCCGGTCGCGGGCCTGCTTGGCC
>JAAAOI010000049.1 GCA_009908945.1 Bacteroidota bacterium
CGCAGGAGATCTCATTTCCGCCCAATCATGGTGGCGCAAGGAGCGACTTGAAGAGCCGCTTGAAGAGCGGCAGGCCACGAATGTAGAAGCTTCGTAACGTGGTTGCAATACCGCTTGCCACACCTTTATACCCACCGCGCTAAAGCGTACACTAATCAACTGAAAACCGCTTTCACGTGCCGGTTGAGCAAGTGCATGCTTTCATGTTTTTCTGAAAGTTGCATTTCTCTTTGGCCGCTCCCGCGGTGCCACACGTGAAGGTCCCTCTTCCCTATTACATGCACTATCAAGGAGGCTTTACGAATGGAGGACTTAATTGCACAGTTAGGCAACGCCACATTTGAGAACTATGTGGGGCTTGACACGGGCTACACGGAGATGGCCTACCAACTCTCCGCGCACGTACTAACGCTTGGCTACGCCGTGATGCTGGCCGGGCTTCTTTATTTTGTGCTGACCATCAAAACGGTCAAGCCAAAATACCGCATCTCGTCCGTACTTTCTGTTGTAGTGATGGTCTCGGCCTTCCTGCTCCTGCTCGTGCAGCAGCAGAACTGGCTGAGCGCCTTTGAATACAACACGGACACAGCGACGTACATGCTGAGCTCCACGAATCCGGGCGACCTCTTCAACAACGGGTATCGCTACCTGAACTGGCTCATCGATGTCCCGATGCTGCTGTTCCAGATCCTGTTTGTGGTGACGCTCACCACGAGCAAGTTCAGTTCCGTGCGTAACCAGTTCTGGTTCTCTGGTACTGGTATGATCCTCACAGGGTACGCTGGCCAGTACTATGAGGTAACCGATCCCACGCTGTTCTTCATCTGGGGCACCCTGTCAACGCTCTTCTTCTTCCACATTCTGTACCTGATGAAGAAGGTTATTGACGAAGGCAAGCAAGGCGCACCGGCAGGCGCACAGGCGTACCTGAGCAACATCTGGGTCCTGTTCTTCATCACCTGGATGCTGTACCCGGGCGCGTACCTGATGCCGTACCTCTTCAGCTTCTCTGCCGAGCCGGCCTTGAGCGAAGCCGCGGTTGTAGCACGTCACATGACGTACACCGTTGCTGATGTTGGCTCCAAGGTGATCTACGGTATCTTCCTCACGCTTGCTGCACAGGAGATGAGCAAGGAGGAAGGATACAACTGGGAGGAAATGGAGAGCGCGCTGTAAACTGCTCTCTGCATCACGCTGCGAACGCCTTCACGCCCACCGTGCGTGGAGGCGTTTTTTATGGAGCGGAGTTGCAGATACCTCAGTAAAAACAGCCCCAGGCGCACGCTTGACGATAAGGCGCCCCATTCGTATACTCCAATGAACCAATCATACATCCTGACTCACTGCTTGCACAAGATGCCTGCTGCTCAGCCGAGTGGCAGGTTTTCTTGTATACTACTGTATTTCCCATCCGGCCTATGCCCGCCGTATCTGCTGTACCGGTCCTCACCGGGCCTACGGGCGTCGGTAAAACGCGCTTGAGTCTGGAGCTCGGTACCACTACGCCCGTGGAGATCATTTCAGCCGACAGTCGCCAGGTGTATACCGAGCTGTCGATCGGTACAGCTAAACCGGACATTCAGACACGAGCGAAGGTACCCCATCATTTTATTGATGAGCGCTCGGTCTTCGACGCCGACGACGCCTTTTCTGCAGGCACGTTTGCGCGTGAAGCCTGGAAGCGAATACACGAGATCCTGGAGCGCGGCCATCTGCCCCTGGTCGTCGGTGGCTCCACGCTGTACGTGCACGCCCTCCATGAGGGGCTCGCCGATATTCCCGACGTGCCACCGTCGATTGATCGACCCAGAGACCGCCGCGGGAATGGATGCGACCAAGACGCGCCGTGTGCAGCGAGCCTTGGAGGTGTATGAGGCCACCGGGCGCCCGCTCTCCTACTATCACCAGCAAACGCCGTCGCCCCCCTTCGACTTCGACGTTGTGGTGCTACACCGTGAGCGTCAGCAGCTGTATGACCGCATCAACGCACGGGTAGATGCGATGCTGGATGCAGGGTTAGTAGATGAGGTAACAGCGCTCGACGCACGTGGCGTGGACCGAGCGCGTTCACCTTTACGGACGATTGGCTACAAAGAGGTCTTTGCCTATCTGAGTGGCGACATTCCCTACGACGAGATGGTACGCCTGATCAAGCGCAACACCCGGCGCTATGCCAAACGACAGCTCACATGGTTCCGACGGTACGACAGCTACGCATGGGTGGCAGCTGACGCGCCTATTGCGGATCTCCAGCCACATCTATCAGCCTTCAATCACATTGCCATGGGGTAAGGCTTCCAGGACGACCACCCGGTGCAGGGGCGTGCCTTCGATGTGACGCATACGCCCTACCCCACCTGCATCCGCAATGGTCTGAAGCCAGCCTTCGCGTGACCGAAATACGGCCGGTTGCTCTTCCATGGTGCCCCCGGAACGGACATAGTTTGCCAGCGCGTCTATCCGGCGCAACCCCCAGCACCACCAGGGCCCCTCGCAGGTCGATTCTATGATGATTACGCGATCCGACGCAACGCGTAGGGCCTCACGGAGCACCTGCACCGGGTCGGGCGTATGATGCAGCACAAACACGAGAGAGACCACATGGACTGCGTTGGCGGGCAGGGGCAGCTTCTCCTCCTGCAGGTGAAGGAAGGGAAGGTCGGTTCGGTTTGAAGGGCGCACATCGGCCAATACAACATTAATACCCTCCTCCTGCAGGACTTCGCCCATGTACCCCTCTCCTGCGCCGAGGTCGAGCAATCGCACTGGAGGCGTAACGCTGGGTGCCATCTCTGAAAGCCGGGGCCTGAGCAGGGCCGCTTTTCCGCGCGCACGCCGCTTCATTGTCCAGGTCAGCAGGCCTGTACGCTGCTGATAGATCGCCCATCCGGCAAGTATAACAAACCCCGTCCAGGAGAGCCAAACGAAGGCCCAATACGTTCCGTCGACGTACCGAGCGTACGTTCCCACCGACGCTACACTGAGCCACAGCCATGCCGGGTGATGTACACTGCTGATAAAGGGAAGCAGCGCCAGTACGGGCAGCAGGTACCATGGGTGTAGTGTTGTGGTTGTAATAAGGTAAATTGCAATAACGGAGTATAAAGTTAAGGCTACACCGTAGACGCCGCTGGGGCGCTGACGCGCGTTCCACCACAAGACCAAGGCGATGCCCCCCAGCCCCCCTACCGAGAGCAATGCGCTGACGATGTGACTGGTGTCCTGGTTGAACACCAGCCATCCGATCTCTTTCAGCAAAAAGTAGAGCCCGGCATTAAACTCAAAGTACGAGACGTACAGGCCCAGTGAGTCGACGATATGTAGCGCGTGGGCTGGCCGTACGTAGGCGGCAGTCAAGCCCAATGCGGCCACGAGTCCGGGCCAGAACGCCTTCCAGCCGTAGCGGGCGTACAGCACCAGCAAAAAAACAAAAGGATACAGCTTGACCAGCCCTGCCCCAGCGACAAGTATCGAGGCCATGCGCAGCCAGCCCTGATGCAGTGCCCACAGCGCCAGAAGCAGCAGTCCCACCATGACCGCCTCCGTGTGCGCCTGCCCGGCGACTTCAATCACGACCAGCGGATTCCATGCATAGAGCGCGGTCGATTGTGCAGATACCAAACGGCTGAGCGCCCAGACGCCAGCCATCTCAATCGCCACAAAACTACTCTTGAGCACGCCGTAGGCGACGTCAAACCCCGACTCGTAGAAAACGGCGGCCAGGGCAAAAAATACCTGGGACAGCGGCGGGTAGACGGAGTAGAACTCAGGCGAGTTCATCTGCTCAAACAGCGCCGTATCGTGATAGGCCTGGAGGATCTCCTCAGCGGGCCGGTGGCCGTATGGATTGACCCCCTCCCACTGTAGCATTCCGTCCCACACGTACCGATAAACGTCGTCAGAGAGGAGCGGTGCCACCGGGAGCAGGGCAAGGCGCAACAGCAGGGCGCCAAGCAGCACGGCCCGGAGGCTCAGCGTTTCGGCTCGCCACAGCACAACAGATCCTATCGTTCCGGTGCCGCACAGAACCGTGAGCAGATACACGCGATCGGGGCTCCAAGCCTCCGGATGGTGGAGCAGCCAGGCCACCCCCGCCCCACTCCCTAACGAAAGGGCAACCCCGATCCGAGACATGTTCCCCATGCGTGAGGTCTGGAAAAGTTACGGGGAAGGCCGATGAAACACTGCATGCATTGTGCGGCCCTCAGTCTCATAGGTCACCTGGTCTGCCATGTGTTCGATCAGAAACAGCCCGCGGCCGCTCTCTTCCAACATGTTTTCAGTGTCGAGCGGATTGGCCACGTCGGCAGGGTCGAATCCCCCGCCTTCATCCCGTACCCAGAGATGCACGGCCGTGTCTTCAGCGCGCACTTCAACACGGATTGGTTTGTCCTTGTCGAATTTATTGCCATGGCGGATGGCATTGGTAGCGCCCTCTGTGGCAACCATGAGCAGCCGGTAGGCGAAGTCATCGGTGAAGCCATGCGTCTCCGAAAACCGCTCCACTTCCGCTACGATCACCTCAAGGCTTTCGTGAGCGCTGGGAAGCTTTAGCTGCAGAGCGTTACTGGAAGCATCCATGAGGGAATGGCTCAATCAATCACGATGAGGTTCTTTGGCGCCGTGGTGAGGTTCACGCAGCTGCTGTCGCGCAGTACAACAATATCTTCAATGCGAACGCCGAAACGCTCGGGCAGGTAGATCCCGGGTTCAATGGTTACGGCCGCATCTGCGGGCAGTGGATACGATACATGGTAGGAAAGGCGAGGCCATTCGTGAACTTGAAGCCCCAGACCATGGCCGAGTCCGTGCGAGAAAAAGTCGCCATAGCCCGCTTCCTCAATCACGTCGCGCGCAACCGCGTCGAGAGCATCGGACGAGATGCCGGCGCGCGCAACCTCGATGGCCGCTTCCTGCGCGCGGCGGACCGTGGCGTAGACGTTCCGAGCCTCCTTCCCTGGCTCCCCTACCGCGACGGTTCGCGTCATGTCTGACGCGTAGCCATTCAGGAAGCATCCCATATCAATTACGACCAGCTCACCGGACGCTATTGGGCGATCTGTTGGCCGCGCGTGCGGAAGCGCGCCGCGCGGCCCTGCGGCTACGATCGGATCGAACGAAAGCTTATCGGCTCCTCGGTTGATGTGCTGGTACACGATTTGGGCTGCCACCTCGCGCTCCGTGACGCCGGGTTGTATGTGCTGCAACAGAAACGAGAACACCTCCTCGGTGATGAGCTGCGCCGCCCGGATGTGTTCGATCTCTTGCGCGGTCTTTTGCGCGACTGCTCGCGTCAGAATCTCCTGCGCGCCGATCCATCTCACATCCGCCGTTTGCCCAGCCCACGTATCGCGCTGCGCCACCGACACATGATCGGCCTGGAAAAGAAGGCGTTCGATACCGTCAAAAAAGCCTTCCTTTACCAGGTAGGGAAAGAGCTGATACCCCGGGACGTGCACGGTAGCCTCCGTGACTTCCTCCTGGGCCTGAACGGTATATCGCCCGTCTGTCACAAAATGCGCTTCCAGCCCCGCTGCTTCCGCCGCACGCCTGACAAAGAGCAGCCCATTCGAGCCGGTAAAGCCGCAGGCCCATCGGATATCAGGCAAAAAGGAGATTAGCGCCGCGTCCGCGTCGTGCTCCTTCAGCGACGCTCCGACGGTAGAAAGGAAAGACATAGCAGCACGAGCAGGTGAGCGAGATACCGATCGGTGGGGCTGGTCATTACGAGCGTCGGATGTTATAATTCGGGGCTTCCTTGGTGATGTGGACGTTATGCGGGTGGCTTTCGTAGAGCCCCGAGGACGTGACGCGTACAAACTGTGCCTGCTCGTAGAGCGCCTTCACCGTGGCGCAGCCGCAGTAGCCCATGGCCGCCTGCAGTCCCCCGATCATTTGATACACTATTTCGCCCAGTGTGCCGCTGTACGGAACGCGCCCTTCGATGCCTTCAGGGACCAGCTTCTTCAGGTCGTCCTCTGCGTCCTGAAAATAGCGATCTTTGCTGCCCTCGCCCATCGCACTCACCGAGCCCATGCCGCGATAGCTCTTGTATTTGCGGCCTTCATAGATGATGGTCTCTCCTGGGCTCTCCTCCACGGCTGCGAACAGGCTACCGATCATCACGGTCTCTGCCCCGCCGGCCAGCGCCTTGGCGATGTCGCCCGTCTGCTTGATGCCGCCATCGGCGATGATGGGCACCCCGTGCGCCCGCGCCTCTGCTGCACACTCCATCACCGCGTGGAGCTGTGGCACGCCTACGCCGGCAACCACGCGCGTCGTACAGATCGAGCCTGGGCCGATGCCCACTTTTACGGCGTCGACCCCCGCCTCAATGAGGTCGCGCGTTCCCTCGGCCGTGCCAACGTTGCCCGCAATCACATCCGGGCCCTCCAGGGCGTCGACTAATCTGCGCACCATGGCTAACACCCCAGCGGAGTGCCCGTGGGCGGTGTCGATCACAATAAAGTCGACCCCTGCCTGTTGGAGCGCCAGGGCTCGATCCATCGAATCCGGCGTGACGCCCACAGCGGCGCCTACTCGGAGCCGACCGTGCGCATCTTTCGCAGCCAGCGGATGCTTGCGCCGTTTCTCGATGTCTTTGAACGTGATCAGGCCTCGTAGCTTGTGCTCGCCATCGACAACCGGCAACTTCTCAATCTTATGCTCTTCCAGCATGGCCTCCGCCTCGTCCAGCGTCGTGCCGACAGGCGCTGTGATGAGCGGCTCCGTAGTCATCATCTCCTGTAGGGGCACGTCGTTGGACACCTGAAACCGAAGGTCCCGGTTGGTCACGATACCCACGAGCGTATTTTCTGCGTTGACTACCGGGATACCGCCGATGTGGTAGCGTGCCATCATCCCCCGGGCGTCCGCAACCGTGCTGTCCGGGGTCAGGGTAATGGGATCCATGATCATGCCACTCTCGGACCGCTTGACGCGCCGAACCTGGCGGGCCTGCTCTTCGATGCTCATGCTTTTGTGCAAGACCCCGACCCCACCTTCCCGAGCGAGCGCGATGGCCAACCCCGATTCCGTCACGGTGTCCATGGCCGCCGACACCACGGGCACGTTCAGGGTTATATTGCGCGTAAGCCGCGTAGCTGTATTCGCATCCCGCGGCATGACCTCCGAGTGGCCCGGGACGAGTAACACATCATCGTAGGTGAGGCCCTCAGCACGGACCTTTCGCTCGAAGATGTCAGGCGTATCTGTACGAGGCGCTGTAGCTGGCGGATGGTGATTTGTTGCACTCATGACGATGGAGCTGCTGTGGATGAGAGACGTTACGGAGGGCTACGAGGGACTACTTGAGCTTCACGTGGTTTTTCAGGTGCTGTACTTCATGTCCTTGCAGATGCCGCCACTCCCCACGCTCCAGCCCATCAGTGGTGAGGCCAGCATAGTTCACGCGCTCCAACGCGACCACTTCGTGGCCGAGGGCTTCCATCATACGGCGAATTTGGCGGTTGCGCCCTTCATGGAGCATAAGGCCGATTTCTTCGCGGCGCTTGGGGTTGATGTAGGTCACGCGGTCGGCACTGGCTCTGCCATCCTCCAACTCCACCCCCCGCCGTAGGCGGTCGATTTCGTGCGGGTCGATCGTGTTCTGCGTGCGCACGCGATACAGTTTCTTGGTATCGTACCGCGGATGCATCAGACGGTGCGCAAGATCGCCATCGTTGGTCAAGAGGAGCACGCCTACCGTATCACGATCCAGCCGGCCCACGGGAAAGAGCCCATCGCGGATGTCCGCCGGTAGGCTCACAAGGTCCATCACGGTGTCACGGCCCTTCTCGTCGTCGGTCGTGCTGATGGTATCTTTCGGCTTATTGAGGAGGATGTATCGGAGCGATTGCGGCGAGATGGTGCGGCCATTTACTTCAACTGTGTCTCCTGGCATCACCCGATACCAGTAAGCCTCTGCGGTCTCACCGTTCACGCGGACACGCCCCGCGTCTATCAGGTCGTCGGCCTTACGGCGCGAGGTAACCCCTGCTTTTGCAATATACTTGTTGAGCCGGATGCCATCGGCATCTGAGGACGTATGCGGGTTGTTTGCTGCCATAAATAGAATAGGTGATAGGTAGAGGTACTGATAACGGGCGGCCGCTCCGTCCGTGCCCTGCGTTACGCAGCCTTCCCGGTCGCTTCATCAGGCCCCGCGTCTTCGTCCGTTTGCGGTGGTCCATCCGCAGCAGCAACGCCATTGGCCGAGGGGTCGGGGCCATCGCTCGGACGCTGCTGCACAGGGAGCTCGCGCAACAGCATTAGCTCGGCGCGCTCCTCGTCGAAGGCGGGGTCGTCGAGCAGTTCTTCGATAGATCGCAGATCAGGCAAATCGTCTGCTGTATCGAGGCCAAAGGCCACGAGAAACTCCTCCGTCGTGCCATACAGCAATGGCCGGCCTATGGCATCACTGCGGCCCACGACATCGATAAGATCGAGCCCCATCAGCTTTCGGAGGGCGTAGCCTGCATCCACCCCGCGCACGTAATCTACCTCGGGCTTGGTCGTGGGCTGCCGATAAGCGACCACCGCCAGCGTCTCCATCAATGACCGTGAAAGGGAGCGTTGGTGGCGCTGCGTGCGAAAGGCTTTCAAGTAGGGAGCTACTGCGTGCGCGGTCGTCATGCGGAAGCCACCGGCCCAGCGCTCAATCTGCACGCCGTGCTGCCCGGCGGCATAGCGTTCGTTGAGCCGCTTTACGGCGTCTTCAATAGCACCAAGCTCCGGGGCTTGGCCTCGCACCTCATGCACGACCTCGGCAATGCGCTTGGGCGGCAGCGGATCGGCCGCCGCGAAGATCAGCGCCTCCACAATCTGGTGCAGGCGTCGTTCAGACTCGGTATACTCAGATGTAGGCCGTACGTCCATGAATGGGCAGCACGTGGCGGTGGATGAGGAGGGAGCAGACGAGGAAGCTACGATAGATGGTCAGTATCCGGACGGGCCACAAAAAACTTGGTCCGTGACGGGGGCTCAAGGATTACAATGGCGCCCTGGCGGACCATTTCCAGGACGGCTAAGAAATGCGCAATGATCTTCCCGCGCGGCTCGTCGCGTAGGGCCTCAACAAAGGAGAAGCGTTCGGTTTGGCGCAGGCGCAACCGGATCGCTTCGCGGGCCTCGTCCACACTGTAATGCACGCGGTCGACGGTGTGGGCGGGGTCCTCGGCAATGGCCTCGCTGGTCAGCAGACTGCGGAGGGAGCTGATAAGACGAAACACGGTGGCGTTGGTAAGCCGGGGCGCGCCATCGGTCTGCAGCGCGTCGTGCGCTGTCTTTTCTGGGCGCGTAAACAGCTCGTGCCGACGGTCGTGGCGGGTCTCTAACTCCGCGGCCGCCTCTTTGTAGCGGACATATTCAAGCAGACGCTCGACAAGCTCACGTCGCGGATCGATAGGCGTACCGTCATCCGTACTTTCGGGCTGTGGCAGCAGCATCTGCGCCTTAATCCCGATAAGGATAGATGCCATGTAGATAAAGTCACCAACGCCATCAAGATCGATCTCTTCCATCAGCCGCACATACGAGAGAAACTCGTGCGTGATCTGGCTGATGGGAATGTCGTAGATATCCAGCTCATCCCGGCGGATAAAAAAGAGGAGCAGGTCCAGCGGCCCCTCAAATTGGTCAAGTTCGACGCGGTAGGTAGCCATGTCGGCGGGGGGTTACTGCGCGCGAAACCAGTCCACTGTGCGAGCCAACCCATCGCGCAGGGTGACCTGGGGAGCCCAGCCCAGGGCGTCGTGGGTGTGGGCGTAGCTCAACACGCTCCGCCGCTGCTCACCGGGCTTTCCTTCGGCGTGGCGCTTTGCAATGTCCGGGTCGATCTCCTCACGGATCACCTCAAACAGTTCTACCACGTTTGTCTCTTTTGCGGTACCAACGTTGAAGGTTCCGGTGCCGTCGTAGGTGAGAGCGGCACGATTCGCCTCCACCACATCACCCACGTACACAAAATCTCTGGTCTGCAGCCCGTCCCCGTTGATGTAGGCCGTCTCTCCGTTAAGCATCCGCTGCGCGAAGATCGCCACCACCCCAGCCTCGCCGTGCGGGTTTTGCCGTGGCCCATACACATTCGCATAGCGAAGGGCAACATACGGAATGCCATACTGCTGCTGGTAGTAGTACAGGTAGCGTTCCGTGGCTAACTTGGTAATACCGTACGGTGAGAGCGGCCGGAGGGGATGCGCCTCGTCTTGGGGAGCGTACGCAGGCTCCCCATAGATAGCCCCCCCGGTGGAGGCAAACAGCACCTTTTTCAGTCCACTGCGGCGCGCCGCTTCCATCAGGTTGAGAAACCCACGCAGGTTCACGTCGGCGTCAAACGAGGGGTCGGCCACGGACCTCCGCACGTCCATCTGGGCGGCGTGGTGCACGAGCACGTCGTACCCCTCCGATTCCAGTAACTGGGCGGCAGGGGCACTGCGAATGTCATGGACATGCAGCGTGGCTTCGTCGGGGACGTTAGCTTCACGGCCCGAGGATAGATCATCCAGGATATCTACGGTGTGGCCATCGGCAAGCATCGCATCCGCGACGTGGGAGCCAATGAACCCGGCACCGCCGGTTACAAGGATATGCATTAAATGAGAAGAGTTAAGATAAGGACAGTTGCAATAACAGTTTTTAAATCATCGCTGGCTTGTTATGTCGACGGATCTGAGCCAGTGGCTGCGCCGCTCCGGGCGATCCGGCGTGCAGCACCGATCGGCCTGAGCCCTTGCTGCGGTCGTCATGATACAACATCTGGTGCGGAATGTATACCATGCAGTCGGAGGGCACTTCCAGCCCCAGCAGCAGCTTTGCACCTGATGGTGACGCGCTGAAGCACACGCCCTGGTACCGGGTGCACGGCAACCTGCATCATCTCCCACCAGATTGTGCGCAGTCTTTATGATCGAGGCGAACGAGGTCCACCCCGGCGTGCATGCTGGGATGGGTCCCTCGGGGCGGCTGTGGGCGCCGTTGGTGGGCCCGTCTTCGTATCGCCCATGAGGGGCCTTCGTGGGGTCCCTCATGACGTACACATACACCGCAGGGCAGAGGAATCAAGCCCCTCTGCCCTGCAGTGATATTCAGCAACAGTGATATTCAGCAACAACAGGTGGTGCTACCTCGAGCCATTGCTTTTCGAAACAAACGGCTTGCGCGATAGACGCAGTTTGCCGTCGTTGCGCACTTCGGTAAGGCGCACCTTCACCTTGTCGCCTACCTGCATGTAATCCTCCACCTTATCCACGTAGTCGTGGTCGATTTCGGAGATGTGCAGGAGGCCTTCACGGCCCGGCATGATTTCGATGATAGCACCAAAGCCCTTGATGCTCTTCACCGTGCCCTCGTAGTCCTCACCGGCTTCCGGCACCGTCACGATGTTCTTGATGCGCTCGATGGCCGCATCTGAGGCGGCCTGATCGGCAGCGGCAATCGTGACGTAGCCCATGCCATCGCGCTCGTCGATGTCGATCGACGCGCCCGTATCGGCTTGGATCCCTTTGATGACCTTGCCACCCGGCCCAATGACAGCACCAATGAAGTCGCTGTCGATGGTGATCTGGGTGAGGCGGGGCGCATGCGGCGAGAGCTCCTGACGGGGCTCTGGGAGTGTCTGCTGCATCTTGTCGAGGATGTGCTCGCGCGCATCCCGCGCCTGGTTCAGCGCTTGCAGCATAAGCTGGCGGGAGAGCCCGCTGATCTTGATGTCCATCTGGCAGGCCGTGATCCCGTCTCGGGTACCCGTCAGTTTGAAGTCCATGTCGCCCAGGTGATCCTCAGTGCCGAGGATGTCGGTCAGGATCGCCGTCTCATCACCTTCCTGGATGAGACCCATCGCAATACCCGCGACCGGCTTCTTCACCGGCACGCCGGCATCCATCAGCGCCAGGGAGCCGGAGCAAACGCTGGCCATGGACGAGGAGCCATTGGATTCGAGCACGTCGGCGTTAATGCGAATGGTGTAGGGAAACGCGTCGTGGTCGGGCAGTTGGCCTTGCAGTGCCCGCTCGGCAAGCATGCCGTGGCCGATCTCGCGACGCCCGGGGCCGCGCAGGTAGCGTGCCTCGCCTACACAGAACGGAGGAAAGCGGTAGTGCAGGAAGAAGCGCTTGTCTTCCTGGTCAAAGATCTGATCCACCGGCTGCACGTCTTTGGATGTGCCCAGGGTGACCGCGGCCAGTACCTGGGTTTCGCCACGGGTGAATACTGAGGAGCCGTGGGCGCGCGGGAGCGTCTTCGTTTCCGACCAGATGTCGCGCACGTCTGTGCGGCTACGGCCGTCAATTCGGCGCCCGTCCTCCACGATCATCGCCCGCATGGCCTCTTTCTCCACCTTGGAGACCGCCTCTTTGATTTCGCCGGCGGTGTAGCCTTCGGGCGTGGTGTCGTCATCGCCGAGCAACTCGTCCACTGCGTCGGCCTTGATCGCGTCAATGCCGCCGTAGAACGACTCTTTTTCGTAAGGTGCGCTCACGTGCTCGCGCATGCGGTCGGCCGTGAGATCACGCACCGTGTCCACAAGCGCCTCGTCCACCACGTAGGGCGTGTACTCGAACGGTTCCTTGGTGCCGGCTTCAGCCAACAGCTCTTCCTGGAGCGCACAAAGCTTGCGAATGGCATCGTGGGCCACATCCAGAGCCTCCACCATTTCCTCTTCACTGATCTCATCCATCTCGCCTTCGACCATCACGATGGCGTCCTGCTTACCAGCCACCACGAGGTTGATATCAGAAGACTCAAGCTCTGGAATCGTAGGGTTGATGACGAACTCGCCGTCGACGCGTCCCACGCGCACCTCAGCAATCGGACCGTCAAACGGTGCACCACCCAGCAGCAGCGCCGCAGAGGCGCCAACACCTGCAAGGATGTCCGCATCGTTTTCGTCGTCGGCCGAGACCACAAAGCAGATGATCTGCGTCTCGTGCCGGAAGCCATCCGGGAAAAGCGGACGCACGGCACGGTCTACGAGCCGGGAGGTTAAAATCTCTTTGTCGTTCGAGCGTCCCTCCCGCTTCATGAAGCCACCGGGGATGCGCCCGCCGGAAGCGAAGTTCTCACGGTAGTCCACCGTGAGGGGGAAGAAGTTCATGTCAGGTTTGGGCCGGTCATCCATCACGGCTGTGCAGAGCGCCATGGTGTCGCCGAGGCGCACGACGACAGCGCCGTCGGCCTGCTTAGCCAGCTTGCCCGTCTCAATCGACAGGGTTTTGCCGGGGGCCAGTTCAATCGATTTTGTTATGCCTTGGTGCATAGTCAGTAGCTACAGTGTATGATCTTGTGTCGTCTCAACGCGATGTTGCCGCAGCCGCAGGGCCGGGGCAACCAACAAACGACACCCCGTGCCGGAGTGCCGTCTGAAATCCTACTTACGAATACCGAGCTTTTTGATGATCGAACGGTACCGTTCAATGTCGTCCTTCATGAGGTAGTTGAGCAGGCGGCGACGCTTACCGACCAGCTGCAGTAGACCACGCCGGGTAGCGTGGTCGTTCTTGTGCTCGCGGAGGTGCTCCGTAAGATTGTTGATGCGCGTCGTGAAAATGGCAATTTGCACTTCGGTCGACCCGGTGTCATCGGGGCCGTTGCCATGCTCTTGAATGAGTTCTTGCGTCTTCTCTTTCGTAATCATGCGGCTATGTCTTCGTGAAGTGTCGCTACCAAGAGCTACCGCCGGGGTAAGCTCCGAGTAGAACCTGTGAGTGGCTGCTGCGCTTCGTCACAGATAAGCGAGTAGAAAGCAGTGTAAGTAGACGTGAGGAGGCCCGCGGCAGTTCCATCGGACGTGGTTCAGCGGGGTAGCTCACGGCTCGTTTTTCGAAAAGATCGCCTCGCAGGCGGCCCGGTCTTTTTTGAGCTGAGCAACGAGGGCCTCCGGGCCGTCAAAGGACCGTTCATCCCGAATCCGCTCAAGGAAATGCAACCGCAGCTGTTCACCGTATAAGTCTCCCGCGAAGTCCAGCACGTGAGCTTCCACCGTGCGGTCTGTACCGTTGAATGTCGGGCGGTACCCGATGTTGACCATGGCTGGTTGTTTTCTTGCAATAACGGATGTTGCGGATGCGGCAGCGCCAGTGACCCAGGCCGCGTAGACCCCACGAGCCGGGATGATCTTACGGGGTGGAATGCCATCCAGATTAGCGGTCGGAAACCCGATGGTGCGGCCGCGCTTCTCGCCTTCGACCACCGTGCCGCACAGCCGATACGGGCGCGTAAGCAACCCACGGGCCTCCGCAACCTCTCCAGCCCCGCCGACCAGTTCACGAATCCGTGTGGACGAGACCTTGGCGCGGTCCACGACTTGCTTGGAGATGATTTCCACACCAAAGCCGTACCGTTCTCCCAACCGGCGCAGCGTCTGCCCATCCCCTTCCCCCTTGTGCCCGAAGGAGTGGTCGTACCCCACGATGATGTTCACCAGCCCGATCCGGTTGACCAGCACATCGCGGACGTAGGCCTCAGGCGACATCTCGGAGAAGTGCTCCGTAAACGGTAACACCACGAAGCGGTCGATACCTACGGCTTCCAGCAGTTCACCGCGTTCCTCCACCGTCGTCAGTAGCGGCATGGGGGTGTCGCCAAGTACTTCACGCGGATGCGGGTCGAACGTAAGCAGGGTGCTCTGAGCCTCTTGCGCCACCGCCTGCCTCTTCACGCGCTCCAAGATCTGCTGATGCCCGGCGTGCACACCGTCAAAGGTCCCCACCGTCACAACAGACTGCGGGTGATGCTCAACGTTCGCTAAGCCAAATTGGCGTTTCATGCCGGGTGCGATTAATGAACGAAGAAGCCCACACGTCAGAGAGTTAGGCAGAGGGTGTCGCCTGGGCCACAGCCTGGGTCAGTTGGCCCATCGTCCAGGCATCAGATAGCTGATGCTTGCCGATGCCGGTGCGGACAAGGCTGGACAGGTAGGCGCCCACACCGAGCGCTTGGCCCAGGTCGTGCGCGAGCGAACGGACGTACGTACCTTTAGAGCAACGCACACGGAACGTCACGTCAGGCCCGCGGTGCTCCAGGACATCGAAGCTATGAACTGTAACGGTGCGCTCCGGGACTTCCACCTCTTCCCCACGGCGCGCTTTCTTGTAGAGCCGCTCGCCATCGACCTTGATGGCGGCGTACATGGGAGGACGCTGCACAATGGTGCCCACAAACTGCTGACGTACGGTGTCCAGGGCTTCCGTACTCACCATTGCCCACGGGCCCACCGGTGTGACGGGAAGCTCGGCATCGTAGGAGTCCGTACTGCCCCCCAGGCGCAACGTGCCGACGTACGTCTTCTCCTGCCTCATGAACGACTCCATGTGGCGCGTGGCCGGGCGGCCGACGAGGATGATAAGGAGCCCGGTGGCCAGCGGATCGAGGGTGCCGGCATGGCCAACCTTCCGCACGCCTGTGAGCGCACGTACGCGCTCGACGACCTTGAACGAAGACCAGTGGAGCGGTTTGTCGACCAGCAGTACCGACCCGTTCCAGTCGTTGGGAACGACCGGCGGTGGGCGAAGATGAGGTGGAGCCGAAGCGGAGGTCACCGAGGAAGTTACGCGTCGTCTGTGCTGGAATTGCGCCGCTCACGTTCGGCCTGAATGCGGTCGAACAGGTTCTCCATGCGCTCCGCTCGTTGCAGCGACTCATCGAGGAACAGGCGCAGCTCCGGGACAATGCGCAGCTGATGGCGCACCCGGGAGGCCAGCGCCGACCGGAGCTCAGGCAGCTGGCTCTCCAGCCGCTTGAACGTGGTTTCGCGCTGCTCAGAGGAGTCCCCCATTACGCTCACGTACACGTACGCAATGGACAGGTCCTTCGTGACGCGGGCATCGGTGACCGTCACGAGCGGCTTTACCTGATCAGCAAAGTCGGTGCTCAGTAGCTTCGCCACTTCACGCTGAATAAGCTTGGCGACGCGTTCGGTGCGAATACTCATAAGAGAACGGGCTGGGGTGGATACGGCGGCGGTCAGAGGAGCCAACGAGACGCACGGCAAAGGGTGAGGGCCTGAACCGGCGCCTCTACACTTCCAGCGTACGTTTCTCTTCGACGATCTTGTAGGCCTCGATGACATCGCCCGCCTTGATATCGTTGAAGTTCTTAATCCCAAGGCCACACTCGAAGCTGGTCTGCACTTCGCGGACATCTTCCTTGAAGCGGCGCAGGGAGTCAACCTCGCCTTCGTAGACCACCACGCCGTCGCGCACAAGACGGATGTTGTCGTTTCGGTTGATGCGGCCTTCCGTGACGTAACACCCGGCAACCGTGCCCGCCTTCGGCACCTTGAAGATGTCCCGCACTTCGGCAATGCCAACGGTCTCTTCGCTGGTTTCGGGCGAGAGCATCCCTTCCAGCGCGTCGTGAACGTCTTGAATGGCATTGTAGATGATCGAGTACGTCCGGATATCAATCTCCTCTTCCTGCGCAGCCGATCGCGCGCCCGTCGTCGGACGCACCTGGAAGCCCAGGATGACAGCATTTGAGGCGGACGCCAGCATGACGTCGCTTTCGCTGATGGCCCCAACGCCCGTGTGGATGATATTAACAGCGACCTCGTCCGTGCGTAGTTTCAGCAGGGCGTCGGAAAGGGCTTCGACGGAACCGCCCACATCGCCTTTCACAATGAGGTTCAGCTCCTGGAACTCGCCGAGGGCCATGCGGCGGCTGATGTCGTCGAGCGTCACCCGCTTCTGCTGACGGATGCTTTGCTCGCGATAGATCTGCTGGCGGCGTTGGGCAATTTCGCGTGCCCGGCCCTCCTCTTCCAGCGAGACGAACTGGTCCCCCACTTCGGGCGAGCCCGAGAGGCCCAGAATCAGGGCCGGCTCTGATGGGCCGACCTCCTCGACGCGGTTGTCGCGCTCGTCAAACATGGCACGGATCCGGCCGCTGTGCATCCCGGCGACAAACGGATCGCCGACGTGCAGGGTGCCGTTTTTGACGAGGATCGTGGCAACGTTGCCGCGGCCTTTCTCCAGGCGGCTTTCGATGACCACACCATCGGCGCGGCGGTTGGGGTTGGCCTGGAACTCGCGCAGGTCGGCCTCGAGCAATACCTTTTCGATGAGGTCATCAATACCGTCGCCCGTCTCAGCCGATACCTGAGCGCACTGCACCTTACCGCCGTACGGCTCAACCAAAACGCCTTCCTCTGCAAGTTCCTGCATCACCTTTTGTGCGTCGGCCTCGGGCAGGTCCATCTTGTTGATGGCCACCACCATGGGGACTTCGGCGGCTTTGGCGTGGTTGATGGCCTCGATTGTCTGCGGCATCACCGAATCGTTGGCAGCCACCACAAGGATGACAATATCGGTGGCCTTCGCGCCGCGGGCCCGCATGGCCGTAAACGCCTCGTGGCCTGGCGTGTCGAGGAAGGTGATGGCACCTTCCTGCAGTTGCACGGTGTAGGCACCGATGTGCTGGGTAATACCGCCAGCCTCGCCCGCTACCACATCCGCCTTGCGCATGTAGTCAAGCAGGGACGTCTTACCGTGGTCCACATGGCCCATAACCGTGACGACGGGCGGGCGCGGCTCCAGATCTTCCGGAGCGTCTTCCTCCAGTTGGATATCCGCAACGTCGAACTGGTCGATAAACTCGACCTCGTACCCGAACTCATCAGCGACAAACTGGATGGTATCGGCGTCCAGGCGCTGGTTAATGGACACCATCATGCCGGAGCTGAAGAGCGTCTCGATCACGTCGTTGACTGGCTCACCCATGAGGTTGGCCAGTTCACCCGTCGAGACGTACTCGGTGATTTCAAGGACCTGCTCCTGCTCTTTAGCTTCTTGAAGCTCGCGCTCCCGCTCTTCAGCATGGCGTTCCCGGCGTTGCCGGCGCCGCTGCTGGCGTACGCGCTGCGCGCCATGCTCCAGTTCGCGGAGGGTTTCCTGCAGCGTCTGCTCGACGTCCTCCTCGTCGACCTTCTTTTTCTTTTTGCGGCCTTTCTTCTTCCGGCGGGTCTGCTCGACGTCCTCCTCGTCGACCTTCTTTTTCTTTTTGCGGCCTTTCTTCTTCCGGCGGGACTTCTTCTTGCCGCGGTCCTCGAATTTCACCTTGTTGCCCTTCGCGGAGGCTGCTTTCCGCTTGCGCTTACGCTTGCGTTTGCGCTTGCCGCGATCGTCGTCGACCTTGCTGAGATCGACCTTGCCGAGCACCTTGGTGCCTTCCAGCTTGTACCGGTCGGCCTTCAGTACCCGGTCAGCGATTCCGTCTTCGTCCTCCAGTTCGTCCACCGTGTCGATGTCCTCACTGTCGAGGGCATCCACAGCCTCTCCCCGGTGAAGCCGCGTAGGCTCACCCGCCGCTGTCGTTTCTGCGTCTGCCGTCTCGGCATCGGCAGTGTCCGCATCTGTGGTGTCGGCCTCGGTGGTGTCGGCCTCGGTGGTGTCGGCCTCATCGGTGGCTGCCTCGCCGGCCGGTGAGGTTTCTGCTGCCACCGTCGATTCTTCGGGCTGCGCGGTGTCGCGTTCCACATCCTCATCCGCGGCAGCTGCCGGCTCTGCTGCGGCCGCCGACTCCTGGTCGGATGCCGCCTCAGCGTCGGCTGTCGGCTCTTCTGCCGGGGCCTCTGCTGCAGAAGTGTCGGGCTCTGCCCCGGCCTCCGCATCGGCTACTGCCTCGGCAGGGGCCTCCTCCGTCACCGCCTCATCTTGAGCGGCGTCGTCCACGCCGTCGGTGGCGGTGGGCTCTGCTGCCACCTCTTCCGCGGAGGCCTCGTCGGCGACCGCCTCTTCCGGGGCTTCGTCCGCGGCTTCTTGTGCCGCTTCGGCAGGCTCCGGCTCGTCGGGGGCAGCCGCTGCGGCTTCCTCCGCCCGGCGCTCGTCGCGCAGTTGCTTCACGCGCTCCGCCATTTCGCGGTCAGCCGCAAAGTTTATGAGGAGTTCCTCATAGGCTTCGGGCTCGGTGATTGCGGCATTGATTCCCGACCCCTTGAGGCTGTCGCCATACCCTTCGTCCTCCAAGAACTGCGTCAGGGTATTGACCGCCACATTGAGCTCCCGGGATACCTTAAAGAGCCGTTTCTTTTTAAACTTTTCCGTCGTCGCCATTACAGGTGCAAATAATTAAACAAGCGCGTAGCTCGCTATGCGCAATGGTAGCCGACGCGCCGACTACCAGGGGTTGGTATTGCGTTGGGGTACTACTTAACAGACTATACTTGCAACTCGTCACCTTTGCTTTCAATTTCGAACTCAGCTTTAATAGACGCCATGAGGCGCTCGGCCGTTTCGGTGTCTAACCCAGAGCGCCGGACAAGTTCATCGATGGAGAGCTCCAGTACGGCCTTGGCCGTGTCACAGCCGATATTCCGGAGCTTCTCCACAGTCTCTTCAGAGAACTCATCCAAGAACTCCTTGATTTCGATGTCCTCCTCGTCAGGTGGAATCTCGCGGTAAACGTCGATCTCATACCCGGTGATGCGTGACGCCAGCCGAATATTGACGCCCCCTCGGCCAATAGCTTGGCTGACCTCGTCGGCTACCACCGTCACGCTCGCACGCGGTGGGTCCAGTTCTTCTTTGATGGTCACCGACAGCGGGTTAGCGGGCGAGAGGGCGCGCTTGATAAACTGGAACGGGTCCTCTTCGTAGCGAAGCACGTCGATGTTTTCGTTGCTCAGTTCGCGCACAATCGCGTGGATGCGGCTGCCTTTGAGCCCAACACACGCCCCCACGGGATCGACCCGGTCGTCGTGGCTGATGACGGCTACCTTCGCTCGCTCGCCCGGCTCACGCACGATCTTTTTGATCTCCACGATGCCTTCCTCAATCTCCGGCACTTCCAACTCGAAGAGGCGGCGGATCAGTGCGGGGTCGGTGCGGCTGATCATTACCTGTGGGCTGCTTCCGGCATCGCGCCGCACATCCTTTACAACGGCACGGAGCATGTCGCCCTTGTGGTATCGGTCGCGTCGGATCTGCTCGCTCCGTGGCAACACGAGCTCGACCCGATTGTGCATGACCAGCACCTCACGCCGCCGGGTCTGGTAGATCTCGCCGACCACAATCTCTCCAATCAGCTGCGAATACTCATTGTAAATATTTTCCTTCTCGATGTCTCGGATCCGCTGCCGGAACGTCTGGCGCGCGGTCATCACGGCCCGCCGGCCAAAATTGGTGATGTCCACCTCTTTGGCAACTTCGTCTCCGACCTCAAAGTCTTCGTCAATGTCCATCGCCTCGGTCTCTTCAATCTGCGTGACCGGGTCTTCCAGGTCCCAGTCTTCCACAATCTCTTGAATGTGGAGCACCTGGATGTCGCCATTGTCGGGGTTGAAAATAATCTCGAACGCCTCGTCCGAGCCATACCGGCGACGAATCATGGCACGAAAAACATCTTCCACGATAAGCGTGAGCGTATCGCGGTCAATGTCTTTGGACCGCGCAATTTCAGCAAAGGAGGATACGAGTTCGGTACTCTGCATATCGGTAACTGGCGGATGATTTCTCGGTTGGTCGGTGAGGCGGCCCGTAGGTTACCACGGAAGCCGTACTTTCGCCCAAAGGATATGGTCAAGAGGAATGTCCACGGGCGCATCTTGGTCGGCCGTGATGGTGATGGTTGTGTCTGTGACGTTCGTTAGCTCGCCGGTTACTTCCGTGTTGCCTGAACCGTTGACCTTTTCGTAGTGGACTTGCAGCGTGCGGCCGGTATTCTTTTTGTATTGGCGATGAAGGCGCAGCGGCCGTTCGACACCGGGGGTAGATACGTTCAGGTTAAACTTGTTTGGGAAAGGATCTTCAACGTCTAAGGCGAAGCTGATCTCTCGGCTAATCTCCGCCAGCTCATCCAGCCCCACGTCGTCGTCTCCATCGACGTATACGTCGACGACCTGAGAGCCCGGCGCGCCCCGTACGTCTAATTCCACCAGGTAATACGAGGGGTACGGGGCGAGCACATCGTCAATGATGGCGCGCACCTGCTCCTGTAGTGTTTGAATGGAAGGCGTGCTCATATGATGCTACCGGTTCACGAATCATAACAGCAGGCCCGTGCCTTTTGAGCAGGACCTGGCGGATATCTACACGAAAGGGCCCGCCTGCAGCGCAGCATCGGACCCTCTATCAGTGTGCAAACGTGTGGCGAATGACAACAAAAAAGGGCGGCCTGGGAAGCCCCCCTTCAGTCACTCACCACAGACGCCAGCATCGGCCTGGCGGTAGCACCCGCGCTTCAGATACCGTTACACGGCGGTCGTGTGGGCAGGTTTCGCAGGCGAGGCATCAGGCAGGGTCCTCGGTCTGCTGCAGGAGATAAGCTTTGATGAAGGGCTCCAACGCCCCATCCATGACGGATTCTACGTCCGTGACTTTCGTCTCCGTCCGATGGTCGTTGACCATAGTATACGGCTGGAAGACATAGGAGCGGATCTGGCTACCCCACTCGATTTTTTTCTTCTGCGATTCGAGCTTGTTGCGTTCGGCTTCTTGGATCTCCTGCTCCAGCTGGTAGACGCGGCTCTTCAGCATCGTCATGGCGCGCTCCCGGTTCTGCAACTGGCTGCGCTCTTCGGTGCATTCGGCCGCCACGCGCGCCTCTTCTCCGTTGGAGAGGGTGCCGTTCCAGACGTACCGCACACCGGTGTCCAGCTTGTTCACGTTCTGCCCGCCTTTCCCGCCAGAGCGGAAGGTCTGCAGCTCCAGCTCCCCGGTGCTCAGGTCGACTTCGATGGAGTCATCGATTTCTGGATACACGAACACGCTACAGAACGACGTATGGCGTCGCCCCCCGGAATCGAAGGGCGAGATGCGGACCAGGCGGTGCACCCCGGCTTCAGCTTTGAGATACCCGTATGCGTGCGGACCCTCCACGCGCAGGGACGCGCTCTTGATGCCAGCGACCTCCCCCGGCTGGTACTCCAGCATTTCCGTGGCGTACCCCTCGTTCTCCGCCCAGCGGCTGTACATCCGGAGCAGCATTTGAGCCCAGTCTTGGCTCTCTGTGCCCCCAGCGCCAGGGTTGAACGTGAGGATGGCATCGCGATGGTCGTCGGGGCCGCTGAGCATGCTTTTGAGCTCCAGCTGATCCACCAGCTTCTCCAGCGCTCGAGCGGTTTGCCGCAGGTCCTGCTCCAGGTCGGCGTCGTCTTCCTCTTCAGCCAGGAGCTGCAGCGTCTCCAGGTCATCCACATACTCCTGGATCTGCGCCCAGGCGTCCAGCCACTCCTGCTCGCGCGCAATTTGGATTTCGACGTCGCGCGCCTCCTCCGGATTATCCCAGAACGTAGGATCCAGCCGCTTGGCGCTCAGCTCGGCTACCGTTTCTTCGCGTTGAGGGATGTCAAAGATAGCCTCCGAGCGCTTTGGCGCGCTCGATAAGGGCCTTCAAGTCATCGTGGAAAGCCATACGGGGGGTGAGGGTAGAATTACACTAAAGGGGACGACGCTACGGCAGCCGGTCTGCTGGTGTTTCTACGTCCCGTCAGGCTACGGCGCTGGCCTCTTGGTGCCGCGCAGCGAACCGCGTGATGCGCGTAACGGCCTCCTCCACCTGCTCCAGCGAGGTGGCATAGGCGCACCGTACGTACCCCTCCCCACTCGGTCCGAAAGCGGGGCCGGGCACCACCGCCACGTGCTCTTCCTGCAACAGCTCCTGCGCGACGTCTTCAGACGACAGGCCCGTGGAGCGGATGTCGGGGAAGCAATAAAAGGCACCCTCCGGCTCAAACGTCGGAAGCCCGGCCGCGCGAAGGCCATCGACAAGCGTGCGGCGGCGCGCATCATACGCCTGCCGCATCTCCTCCACCTCGCGCTCGCATGATTTCAGCGCTTCGGCGGCCCCAAGCTGGGCCAGCGTGGGTGCACTCATCACCATGTACTGATGCACCTTGTACATGGCGCGGTAGAGGGGCTCCGGAGCGCAGACGTACCCGACCCGCCAGCCCGTCATCGCATAGTTCTTGGAGAATCCGCCCAGCAGCACCGTCCGCTCGCGCAACGCTTCGATGGATGGCAGGCAGGTGTGCCCGTTATCGTACGCCGCGCCGTAGATCAACCGGTCATAGATCTCGTCCGAGATCACCAGGAGGTCGTGCTTGACCACCACCTCCGCAATCTCCTGCAACGTCTCCCGCCGCAGGACCGCGCCCGTCGGGTTGTTCGGGTACGAAAGAAACAGGACTTTTGACTGCGGGCTGATCTGCCGCTCGATGTCTTCCGCGGTCACCTGAAAGTCGTGTTCAACAGACGTGGGTACGTACGTTACCGTGGCATCAGCGAACACCGCTGTAGGCCCGTAAGACACAAAGCACGGCTCGGGGATGAGGATCTCATCGCCTGGATCCAGCAGGGAGAGCATGGCCAACTGCATCGCTTCGCTTACGCCGACTGTGACGAGGATCTCGTTTTGCGGATTGTAGGAGACATCATAGAGGCGCGCCAGCTGCTCGCTGATCCGGTCGCGCAGCTCTTGCAATCCGGCGTTTGAGGTGTAGCTTGTCTTCCCGGCTCGCAGCCCTGCAATGCCGGCCTGGATGATAGGCTCAGGCGATACAAAGTCGGGCTCACCGATTCCAAGCGAGATCACATCGTCCATCGTGGCAGCGATTTCAAAGAACCGACGGATACCACTTGGCGGAACGGACTGCACGCGTCGCGCGACGCGTGCGGCAAGTCCAGAAGTAGAGCTGGGCATGAGCACACAGGAGTGAATTCGAGACGAAGGCAGGCGGCACGCATGGGAAGCCCACGCGCCACAGGCGTAGACGCAGCGCTGACTCGATAGGTCCCTCGCGGCTGCGGCTGCACATGTTGACGTGCGGGTGCGAATAGCCTATGTTTCGCATGGGCCCGTGCGTCCTCTGTGGCCCCTCCCACGCCCTCGCTTACCAACCCCTGTGCCCCACGCTATGGCTGAGACCTTTCACAATTACATCGCTGGCGCCTGGCAACCCGCGGCTTCTGGCGCCACCTTCGAAAACCGCAACCCGGCGCAGCAGCGTGACCTCATCGGGCACTTTCCGACGTCCGACGCACCCGATGTTGATGCCGCCGCCACCGCTGCCCGCGCGGCGCTCCCCGCCTGGCGCCGGATGCCAGCGCCCGAGCGCGGCCTCTTGCTAAAAAAGGCCGGCGACATCCTGACCGCCGGCAAAGACGAGCTGGCCCGGGCTATGACTCGTGAGATGGGCAAGCCCTTCTTCGAGACCAAAGGCGATGTGCAGGAGGCCATCGACACGGCCTACTACGCCGCCTCGGAGACGCGCCGGCTGTTTGGCTATACCGTACCCAGTGAGTTGCCCGACAAGATGAATATGACCATCCGCCGGCCGGTCGGCGTGTGCGCCATGATTACGGCATGGAATTTCCCGGTCGCCGTCCCAAGTTGGAAGATTCTCCCAGCATTGGCCGCCGGCAACACGGTCCTCTTCAAGCCCAGTGAGGAAGCCCCGCACAGCGGAATGCTCTTCGTCAAGATGCTTCTGGAGGCCGGCATTCCGGACGGCGTGATTAATCTTGTGCAAGGCGCCGACGCCGCAGGTGAGGCCATTGTGGCGCATCCGGCGGTCGACGCCGTGGCCTTCACGGGCTCCTCGGAGGTGGGCAGCCAGATCGCATCCACGTGCGGGCGGCTCCACAAGCGGGTGTCGCTGGAGATGGGAGGGAAGAACCCGATGATTGTAATGGAGGATGCCAACCTCGACCTCGCAATGGAAGGGGTCATCTGGGGGGCGTATGGCACCACCGGCCAGCGCTGCACGGCAACCAGCCGGCTGATTGTGCATGACGACGTACACGACGCCCTCGTCGAACGCATTACGGCGGAGGCGGCTCAGCTTACCCTTGGCGATGGCAACACCTCAACCACGGATGTCGGACCACTCATCAATCAGCAGGCGCTTGATAAAGTGGAGGCCTACATTGCCATCGGCAAAGACGAGGGGGCGAGGCTTCACTTTGGCGGCCAGCGGGCAACAGGAGATGGGCTCAATGATGGCTTTTTCTTCGAGCCCACCCTCTTCGCAGATGTGACGCCGGAGATGCGGATTCACCAAGAAGAGATCTTTGGCCCCGTGCTTTCCGTAGTGCGCATCTCATCGTTTGAAGAAGCCCTTGAGGTGGCCAACAACACCCCGTACGGCCTCTCATCCAGCATTTACACCGAAAACGTGGCCCGCGCATTTCAAGCGATGCATGAACTGGAGGCTGGCATCACCTACATCAACGGGCCTACGATCGGAGCGGAAGCGCACATGCCGTTCGGTGGCGTAAAGGCCACAGGCAACGGGCACCGCGAAGGGGGCTGGGAGGTCTTCGACTTCTACACAGAGACGAAGACCGTCTACGTTGATTACTCGGGCACGCTGCAGAAGGCACAAATCGATAATCCCATCGAGGAGTGAGCGCGCCCTGGCCCGGCTACCGCTGGTTGCGTCTGGTGGCGTGCGACCGGAGCGAGGATTCGCTGCTGGCACTTACACAAGGCCGTGCATGATGTCACCTTGTGCACGCGCTGCGGGGGCCGTCATGCCCAGATTTTCGATGCCGTCGCCGGGCGCAAACAGCCCCGTTCCACAGCAGAAATACAGTTGTGGGGCATTCCCTTACAGCACGGGGTTGGCTCGCCCGGCATCGAGGGGCGCGAACCACCCGTCAATATAGCTCCGTTGCTCGGCATAGATTGGTCTCTCTGCTGCCAACGAGTATCCTCGCGAGGTTGGCCATGACGTATTCCTCTGCCGTCGCACTTCCGGCAACAATTGCTCCTGCCCTGATCGATCGGTATAGCACCCCGCGGCCTCACTATACGAGCTACCCGACGGCTCCGCATTTTGATGCGGGCTTTGACAGCTTGGCCTACGTGAATGCGCACCGGCGGTCCATGCACCGCCGAGCGCCGCTGGGCCTCCACCTGCACCTCCCGTTCTGTCGTTCGCTCTGCACGTACCGCGCCTACCCCCATAAGATTACGAAATCACGCGATACGATCGCGACTTACGTGCAGTACTTGGCCCGGGAGCTTGCGCTCGTTGGGCGATCCGTCGGACGACCGGTTGGGCGCATCCACTGGGGCGGCGGCATGCCTACGTACCTCTCGCAGGCCGCGGTCAGGCGCCTGATGCACACGGTCCGCCAGCATTTCGACGTGCTCCCTTCAGCGCAGCTCAACATTGAGGTGGCCCCCCGTGGACTCAGCCGTTCCTACCTGGATACGTTGGTAGACGTGGGCTTTCGCCGGATAAGCCTTGGCGTGCAAGCGTTCGCCCCCCAGGTGCAGCGCGCCATCGGCCAGGGGCAACCGGTGGAGGTCGTCGCCCGCGTGGTCGCGGATGCCCGAGCGGCTGGCATGGCGCAGCTCAACTTCGACCTCCTTTATGCTGCCATCGATAACGAAGAACCAGCGCCTCCTTCCCGCGAACAGGCTTCCAGGCCCGCAGGAGCGGGTGCGCCTCTTCTTGGCCATCGCCCACGGGCTGCAAGCACAAGGATATGTGCCGATCGGGATGGACCACTTCGCACGCCCCGACCATCCCCTGGCTAAAGGCTTAAACACAGGCACAATCCACCGCAATGTTCAGGGATACACGTCGCAGCCCCCCATGGAGGTACTCGGGTTTGGGGTATCGGCCATCAGTCAGTTTCACGACGCGTACGCACAAAACGCCAAAGGCCTCCGCGACTATTACGCTGCGCTCGATGCCGGCGAGGTGCCTACCGTACGAGGCCGACGCCTGACCCGGGAGGATCGGCGGCGGCGCTTTATCATCAACCAGCTGATGTGTACGATGCAGGTTGCCAAGGACGCGGTTACCCCGGCCCTCCCACAGCCCTTCGACGTCCACTTTCCTGACGCGCTTCAGCGCCTTCGCCCCCTGGCGGACGATGGCCTGGTAGAGGTAGACGAAACTCACGTCCGCACCACTCCGGTGGGGCGGGTGCTGATTCGACCCATCGCGGCGGCCTTTGATGCCTATCGCCACCCGCCGCCGGGCAGGTCGGGGCGTTCAGGCCCCCCTCCTACAGCGCACCGGCACGCGGCGGCGGTATAACCGCTCTCGTTGGGGTCTGCTGTGCGGAGGGGCCAACCGCAGCGATTGAGGCGGAAGATTACGATGCGCGCTGCCGGTGCTTACACGGCCAGCAGACTGCAGGAGGCGCTGGACGCGAGCGCCACGGCGAACGCCTCGTGCGTAATGTGGGTGGTGAGCACCAGCCGGCGCGGTGCGACCACGAGGTCGGCCCCGAGGCCGCTGGCTGCGCGCAGCACCGCTTCTACCCAGGTCGCCCGAGCCCCAGGGTCCGGGGTTACGGTTTCCATCACCGCAACCGTCTCCAGATGTACATCGTACGGTTCAGTTGCTGCTTGCGGGGGCCGAAGCACCACCGATTTCAGGGCGGCCTCCAGGCTCTGGGCGATCACATGGCCCATGCGTAGCGCCGGCGATGGGCCAGCCGTATCGGGCAGCGTCTGTACCGCAACGATGGTGCGAACGCGCTCGGCCAGGCTACCGGTTGACGGGACGATCAGAGCCGGCTCCACGGGCTGAAGCAAGAGCTGGGTGGTCACGCTGCCTAACCGCTGCCGGGCAGCTCCCGAAGCCCCATGGGTGCCCAGTGCAATGAGGGTCGAGGGACGCCGGCGCACCACATCAATCATCCCCTCCACCGGATCTGAGGCGAGCACCACCGCCCGGGTCAGCTGTACCTGCCCCCGCCCTGCAAAGCCATACGCGTACGCCATCCGCATGTGCTCGAGGCGTGAGCGAGCGTATCCCTTCTTGAGCTCCTCTGCAAGGTCGTCTGGTGCTCCTGCGCGCGGCGTATCCAGCACATGCACCACCTCTACATCGGCGCCGCAGGACTCGGCCAGTTCCAACACCCGAGGCAGCACACGCGCGGCAGCCTCCGAAAAATCGGTGCCATAGACGATGCGCTCCACTGGAATGACGGGGGCGGAATGGGAGGACATCACAGATCGAGGGGGCTGACAGAGGCCATTGGCGGTACCATGAGATGGCACAGCACGTTGCTAAGGTACGCACTCCATCTCCGGGGATCCGTCCGGTAGGTAGGCGGTCCCGTCGTCCGGCAGGCCGTCATCCCCATTGTAAGGCAAATCCCCACAGGTAGGGGACGCCTCCGGCACAGGTGCTCACGTCGAGCCCTCACTTTGCACCCATTGCACTGCATGTTGCATCAATTCAGTGGCCGAAGACAGGTTCATCTTCTCTTTGATGCGCGCGCGGTAGGACTCCACCGTTTTCGTGGCCAGATGCAGCCGCTCGGCGATGTCGCGCGTGCCTACGCCCTGGCCAATAAGCTCAAACACCTCGAGCTCTCGATCGCTCAGGAGTTCCAGCGGCGACTCTTTCATTAAGCTGTTGCCTGTGGCCATGCTCATCAACAACCGCTCGTTGATCTGCTGGCTCACGTAGATGCCCCCTTGCAGGACACGGCGGGCCGCCTCCACGATCACGTCGGAGGCTTCGAGCTTCATCACATACCCCTTGGCGCCTGCACGGATGGAGCGTTCGGCATAGAGCGTCTCATCATGGCGCGAGACGACCAGTGCGCCAACCTCCGGGTGCAACGCCTCCAGGTGCTTAACCAGCTCCAGCCCACTCATGCCGGGCAAGGAGATGTCGATGATGGCCAGGTGTATCGGGTCCTTTTCCTCGATGAGCGAAAGGGCGTTCTCCGCACTGTCGGTTTGAGCGGCAATGGTAAAATCCGGCTCAGCGTCCAGCGTCATCGCCAGCCCTTTGCGCATGAGCGGATGGTCATCTACCAGAAGAATGCGATGCATGGACGGGTGGTGGATTAGCAAGTGGAATCAGAGAGCAGAAGAGCACCAATGCCCGCCGGGTCAATGCATCGGGCAGCCCGGCGGAGGCGAACTCGAGGATGCGTCCTCCTCCGGTTCGCTGCGGTACCCCGACGGTGCAGAGCGCCGGCGATGCGACCGCGTGCAGGTAACGACCGTCCCCTCTCCTTCCACGCCGTGGATGTCGAGGGTTGCGCCGATGATGCGGGCTCGGTGCGTCATTATACGAATTCCCATGCCGCGTTTCACCCCCTCGTCTTCATGGAGCGCTACTGGGGTTACGTGCCCCTCTGAAAACCCTCGCCCATTGTCGCGCACCTGGAGGCGCTCTTGCCGCGGGGTCACGTGCAGGAAGATATCCACCTGCGAGGCCTTGCCGTGGCGAACCGCGTTCGAGAGGGATTCCTGCGCAATCCGGTACAGGTGCGTGGCTACATCAGCATCGCCTACGGTAGACGCGCCGGTATGCTCGAAGCAGCAGTCGATGCCGAAGAGGCGCTCCGCCTGCTCCGCCAGGCGCTGCAGGGCTCCCGTGAGCCCCCCCATTTCCAGCTCCACGGGCACCAACCCCCGGGCCAGCCCTCGGGCGTAGGCGTCGGCCTCCTTGATCAGGTCCGTGATCTCCTGCATCTGCTCAGCATGCGGGTGATGCGCTTGCGCCAGCGATTTGGCCAGGCTCTGGCTGATGAGCCCCAGCCCGGTGAGCATCTGCCCCAGGCCGTCGTGCATGTCCTGTCCAATGCGTCGCCGCTCCCGGTCGCTGGCTTGAAGCACCTCTCGCTCCAAGGTTCGACGCTCGGTGATGTCGCGTATGATACCGGTAAATATTCGCTGCCCATTCAGCTCAACTTCACTCACCGCGAGGTCCATGGGAAACGTCGACCCATCTTTGCGGCGCCCGTGCACCTCTCGCCCAATCCCGATAATTCGCTGTTTCCCCGTCTCCAGGTAGGTGTCGATGTACTCGTCATGCTCCGATCGGTAGGGTTCGGGCATCAGCACTTTTACGTTCTGCTGCAGCACCTCCGCTTCATCGTAGCCGAAGATCCGCACCGCTGCAGCATTGAACGACTGGATGGCGCCGGTTTCGTCAATGGCCACGATGGCATCGACGGTGGTGTTGAGGATCGCCCGGGCCTGGGCCTCCGTCAGTTCAAGCGTCCGCTTCTCGCTTCGGAGCTGGAAGAAACCGCCCAGGAGGCGGCCAAGGCTATCCACAAAGTGCTGTTGCGGTGCGGTGAGGGGCTGGGTGAGGTGCAGGATCAGTTCCCCGTCCTCGTCGCCTACCGCTCCCTCGTCCGTAGCCGCTATCTGCAGGCGTTGCCCTCCTAAGCGGCGAACGATGACGCATTTGCGTAGCCTAAGGGTTTCCTTCAGCGTATCGGCTACATCCGCGAACCAGGCTGGCGAAGCCAGCTGCACCAATCCATCACGCACAAGATCTACGAGAAGGCTCGGGAGATCCGCGTCTGATGCCCCGCGGGGAGGGGCGTCCGGCGCACGCGTAAGCGTGCCAAGCAGGCGCTCGCCGAGCATGTCGATGGGCACGACGGCATCCCATCCATTTTCATGTGAGGTCCCCCCGACACAGACGAGTTGCGCGCGGGGGTACAGGGACCGTAGCTCGGGTGGTGAGGGCGTATCAGCGGCCTTTCTTGCCGAAGCGGCTGCGATGACAATGACCCCATCTACCACACGGCTCCCCTCCCCTGTGCTCTCGTGGTACAGCATTCCCCCGGGAGCACCCACGAACACCGTGCTCGCAACGCGTTTCGCAAGCACGCTGAGGACGCGATCGCGCGCAGGTGAAGGAGAACCGATGACGTGGTACGTAGCCATATGAAGCTGGGCCTCGGGCGATGCTGCACGGTCAGGATATTGCTCTGTGCCGCATGGTCTGTGGAGCGACGTACGGGCGAACATGGCCATTGGCTCCATGCCGCTCCGCCGTGTCAAAGGGCCCACAATGTTTAACGACAATTCGTGGATACTTGCAGTACGTCTTCGTACCCTAAACGTCCCTGTTGCTCACTGATCGTCGCCTGTTTCTATGCTCGCCGTCACCCTGAAGTGGATTCTCGTCGTATTGCACATCATCACCGCAGCTGCGTGGTTTGGGCTTGGGCTTATCATTGCCCGACACGGTAAGGCCGCCCTTTCCGCCGATGCCCCGGCGCGCCCCACCGTGCTCGCGCTGGGCAGTCGCATCGTACGGATTATGTCCATCATGATCGTGCTAACGCTGGTGTTCTCCTGGGGCTCTTTCTTCGCAGGCGGGGCCTTTACGGCCTATCCGCCGCAGTACCACATCACCTTCACGCTGATCCTCGTCCTCGTGGCCATACACTTCTTTCTCATCCGGGCCCCGTGGAATCGCCTCGCAGCAGCTCTTACCGGCAGCCCTTCGGATGCCAGCACGCATGCCAAGCGCATCAGCATGGGTGTGGGCTCGGGGCACCTGCTGTGGCTTGTGATCCTGGTGCTTATGTTCTGGACACAGCTGAGTGGGGCCCTGGGCCTGTAGACGGCGAGCGAACGGATTGCACAGATGGTTTTGCACAGATGGGTTTGCACAGATGAGCCAAGGGAGCCCCTTCGGCGGGCTGGACGCGCTAATCCAGGTACACCCGTGGCTCCTGATCTGCCACATGCGCCACCACCTCGAAGTGCTTCATGATGGGAGAGGCTTTGACCTTGGTCATCAGGATCTCCTCGACTTGAAATAGCCCGGTGATGTCTTCCATGTAGACGGTAAGCCGGACGCACTTTTGCTCGCCGGCCCCTACCGTGATGCGGTTGACAGAGCTTGCGGAGTAGCGGTGCATGTCTCCCACTGCGGGGTCATTGTCCGTAAGCTGCGGAATGCGGGCACGCCCCCGCGCCAGGTCGGTGCCATCGCCAATTAGCACAGCGCCAGCTTCTACCGAATGCACCCGTTCGTTAGCCATGTGGCCCACGATGGCCTCCTGTACGGTGCTGCGGATGGCATGGCGCAAGGGGTTACCAGATCCGTAGATCCGCTCGAGGTGCCGTTTAATGATCCCATCGCTGAGGTGAAGCGAGTGCCATTCGTGGTTCTCGCGCCGGACGCTCATGCCGGTATCGTGGAGAAATGCTGCCAGCGCGACGGCCACCTGTGCATCCTCATAGGTGCCCACACCCTCGTATTCGAGCGAGGGCTGGAAGCCGTTGTTGCGCAGCAGCCGCATAATCTGTAGCGCATGGTACGTCACAATGCGCGCATGCACTGGTCCATGGTCGTTATAGCCAAGCCGCTTGATCGATACGACATTGCCGTAGGCCTGTAAGGCATGGGCCTCGTCGTCATAGAGTAGTGCTTGCAGAAGCTCGTTTACGCGCCCGCTTGAGTCCTTCAACAAGCGGGTGTCATATTCTTTTTGCGGTGTCCGGGTGTGTTTCCAGTTGGTGGTGGTCAGCTGCTGGGTTTCAGCCATGGGGTGAGATCTGTTAATGAATGAACGTAAGGGGTACGGGCGTGGGTAAAGGACCAGTTGCCGCCACCAGCGGGAGGCCATGCCGAGGCACCCCTCCCAGAAAAGACGAACGGGCGATAGCCTGAAAGCTATCGCCCGTCGCCATAGGTTGCCACTACCCAAGGGTACCATGCGCCCTTACGAGCACCCGGTAGCCCTTAGGCCGTTTTTTCTTCGGCGTCGTCGTTGGTATCTTCCGACGCACCGTCCTCAGCATCAGGAGCGTCTGTTGCTTCAGCGGTGTCATTGGACGTGCGTTCTTCCTCGGCCGCATCTGCGGCTGCGTCCTCATCTACCACTTCTGCCTCAGCCGCTTCGGCCGCTTCGGCGGCCTCCATCTGCTGCTTCAGGTCGGAGAGGCCACTGAGCTCGCCCAGCGTCGTCGGACCGCCCGAGCGGCTGCCACTGCGTGGCTCGGTTTTCTTCTTGTAGTCCTGGACCTGGCGCTGACGCTCTTTCCGTTCCTGACGGCGCTCACGCTCTTCTTCGCGACGCTTGGCATATTCTTCAGCGCGCTCAGAGGCGGTTTCGCTAAGGATAATCTCTTTCTCATCCTTGTCAAAGCGAATGACGCGGAGCTCCAGCTCTTGGCCCTCGTGGTAATGCGCCTGGAAGTTCTGCGGGCCGTTCTTCAGCTCGCTGCCCGGCACGAATGCTTCAGCGCCCAGCGGCAGCTCGACAATGAGCCCCTTGTTTTCGACGCGGGTGACTTCGACCTCATGGTCGCTGCCTTCAGCGTAGGCCTCAGCAAACTGATCCCACGGGTTGGTGGACACCTGCTTGTGGCCGAGCGATACCCGCTCGCGATCTTCGTCGATGTTCAGGATCACAACGTCCATCTCCTGCCCTTTCTGGGCCACCTCGCTGGGATGGCGAATCTTCTTCGTCCACGACAGGTCGCTGATGTGCACGAGCCCATCGATGCCTGGCTCGATCTGCACAAAGACGCCGAAGTTGGTAATGTTGCGCACGGTGCCACGCAGGACCGTGCCCGGAGGATACCGATCGGAGAGCCCGACCCACGGGTTGTCCTCCAGCTGCTTCATGCCGAGGGAGATCTTCTTGCCCTCGTGGTCGATGTTCAGAATCTTGACGTTGACCAGCTGGCCAAGCGAGACCTTCTGGCTGGGGTGGCGGATGTGGTCCGTCCAACTCATCTCAGAGATGTGGACCAAGCCTTCGATTCCCTTCTCCAGCTCCACAAAGGCACCGTAGTCTGTAATGGAGACCACCTTGCCCTCAACCGTGTCGCCCTGTTCGAACTTCTCGTCGATGTTCTCCCATGGGTGCGGCTGCAGCTGCTTCAGGCCAAGAGAGATACGCTGGCGCTCCTTATCGTAGTCAAGGACCACCACCTTAATCTTCTCATCCAGGTCGACCAGTTCCGAAGGGTGCGAGACACGGCCCCAGGAGAGGTCGGTGATGTGCAGCAGGCCATCCACGCCGCCCAGGTCGATGAAGACCCCAAAGTCGACGATGTTTTTGACCGTGCCTTCCAGCACCTGCCCCACTTCCATGGACGACAGGATCTTGTCACGCTGCGCTTCCAGTTCTTTCTGGATGAGCGCCTTGTGGGAGATGACGACGTTTTCGTTGGAGGGGTTGATCTTGACGATCTTAAACTCCATGCGCTTCTCCAGATACGCATCGAAGTCGCGCACGGGGCGGACGTCGATCTGCGATCCGGGGAGGAAAGCCTCCAGGCCATCGATGAGGTCTACGATCATGCCGCCTTTAATGCGGCGGATGATGGTGCCCTCTACGATTTCACCATTTTCATAGGCTTCCTCTACCTTCTGCCAGCGGCGCACGCTGTCGGCCTTCTCTTTCGAGAGGACGAGCTGCCCCTGGCGGTCTTCAATGCGCTCAAGGAATACGTCAACTTCTTGGCCGGGCACCAGCTTGGCCTCCTCGCCAAACTCGTTGCGGGGCACCACGCCATCGCTCTTAAAGCCAATGTCGATGACGATGTCTTTCTCGCCCACGCTCACGATGCGGCCGGTCACGATTTCCTGCTCCGTGACATCGGTCAGCGTCTGGTCGATGAGCGACATCAACTGATCGTAGTCAGCAGACGATTGCTCAGCGGCCTCGTCGGCTTCAAGTTCGTCCAAGGTGATAACGCGTCCGACGATCTTCCCGCTGAACCCTACCCCTTCGCGCTCAAACGTCGTTTCGCTGGCTTCGTCGAGCGAAGTCACAAGGTCCCGCCGTCCGGCGATGACGATCTCGTCGGGGTTGGCGGAGGGAATGGCCGCGTGATCGGTGACGCCAGAAACGGCCTCTTCGAGGATGGAGCGGACATCGAGCGGATCGGGATGCTCCTCTTCCACTTCGGCGGTAGCGGCTTCCTCGCCGCCCTCATCCGCGTCCGCGGCCTCTGGCGCCTCATCGGCTTCGGCCTCAGGCGGTGCTTCATCAGGCGGCGCTTCACCAGTCTCGGCCGCCTCCTTCGCACGGCGCTCTTTGGCCTTTTTCATCATTTCCTCAACCTCAGTGGTCGGCGTCTCAGCCGTCTCCACCGTGTCGGCATCGTCAGTCACCTGTTCGGTCACCGCATCTTTTACGGTCTGCTGTTGGTCTTCTGCCATACAATTTGGAGTGGTTTCGCCAGGAAGCGAACAAGCCAGAATGGCATCTCCGGTTTCCTGACAGGCAGGTAGCGTCAGCTTCAGGCGCTATCCGCCGTCTGATTAGATGGTATCGGGTTGGAATGACGGCCAAGAGCGAAGCTTCCGACGGTCAGGACGGCCTCTCAGCGTGTCAAGCGGAATAGGGTAATATGCACCGCCTGAGTAGGCGTTCCACGATAGGCGGTACTACGCGTGGCCGCCATTGGCTTTGTGTACCAGGTCCACGATGGCCTGTACCTGCTCCTGAACGTTGAGGTGTGTGGTGTCGACGACCACTGCATCGGCGGCCTGGCGGAGTGGAGCCACTGCGCGTTCACGGTCGGCGCGGTCCCGGGCCTTTACCTCCTTCCGGACGGCGGCCCGAGAGACCTCCTGTCCCTGTTGTTGTAGTTCCTCTTGGCGGCGGCGCGCACGCTCCTCTAAATCGGCAGTCAAAAACACCTTCACGGGCGCGTCAGGGAAAACCACCGTGCCAATGTCGCGTCCATCGACAACGACGCCAGGCTCCGCAGCCTGTCCGATTTTGCGCTGCAGCGCGACCATCCTGTCACGGATGTCTGCCCGCGCGCTGATCCGGCTTGCCATCGTCCCCACCTCGGGCTGGCGGATCGCCTCGCTCACATCCTCCCCATCCAGAAAGATCCGCATCTCGCCATCGTCGGCGTAGGCCACCTCCACCTCCGACTTCTGGAGCACCTGCACCACCGGCTCGCTCCACCCCGCTGCGGCGTAACGCAAGGCGGCCAGAGCCAGGGTACGGTACATCGCCCCGGTGTCCAGATAGATAAATCCGAGATGATCGGCGATGGCACGAGCGGTGGTACTCTTGCCCGAGGCCGCGGGCCCGTCAATAGCTACAATCACAGCGGGAGGGGATACAGGAAAATGGAAACGTCAAGGCGAGCCGACGTCGCGGCTCACAATGGTGATATCGTTCGGATAGCGGATCGGCCCGATCGGGGTGTCGATGGAGGGCCGCGCCTGGAGTTGGATGCGGCTGGATGCCCCTTCTGCCCCCGCGATCGCAAGGGCCAGCGCTACCAAGTCACGTGAGCTACGCTCGAAGAAGTTCAGCAGGTCCAGCTCCATGCGCAAGGGCACGTCAACGACTTCGCCCGCCGGTAGCCGCACCGTCTCGTTGAAGGTGCCAGCGATGGTCTGCCGTTCGTCCAGCAGCAACTTCCAGTCGAAGGCCACCATACGCGCCGTCCGCTGGTTCTCTTCCGGGTTGTTGGCGCTCACGTGCACCGTGAATTGAAACGGCATTTCGTTGCGAGACACCGCCCGGCCAATGCGGAGCACATCCGATCCCGTGAGGTCGTCGTACGACCGCACGCGCTCCAGATCGATCCCGGCGAGCTGAGCGCCGGATACGCGGTCCAGGGCGAAGTCAACCTGTCGCAACGAGCTGAGCTCCCGCAGCGACTGGCAGCCGGTGAGCCCTGTGAACAAAAGCACCATCCCCAGGGCCAGGGCCAGGCGGTGCAGACTGCGCTTGGACATAGCGTGCATGGATCTACCCTCTGTTAGTAAACGTCTGTTGAGCGCACGACCATAACTACACGGCATATCGTGATTCCTGCACGGCACATCCGACACGCCCTGCCTTATGCGTAAACTCCGGTTGGAAGAAATACCGCGCGCGGCTCCTGATCAAGTCACAGATGGCCCGCGGCACCCGATTTCGGTAGTTGTTGACAATGTGCGGTCGATTTACAACGTTGGATCGATCTTCCGCACCTCGGATGCCGCGCTCGTAGAGCACCTGTACTCACAGATGGCCCGCGGCACCCGATTTCGGTAGTTGTTGACAATGTGCGGTCGATTTACAACGTTGGATCGATCTTCCGCACCTCGGATGCCGCGCTCGTAGAGCACCTGTACCTGACCGGCTATACGGGCACGCCGGAGCATCGCGGGCTGCGCAAGACGGCACTGGGGGCGGAGAAGACGGTTCCCTGGTCGCACTACGCAGACCCTGCCGACGCGCTGGCGAAGCTGCGTTCTGCCGGACATACCATCGCAGCGCTTGAGATCACCAACAACCCGATGCTGCCCTCCGCTGTGCCTGCGCGTGCGTTCCCGCTCGCCCTGGTCGTAGGCAATGAAGTGGACGGCGTGCGCTCGCCACTGGTGCAACAGGCCGACCTTGCCTTGGAGTTGCCCCAGTTCGGGGTAAAGCACTCGCTGAACGTGGCCGTCGCCTATGGCATTGCCGTCTATGACCTTGTGCGCCGGTACCGCACGGTGATGGACACCGCCGCGCACCCCTTGCCGCCCGCCCCCCGGGCGCTGCCGGAGGGATTGTAGCAGAACGCGCGGATCAGCACGCCCCGCCCTTCGTCCCACTTGAACATGGTCACCAACCCCATCGTCCTGCTATGGCTGAGGCACCAGCAGCGCCGCTCAACCTCCTGAAACACTTTCCCCCGACCCCAACCGCAGAATGGCGGGCGCGGATGGCGCGTGACCTCGGCGACGCCTCCACAGCGGAGGATCTGCTCTGGGAGCCGACCCCCGGGATCACCTTGCGCCCGTTCTATCGCACGGAGGACCTCGATGCGCGGCGGCCGCCCCTACGCCGCTCGTCCCGCTCCTGGGCCGTGGTGCAACCGCTGGACGCTCCCTTCTCACAGGCCGCAGTCGAGGATGCACGAGACGGTGGCGCTGACGCGCTGGCATTGGATGGTAGTGTATCACCCGATGGCCTCGCAGGGCTGCCCCCGCTCCAGGCCTCTGCCTGGGACTCCTTCCTGCTGGCTGCAGACGGCCCTTCCTGCAGGCTGCAGACGGCATGATGCTGCATATTCGCTTGGAGGATCCTGAAGCTCGCACCGTACCAGTGCTTCTTGAGCGCTTACAGACCCATCGCTCAGCGCCTTCCGATTATTTGCTGGCTGACCCCATAGCCGCCTGGGCATCGGCTGGCGCGGGCGACGTCGATACGGGCATGCAGCGCTTGATGGACCTTGTGGCAGACGCTGAGGAGGCCTACCTACGCCTGCTGGGGGTGGATGCCGCCGTGGTGGCCGAGGCGGGTGGATCAGCAGTACATCAACTGGGCTATGTGCTGGCTGGCGTGAGTGAGCACCTCGCTGCTGGACGCGGTGCAAGCCTGGAGGCTGCACTTGTGGCCCGCCATCTCCATGTTCGCCTCGCAGTGGGCACGTCGTATCCGCTGGCCGTGGCGGCGCTCCGCGCGCTGCGCCTGCTGCTGCCGGAGGTGCTCTCGGCATACGATGCGCCGGCAGCGGTTCCTCCGCTGGTGGCTTCCGTGGCCGAACGGCCGCTCACGGCCTACGCCCCCTACACCAACATGCTGCGGGGGACGACGGCGGCAACCGCAGCGATCATTGGCGGGTGCGATGCGCTGATCGTCCAACCCTACGATCGCCTTGAGCCTGAATCCGACGCCCTCGGCCGCCGCATTGCGCGCAACACGCAACTCATCCTGAAGCTTGAATCACACCTGGGGTTTGTGGAGGACCCTGCTGCCGGCTCTTATTACCTGGAGACCCTTACGCACCAGGTGGCGGAGGCGGCCTGGGCATTTTTCCAGGCTATTGAAGCAGCCGGCGGTCTCCGTGCGGCCATACGCGATGGGCTCCTCCAGGATGCCGTGGCGGCCCATGCTGCACAGCAGGCCCAAGCGGTGGACGAAAGAGAGCGCATCCTCGTGGGCGCCACCCACTACCCGGACATGGAAGAAACGCGCACCGCGCCACCCGAAACGCCTGTGCAGCGCGAGGCCCATCCGCTGCCGGATGCCGTGCCGCCGCCTTCTCGCGCTGACGACCCCATCCGCCCGCTGGTGCGCGCCCGGCTGGCTGCAGAGGTGGAGCAGGTGCGCTACCGCACCGATCAGTATGCCGCAACCCACGGGCACCGGCCACAGGCAGCCCTCTTGCCGATCGGCCCCCGCGGCATGCGCGCCGCCCGGGCCACCTTCGCCCGCAACTACCTCGGCTGCGCCGGATTTGCCATGCAGGAATCGACCGGGTACGCCGACGTTGAAGCTGGCTTGGACGCCGCGGAAAAGGCCGGGGCTGATCTGCTGGTGCTCTGCTCCAGCGATGAGGCCTACCGCACGCTCGTGCCCGACCTGGCTGCTGCCCGCGACGCCCGCGGGCTCTCTCAGCCCATCGTCGTGGCCGGGTATCCACAAGACGAGATCTCGGCTCTCCGCGCCGCGGGCGCAACGGCGTTCATCCACCGCCAGGCCCCGCTGCTCGATACGCTGTCCCGCCTGCAAACCCTCCTCGGTATCTCCTGACCCTACCCACTTGTTCTCATGCGCCCGGACTTCAGTACGCGCTCGCCTTCCTTCGATGCGCCCCGCCGGCCTTCGGCTGACGCGTCGGGCAACGTGTGGGCGACGCCCGAACAGATCGACGTCCCGCCCCACCTCGGCCCTGATGCCCTCAGCGACGTCGATCATCTGGAATACGCGGAAGATGTGTGGCCCACCCCCGAGCAGATCGACGTCCCGCCCCACCTCGGCCCTGATGCCCTCAGCGACGTCGATCATCTGGAATATGCGGCGGGTCTCCCGCCCTACCTCCGCGGGCCCTACAGTACGATGTACAACATCAAACCGTGGACCATCCGGCAATATGCCGGCTTCTCCACGGCTGAGGAGTCGAACGCGTTTTATCGAAAAGCCCTCGCCGAGGGCCAGCGGGGCCTCTCCGTGGCCTTCGACCTGGC
>JAAAOI010000075.1 GCA_009908945.1 Bacteroidota bacterium
TGTCGTCGAAGATCTGACGGAAATACATGGTCGTAGGAGGTTAGTGTGGAATGCTGATGAAGGTGTTGCCCGTTGCCACCGGTGCGGTTGGCCCGCGCAAGCATGGGGGCTGCGGCTTAGTAGTGCGGCAGTTTAGGGCGTAGGTAGGCATAGGCCCAGGTGCCAGCCAGTGCCGAGAGTAAGGCCACGAGGATGACGGTGACGCCCGCACCAAACAGGGCGAATATGGGACCCGGACAGGCGCCCAGCAGCGCCCAGCCAAGGCCAAAGAGAATACCGCCCAGCCAGTAGCGCGTGCCGAGGCCTTCCCACTTCTTCGGCGGGATGACAATGGGCTGCCCGTCGCGGTCGGTTAGGTTAAAACGCTTGATCGCCTGCACGGACGCGGCCGCTACCACAATGGCGCTTCCGATGATGCCGTACATGTGGAAGGCTTGAAAGCGAAACATCTCCTGAATTCTAAACCAGGAAACGACCTCGCTTTTAATCAGGATGATACCAAAAAATACACCGACAAGCATATACAGCAGGAGGGCGCCCAGGCGTTGGTCGGTGCGGGTGGCCGGCGCGGAGGAAGTAGATTGCGTGGACTGTGCCATGGAATGGATCGATCGAGAAGGTAGAACAAACGAAGCTGCGGTGTGGCCGCGGGCTACAGCAAGAGGGGCAGAATGAGGTAGGTTGCCGTCAACCCACCGATGAAGAAGCCGATCACCGCGACGAGGGACGGCACCTGCAGGTCGGCAAGCCCGGAGATGGCGTGGCCCGAGGTGCAGCCGCCCGCATACCGCGAGCCAAACCCTACCAAAAACCCGCCGAGGATGATCATGACCATGCCAGGCATACTGAGCAAGCCTTCCCAGGAAAACACCTGAGCCGGCACCAGCCCCTCGAAGGTAGTAACGCCGAGCGCCTCCAGGTCCGCACGCGTAGATGCGGCGATGTCCACGAACGGGTCGGGGTTGGCAAACACTGTGGATGCAATCACAGCGCCAAGAATAATTCCTCCAGAGAAGACCAGATTCCACAGGCCGCTCCGCTTCCAGTCATACTTAAAGAATTCGACCTGACCGGGGAGGGTGGCGGCACACGCGTGGCGGAGGTTGGCCGAGATCCCAAACTGCTTACCGCCAAGCAGCAACAGCAGTGGCACGATAAGCCCAATAAGAGGACCAGCAACATACCAGGGCCAAGGCTGGGAGATAAATTCAATCATAGCGTTGTAAGAGCGCGTTCTGTGACGACGATTCTGATTGTTGTCATCTGTAGTAACAAGTCAATCTGCTCCGTTATATAAAGCATGGGTTGTACGGTTCCGGCCTCGGAAGACAAAGGAACCATGAAGATAGCACCAGCATCACGCCTTTTCTGTGCCATGAGCATACAAGAACGTGCACGCGGGGTGGGCTGGTGAATGGCTGGGACGTTGCATCTATTCAACCCGTTGCACATATACAGTAGGTCCTGTTCCGTCAAACAAGCTGTTACTATGACCAATCAGCTCATTCCGCCGCCCCTTCTCAAACAAGTGTCCCGGCGCTTCCATTTGCTCAGCGAACCCGTCCGTCTTCAGCTGCTCAACCAGCTGCACGTCGGTGGCGAGATGAATGTTCAACAGCTCTCGGAGGCCACGGGCCAACACCAGGCGAACGTCAGCAAGCACCTGAAACGATTGGCCGAGCACAATCTCGTCCGTCGCCGCAAGGAAGGGCTCTACGCCTTCTACTCCATCGCCGACCCCATCTTGTCGGCGCTCTGTGTGTTGGTCTGTAGCCAGCTCCAGATGGAACAGGCGGGGCACGAGTAACGGTCGATCCGGCATGCAATCGCATGTAATACTGGGTGCGCGTAGCGCGTAAGCGTAACATTATTGCAAACGAGCACTGCATGAACATCGAAAAAGGCATCATGAGGCGTCGATACTCGTGATTGCTGTAGGTAATTTTGCATAGAGGTGCACGCAGCAACAAACGCATATTGTAAATCCGGTGTCTGACAGCTACCTTTGGACACTCTCACCCGACGTATTGCATAATCGATCCACAGGAGGAAACTTATGACTTTTGATCGCAACACATCGTGGCAGCGCTGGCTTGGCCGCGCCACCAGCATCATGGCCGTCGTGGCCCTACTGTTTACCATCACCGCGTGCGAGGCCCCGGAGGATATGCCGGACGCTGACGAGGCGGAGGAGGAGACCATGACGGAGGACGAGCCGACGCAAACGATTGTGGACATCGCTGCTGGCGATGAGCGGTTTGAGACGCTCGTGACGGCCTTGGGCGCCACAGGGCTCGATGAGACGCTGGCGGGCCCGGGTCCCTTCACGGTCTTTGCTCCTACCAACGAAGCGTTCGACGCTCTCCCCGAGGGCACCCTCGATGATTTGCTTCAAGAGGAAAATCAGGACCAACTCGCTGACATCCTCTCCTACCACGTCGTGAGTGGTGAGGTTACCTCCGCAGATGTCGCTGACCTGGAATCGGCCGCGACCGTGCAAGGCGAAGACATTCAAATCAGTGTCGATGACGAAGGCAATGTCATGATCAATGATGCCAACGTGGTTGAAGTTGACCTGATGGGTGACAACGGCGTGATTCATGTGATTGACGCTGTGCTGATGCCCCCGCAAGAGTAGCCCCTACCAAGGGAGACCCTACCTTGCCCGGCCATAGTGCCAGACAATGCAACAGTGTGCCGAGGGCGCGTCAGCGCTCTCGGCATTTTCTATGCCGTGGATTATTTTTGTGCTGCGGATGATGTGCCTGGAAGATCCATGCCGTGAGGGCTGCAGGCCGGGGTAACAATCTGAATATATGCGCCTGCTGCTGGATCCCCGGCAGAGGGCTTCCGTGCCACCGGCACACGACACAAGGCACATCCCTGTAGCCCCCGTTACTCAAGCATCACCACCGAACACACAATTTTATGCCAGAAACTGACACCCCTGTTTATATCATCATCGGCGCGACTGGCGGCATTGGGTCCCACGTCACCCGGCTCCTGGCGGCAGACGGCGCCAAGCTCATCCTCGGCGCCCGTACGGAAGCGGACGTAAATGACCTGGCTGAGGAAGTGAATGGGGATGCCTTCCCGCTTGATGCCACCAACTACGACGACGTGCAACGCATCGTCGACCACGCAACAGATACTTACGGCCGGCTCGATGGCGTGGGCAACTTCGTCGGATCCATCCTCCTGAAGCCGGCCCATCTGACCTCCGTTGACGAATACCGGACAACCCTCGCCAAGAATCTTGATACCAGCTTCTTTACCGTGAAAGCCGCTGCACGCGCCATGATGAGGAGCGGCGGCTCGATTGTACTGAGCGCCTCAGCTGTGGCGCGAACCGGGCTGAAGAACCACGAAGCCATTGCTGCGGCAAAGGCCGGCATTATTGGCCTCACACAGTCGGCGGCGGCCACATACGCCCGGCGGGACGTCCGCGTAAACGCCCTCGCACCGGGACTCGTCGATACGCCTATGTCACAGCACATCCTGAGCAGCGATGCCGGCCGCAAGCAGTCGGAGCAGATGCACGCACTCGGCCGCGTGGGCACGCCTGAAGACGTGGCACCGGCCGCGCACTGGCTCCTCACCGAGCGCAGCAGCTGGGTTACGGGGCAGGTCATCGGCGTGGATGGCGGACTCGGCACCGTACGGGGGCAGTGATGGCAACCCGACTTCTGCTCGTTCTTGCAGACCACCTGGACCGCGAGAGCACGCTCCTTGCCGACGCCGATCCGGATACGGATATCGTGCTCATGGCGGAGCTGCCTGATGCGTTTCGTGCGCAGCCTTTCCACAAGATCCGCCTGGCGCTCATCCTGTCGGCCATGCGGCACTTTCGGGAAGACATGGAGGCCCGCGGCCTTCCCATCGATTATCAGCCCCTGACCGCTACCGACGCGCCCACCGCGCTCGGCCCCTGGCTCCGGGCGAAGATTGAGGCGTATGCCGCCGATGAGGTGCAGGTGGTGCTACCCGGCAGCCTCCAGCAGCTACATACGATAGAGGCGACGTGTGAAGAAGCGGAGGTCCCGCTGACGGTGCACGACGACGCGCACTTCCTGGCGACCCCGGCATATTTTGATGCCTGGGCCGACGGGCGGAAACGGCTGACCCTGGAGTACTTCTACCGGGAGATGCGGCGCGACCACGACGTGCTCATCGAAGGGGAACGCGACCCGGTCGGCGGCGACTGGAATTTTGATGACGACAACCGGGAGTCGTTCGCTTCGGATGGCCCGGGGCTGCTGCCCGAACCGCCGACGTTTGCCTCGGATGCGATCACGGATGAGGTCTGTGCTCTGGTGGACGAGGCCTTCCCCGACCATCCCGGCACCCTCGACGGGTTCAACCTGCCCGTCACGCCGGCCCAGGCGGAAGATGCGCTGGCCGACTTCATCACGAACCGCCTTCCTACGTTCGGCACCTACCAAGATGCGATGTGGACGAACGAGCCGTTTCTTTACCACTCGCGGCTCTCCACCGCCCTGAACCTGCGCCTGCTCCATCCCCGGCAGGCCCTTGACGCCGCAGAGGCGGCGTACCATGCGGGCGATGCCCCGATCAACGCCGTGGAGGGGTTCATCCGACAGATCCTGGGCTGGCGCGAATTCATTCGTGGCGTCTACTATCACGCCGGCGAGGGGTACGACGAGCGCAACGCCCTGAAGGCCACCGAACCTCTCCCCGACTTCTACTGGTCGGGCGAGACGCACATGACGTGCGTACAGCAAACAGTCGACCAGTTGCAGGCGACCGCCTATGCGCATCACATCCAGCGCCTCATGGTGACCGGCCTCTTCAGCCTGCTCTACGGCGCCGATCCTCAGGAATTTGACGCCTGGCATCTCAGCATGTATGCCGACGCCTGGCCGTGGGTCTCTACCCCCAATACCATCGGCATGAGCCAGTACGCCGACGGCGGCTTGGTCGCGACAAAGCCCTACACCGCATCCGGCAAGTACATCAACCGGATGAGCAACTACTGCAGCCACTGCCGCTACGATCCGGACGCTGCCACAGGCGAGGACGCCTGCCCGTTCACTACGCTGTACTGGGACTTCCTGCAGCGCCACGAAGACACCCTCAGCGGCAACCGTCGCATGAACTTTCAACTGGCCAACGTGCGGCGGAAGTCGGACGATCAGCTGCAGGCCATCCGGGAGCGTGCCGCAGCCGTGCGGACGAAAGCGGAAGCCGGCTCTCTGTAACAAGCGATCTGTATTACCTATACCACCCTATGTCTACCCTTCTCGTGTGGCTCCGCAACGACCTGCGCCTCAGCGACAACCCCGCCCTTGCGCATGCGGTGGAGGATGCTGATACCATCATCCCGCTGTTTCTCTGGGCGCCCGATGAAGAAGGCGCCTGGGCCCCCGGCGGAGCGCATCGCTGGTGGCTGCATCATTCGCTGACCCGGCTGCACGAGCGGCTTGCCGACGAAGGATCGCGGCTTGTCCTCCGCGCCGGGGCCAGCGCTGACGTGTTGGACTCTCTTGTCGAAGAAACGGGCGCCGACGGCATCTACTGGAACCAGCGCCACGTGCCGGCGCTCGATACCCGGGACGCCGCCCTCATTTCACGCTTCAGGGACAAGGGGGTTGATGTAGCTCGCTTTCCCGGGCGCCTCCTGCACGATCCAGACGCCATCGAAACGACCACGGGCGGCCCCTATCACGTGTATACCCCGTTCTGGCGGAAATTCAACAAACTCCTGGATCAGACGCGCGCCGCCACCCCGCCCCTGCCTGCACCCGCACTCAAGGGCACAGCGCCGGCCACCTGGCCAGCCTCCGATGAGGTGTCGGCCTTTCAGTTGCTGCCGGACGCCCAAGACGACGTCGACTGGGCCGACGGCTTGCGCACAGCCTGGACGCCGGGCGAGGCCGCAGCCCACCAGCGGCTTGAGACCTTTCTGTCGGAGAAGATTCAGGCCTATGACACCGCCCGCGACCGCCCCGATCAGGAGGGCACCTCTCGCCTCTCCCCCTACCTCCACCACGGCGAGCTGTCGCCCCGCCAAGTATGGCATGCCACCCACGAAGCGCTGGACGGCGCTATCCACGAGGATGCCGAGACGTTTCTGAAGGAGATCGTCTGGCGGGAATTCTCCTACCACCTGCTGCATCATTACCCAGAGACCGACACGCAGCCCCTGAAGGACAAGTTTGCCGACTTCCCGTGGACGGAGGACGCGGCGGCACTGGAGCGCTGGCAGCGCGGGCAAACGGGCTACCCTATCGTGGATGCCGGCATGCGCCAGCTCTACGAAACGGGCTGGATGCACAACCGCGTGCGCATGATCGTCGGGTCCTTCTTGACGAAAGACCTGCGGATCCACTGGCTGGAGGGCGCGCGCTGGTTCTGGGACACCCTGGTGGACGGCGACCTCGCCAGCAATACCATGGGCTGGCAATGGGCCGCCGGCAGCGGTGCCGACGCGCAGCCCTTCTTTCGCATCTTCAACCCCGTCTCCCAAAGCGAGCGCCACGACCCCAAGGGCGACTATATCCGCCGCTTTGTGCCCGAATTAGCCGCGCTGCCAACGAAGTATCTGCATGCGCCGTGGGATGCCCCAAGTGGCGCACTAAAAGCCGCCGGCATTACCCTCGGCGAAACGTACCCCGAGCCGATGGTAGACCATAGCGACGCCCGTGCGCAGGCCCTCGACGCCTACGAAATGATCAAATAAAGCGCTCATGGCCGAACGCACCTACGCCTCTACCCTCAACGCCTCACCCGACGAGGTTTTCAACTGGCACGCCCGGCCGGGAGCCTTCCAGCGGCTGACCCCGCCGTGGGCCCCGGTACGGCTGGAGTCGTTTGAAGGCATTGGGGCCGGCGACCGAGCCGTGATCCGGCTCGGGCCCGGGCCTCTGTCGGTGCGCTGGGTGGCCGAGCACCACAGCGTGGAGCCGGGCCGCCAGTTCGCCGACCGGCAGGTGCAGGGGCCGTTTGCAGCCTGGAACCACGTACACCGGATGGATCCTGCTCCCGGCGGGGGCACGCGCCTCAGCGACCACCTGACCTACGAGCCACCACTCGGCCCGGTTGGCGAGTGGCTGAATACCATGGTGGGCGGGCCGGAGCTGGATCGGCAGTTTGCCTACCGCCACCGCATCACCGAGCAGGACCTTCAGCTCCATCAGCGCCACAACCCCGACGGCCGCCCGCTGCGGATCGTCATCAGTGGAGCCTCCGGCCTGATCGGCTCCGCCCTCGCGGCCTTTCTCTCCACGGGCGGGCATGCGGTGTACCGGCTGGTGCGGCGCCGGCCCACGGGCCCGCGCGAGATCTACTGGAGTCCCGCCGGTGGTGAGGTCGACACGGAAAAGCTGGAGGGCATGGATGCCGTCGTGCATCTGGCGGGTGAAAACGTGTTTGGGCTGTGGACCCGACGCAAGCGGCACCGCATCTATGAGAGCCGTGCCACGGGCACGCGTCTGCTGGCCAATGCCTTGGCCGCCCTGGATGCGCCGCCCGACGCGTTTATCTCCGCATCGGCTGTCGGCTATTACGGGCATCAGGGGGCGCGGCTGGTGCCGGAGGCCACGCCGTCACGCGGCGGGGGCTTCCTCGCCGCGGTCTGCCGCGCGTGGGAGGAGGCCACGGAGCCGGCCGCCGCTGCGGGCATCCGCACCGTGCATCCGCGCATCGGCATCGTGCTCACGCCCGCGGGTGGCGCACTCCAGCTGATGGCTCCTGTATTCTCGCTCGGCCTGGGCGGGCGCGTGGGGCCCGCAAACCAGTACTTTCCCTGGATCATGCTGGACGACGTGCTGGGCGCGCTGTACCACCTTCTGCTCACGAAGGACGCCGTCGGCCCTTTCAACCTTACCGCACCGGCCCCCGCGCGCATGGATACGTTCACCCAGACGCTGGCCTCTGTGCTCCGCCGGCCGGCGCTGCTGCGGATGCCGGCCCCGGTCGTCCGGCGGCTCGCAGGGGAAATGGCCGACGACATGCTGCTCAAAAGCATTCGTGCCGTGCCCGATCGCCTGCAGACCTCTGGCTATTCCTTCCTTTACCCAGACCTGGGAGCCGGACTACGTCATCAACTGGGGCGCACGTTGGCTCCGCACGACGGACTGATGCCTCAGCGTCCAGGCCACAAGAGGTCCGTACCAAGCCGCGAGGCAACCTGATGGGCAGGTCAGATGAGCACCCAGCCCCCGACGCCGAGCAGGAGGCCGCCTGGGCATCCGTGCAAGCCAATCGCTGACCAGGCCAGGGGCAAGGCTGCACCACGGGTCCAGAAACGTAACGTAATGGGCGTAAGGTATCGGACATAAGTTAAGTGGCGCCGTGCTGGAGCCACGGACGGCCCCACGTTCCATCCCACGTTCCATCACATTTACATCTTATAACTGCACTTTCCGGGATACTGCCCGTAAACTTGAGCAGAAATGTTGCACGGCATAAACCTAAGTTCTTCATCCACCACCCTGTTGCTGTATGCCTGATGTTGTTATTGTAGGCGCTGGCGTGGCCGGACTGACCTGCGCGCGGCACCTCCAGCAGGAAGGGCTTGAGGTACGCATTTTGGAAGCCTCCGATGGCATCGGAGGACGCATACGGACCGATGAGGTACAGGGCTTCCTGTTGGACCGCGGCTTTCAGGTATTGCTCACGGCGTATCCCGAATTGCAGGCGGAGGCCGACTACGAGACGCTCAACCTGCAGCCCTTTTACGAGGGCGCGCTCATACGCTTCGACGGCCGGTTTCACCGACTGGCCGATCCGTTTCGCCATCCGATGGACGCGCCGGGCATGGTGTTCTCCCCCATTGGGACGTTCTTCGACAAGATGAAGGTAGCACGGGCACGTTCCAAACTCATGCGCGGGGCGCTCGATGATCTGTTTGCCCGGGAGGAGCTAACCACCGAAACCGCCTTGCGCGAGCGCTGGGGGTTCTCTGATCGTATGATCGATCGGTTCTTCCGTCCGTTCTTCGGCGGTATCTTCTTCGACCGCCAGCTCCAGTCCTCGAGCCGCATGTTTGAGTTTACCTTTCGGATGTTCGGCTCCGGGGAGACCGCCGTACCTGCGCACGGCATGCAGGCCATCCCCGACCACCTGGCCGACCACCTGACGCCCGGCACTGTTCGGCTCCACACCCCGGTCACGGCCATCGATGGCACCACCGTGACCACCGCCGACGGGACGCAGCACGCGGCCCGCGCTGTAGTTGTGGCTACGGAAGCTCCAGCGGCCAACAAGCTGCTGCGCAACGGCCGCATCTCGCCGAAGAGCCGAGGCACCACCTGCTTCTATTTTGCCGCCGAGCAGCCGCCCGTGGACGACCCCATTCTTGTGCTAAACGCAGAATCTAACGGGCCGGTAAATAACTTGGCGGTGCTCTCTAACGTCACCCCGACGTATGCCCCGTCAGGCGCTGCCCTCATCGCGGCCGTGGTGGTGGGCCTGCCCAACGGGTCTGCGTCGCAACTGCAGGCGGACGTGGTGGCGCAGCTGGCCGATTGGTTTGGCCCCGCAGTGCATGGCTGGCAGCACCTCCGTACGTATCGCATTGCGCACGCCCTGCCTAACCAGACCCCCCCGTTTCTCTCCCCGCCGGTCCGCCCCCATCGGCTCACACCAGGCCAGTACGTTTGCGGTGACCATCGAGCAACGGCTTCGCTCAATGGAGCGCTGGCCTCCGGCCGGCTCTCCGCAGGCGCGGTGTTGGAGGACTGGTCCATGTTGACATCATAGACGCCGGCATGCTCTCCCTCTTGCTGATCCACGCGGCCGCGACCCTTTTTATGTTTGGGGTCATTGCCGTCATCCAGATCGTGCATTACCCACTATTTGCTCTCGTAGGAAAAGGAGGATTTACCCTCTACCAGCAGTCGCACATGCGGCTTATTACCATCGTTGTGGTGCCCCCCATGCTGATCGAGCTCCTGACGGCCGTCCTGCTCGTGTGGTGGGCCCCTCCGGAAGTCACAGGGTGGCAGATCGGCATCGGGTTGGTGCTCGTCGCCCTCATTTGGGCTTCCACGGCGCTGGTGCAGGCCCCGGTCCATCAGCAGCTCACGGGCGGTTTCCGAGAGCGCCTCCATCAGCGCCTGGTCCAGACGAACTGGCTACGCACCATCGCCTGGGCCGCCCGCAGCGTACTTGTGCTGGCAATGCTTTACGCTGTTGGGCGGTAGCTTCCTCCCGCACACGCCCAGCAGGCCTCAGCCCAACGGACGCGCACGAGCGCCATGGATCCGCCGGTACCCTCGTGCATTAAGTCATTACCTGTTTACTTTTCGCGTCGTACTGCCCCTTGTTATGCCCACACCTCAAGCGCCCCGTATCCCCCGCAAGTACCAGTGGATGTCCAACGGTACCCCCGTAGCGGTTCCCTATGAGCGTTTCGGGGAGGGCCCGCCCCTGCTGCTGTTGCCTGCGCTGAGCACCATTTCGAGCCGGGAGGAGCTGCGGGAGGTGGCCAACCGTCTGGCGACGTCTTACACGGTCACCCTCACAGACTGGCCTGGGTTTGGTGGCTCCAACCGCCCGCTGTTGCGGTACCGTCGCGGGTTGTACCAGCGCTTCCTCCTGTCCTTCGTGCGCAAATTTTTTGACGAGCCGCCCGCTGTGCTTGCGGCCGGTCACGCAGCAGGCATTACCGTCCGGCTCGCCAGCCGCGCCCCCGCCCTGTTCTCGCACTTCGTGCTGGCCGCGCCCACCTGGCGTGGCCCGCTGCCCAGCGCCTTGGGCGGTAAGCGCCCGGCCTGGCTGGCGCTCATGAAGTGGCTTATTGAACAGCCCGTGATCGGGCCAGCCCTGTACCGTTTGAACGTCTCTCGGGGGATGATCGAGAAGATGGCAAAACAGCATGTGTTTGCCAACCCGGCCATGGTGACCCCGCAATGGCTTGATGCGAAGGAGGCCCTGACACAGGATGCCGACGCTCGCTACGCAACCGCCGCCTTCATCACCGGGGCACTCGACCCTGCCCACAGCCGGGAGGAGTTCCTCGGGTATCTCCGTGCGATCGGCGTGCCGACGCTGCTCCTCATCGGAGAAGACACGCCCGAGCGGTCGCTCGCGGAGATGGACGCCATGGCAGCCGTCGAAGGCGTGGCGCACCAGCGCGTCCCAGGCTCCATCGGCCTCCACGAAGAACACCCAAGCCTTGTAGCGGAAGCTGTGCGCGGCTTTGTGTCTGCCCCGGTTCCCGCGTAAACCCCGCTGCCTGCTGGCGCGATGCCTCTTGCCCTTTCCCATCCGTCCGCCGAGCACACGGTACACGTGTGGGATGGGGGTGCCTGGCACACGCTCTGTGCCCCGGATGGCGCCAACTTGCGGCAGGTGCTGCTGCAGCACGGCCTCTCTCCGTACACGCGCCTTACCCGACGCATCAACTGTGGTGGCCGGGGGCTCTGTGCCACGTGTGGCGTACGTCTCGGCGCTGGTGCGCCCGCGCCTGTCCACTGGCACGACCAACTGGCGGCCCGCTTTGGGTATCCCCGCCTCTCCTGCCAGATTACCGTTCGGCGCCCGCTCGTTGTGCACCTGCTTCCGGAGAAGCGCATTTGGGGCACGCGTCATTCCACGTAACCGCCTGCTTTTCCATGCCCACACCAACGCTCGACCGAACGTCTCGCTACACCGAGGTCCGCCAACGCATCCAGGCGCTGCTGGAGGGAGAAACGGATTGGATTTCCGGGATGGCCACGGTGGCTTGTGAGCTGCATCAGAGCTTTCCCTACTTTCACTGGACCGGCTTCTACCGCGCCGTTGGTGAGGAGCAGTTGCGCGTCGGGCCGTACCAGGGCACGCACGGCTGCCTCCACATCAGCTTCGACCGCGGCGTGTGTGGCGCCGCCGCCCGGCAGCGGCACACCCAGCTGGTGCCCGATGTGGAGGCGTTTCCTGGCCATATCGCCTGCTCCTCTTCCACCCGCTCCGAGATCGTCGTGCCGGTGCTCACCCCAGGCGGCGAGCTGCTGGCGGTGCTCGATGTAGACTCAAACGAACCGGCAGCCTTCAACACCACCGACCAGGAGCACCTCGAAGCCCTCTGCGCACAGCTCGGCGCTCAGTTTGCCTCCTCCCCCATCCGGTAACGCCCTGCCGCGCTCCACCCCTCATACCATCGTCCGTGCACGCTCCGCGACGGCGTACGCCGCTGCCGCCGACCTCATCCGTGCCTATGCCGATGAGTTGGCGATAGACCTGTGCTTTCAGGACTTTGAGGCGGAGCTGCAGGCGCTGGACGTACCGTATGGCCCGCCGGACGGGAGCCTGCTGCTCGGCATGCGCGCGGGCCGCGCCGTGGGCTGCGTCGGGCTTCGAGCTAAGGGCGGTGCGGCCACCTGCGAGATGAAGCGGCTCTACGTGGCGCCTGCCCACCGGGGCGACGGGCTCGGCGCGGCGCTGTGCCGGGCACTGCTGGACGAGGCCCGCCGGCTCGGGTATGAGCGCATGGTGCTGGACACGCTCCGCTCCCTGACACCAGCGGTCGCCCTGTACCGCCGCCTCGGGTTCGCGGAGGTTCCGGCCTACTACGATAACCCGCTTGACGACGTGCTCTACCTGGGCCGCATGCTATAACCTTAGGTCGGCTACCGCTGCTGCTTGATGCAATCTTCGGAAACCTGAGGCGGGGGCTGGGGTTTTGGTAGAATACGATCGCAAAATTTGTTGCAGCCGCTCATTGCACCTTTACGCCCATGAAGAAGGATCTCCATCCCGAGTACAGTTTTACGACCATTAAGCTCTCTGACGGCTCCGAGTTCGTCACGCGCACAACGATGGACGCGGAGGAATATGCGTCGGAGATTGACTCTACCAACCACCCCTTCTACACGGGCAAACGCCAATACGTCGACACTGCCGGGCGCGTAGAGAAATTCCGCCAGCGGTATGGCCTGACCAAGGACACCGACGAAAGCGATGAGGACACCGACGCGGACACCGAGGCCAGCGCGGAAACGGACAACACCTAATCTGCAGGTGCCTCCCCCGATTCAACACGAGCGACTCTCCTACGGGTGGGTCGCTCGTTTCATTTGACACGTGCCGCTCCTGCCGCTATCGTTGCGCGCCCCGGACGTCGCACGACGGGGTGGCTACCCGCTCGGCTATCGCCCTTTTCTAACCAGCCCCCCTCCCCGTATGGCCTCCCCCCGCCCGGTGGACCTGATTCGCGCCAAACGTGACGGCCACTCCGTTTCCGCGGACGACCTCACAGCACTCATCAACGCCTACACGGCCGACGACGTCCCGGACTACCAGATGAGCGCCTTTTTGATGGCGGCCTTTCTGAAGGGATTGGACGCCGATGAGACGGCCGCCCTCACCCGGGCCATGCTGCATTCCGGCACCGTGCTGGACCTTAGCCACACGCCCGGCACCAAGGTCGACAAGCACTCCACCGGTGGCGTGGGCGACAAGGTATCGCTCATCCTCGCCCCTATCGTGGCGGCCTGTGGCGTACCGGTGCCCATGATTTCCGGCCGTGGCCTTGGGCACACGGGGGGGACGCTCGACAAGCTGGAGTCGATTCCTGACTTCCGTACCGATCTTTCCATCGCGGCCTACAAGCAGCAACTGGCAGACCTCGGCTTGGTACTCATCGGCCAGACGGCAGAGATTGCTCCAGCAGACCGCAAGCTCTACGCCCTGCGCGATGTGACCGGCACCGTCGAATGTATCCCGCTCATTGCTGCTTCTATCATGAGCAAGAAACTGGCCGAGGGCATCGATGGGCTGGTGCTGGATGTGAAGTGCGGGCGCGGTGCCTTCATGAGTAGCGAAGCCGATGCCCGGCGCCTCGCCGAAACGCTGGTCTCCATCGGCCACGAGTTTGGCAAGGCCACCGTGGCACGCATGACCCGTATGGATGCTCCCCTCGGGCGGGCCGTGGGCAACTGGCCCGAGATGCAGGAGAGCATCCAGTGTTTACAAGGCGACGTGGAGGGGCTGGACGACCTGATGACCGTAACGCTGGCCCTCGCCGGGGAGATGCTATGGCTGGGGGGTGAGGCCGCATCGCCCGAAGCGGGCGTTGCGCAGGCCCAGGAAGCCATCGACTCGGGCGCGGCCTTCGACACGTTCGCCCGGGTGGTCGACGCACAGGGCGGCGATGTAACCGTAGTGCACGATCCAGCGGCGCGCGCCGGTATGGCCCCGGCAGGGACCGTCGCCGCCCCGGCCACTGGCTACGTGCAGGCCATTGATGCCTTTGCGGTCGGGATGACGGCCGTTCGCATGGGCGCCGGGCGCCGCGTCAAAGAAGATCCGGTAGATCCCACGGCCGGGCTGGTGCTGCACAAGAAGGTGGGCGAGGCCGTAGCGAAAGGCGACCCGTTGGCCACCCTCTATACCGCGCGCACCGAGGATATCCCGGCATTCTCCTCCGCCATCGGTGAAGCCTACACCCTCGCCGATACCGCCCCCCCTGCCCCGGACATGCTGCTTGGCCGCTACACCATGGAGGGGTGGACGGACTGAAGCACGTGTCGAGGCGCAGGTAGCTTTCCCGCCTCCTCTTTTCGCTGGGGGTCTGTTCAGCGCGCTTGCCCGGCCCCCCGCCTTCATGCTCCGCCCCCCAGACTCCCCCGCCGTGGACTCCGAACTTTTCAGACTCCTTGCCATCACCTTTGGGGCCGCCGTCCTTGCCGATGTCTCCATGGTCTTCGGGGTCCTCCCGTTCTTTTTTGTAAACTCGCTTCCCGAGCGACTTGCCGGACTCTTCGCTGCCGCGGCCGCCGGCATGATGGCCGCCGCCAGCCTCGTGCAGCTCGTTGGCGAAGGCCTCGACCGCGCCCCCGGGCTCCAGGCCTGGGAAGTGGCTGCCGGACTCGCCCTCGGCGCCTTGTTTTATTTTCTCGCCGCTCGCTGGGTGAAATTGCATGAGGATTTTGATGTTGCTTCGCTGCGCAAGGCCGGCGGTGCGCGTGCCATACTCATCGTCGCTGCCATGACCGTCCACTCGCTCCCGGAGGGCGTGGCCATCGGCGTGGCCTTCGGATCGCAGGAAGAGGCCCTTGGCGTTGCGGTCGTCTCCGCCCTGGCCGTCCACAACATTCCCGAAGCCATTGCCATTACCCTCGCTCTCCGCGCCGCAGGCGTCTCCACCCGCGCCTGCATGGGCTGGGCGCTCGTTACGAGTCTGCCCCAACCCATCGCAGCGCCCTTTGCGGCATGGCTCATCTGGATCTTCGAGCCCCTCCTCCCTGCCGGGATGGGCCTCGCCGCCGGTGCCATGGTCTACCTGGTCGTCGACGACCTACTCCCCGACGCCTTCGAGAAGGCTGACGCAACGGCCGTCGCTGCCATGTTCATCGGCGGCGTCGTCGCCATGATCATCCTCGGCCGCATGGTCGGGCTCTGATCTACCCCGCCCCCTCCTGGAGGCATAGATGAACTAAAGCGCTCCTCCATGCGTGTGCATCTTTCCCGCCGTCCCTTTCGTTAGACGGTTCGCCTAATACGTTTATTCAAGCGTTCACTCAACCGCTCACAGTCCCCGCTTCCTTCATGTCTGTTTGGTCACGGTTCACCCGCTGGGTCAAGTCCGTCTTTGGCGGCGCCATCTCTGCTGTTGAAGACCCCCGGCTCATTTTGGAGCAAAATATCCGGGAGTTGAACGATCAGGTCCCGAAGATGAACGAAAACATCGCGACGGTGAAGGCCAACGTGATGATGCTTCAAAAAGAAGGCAACCGCCTGGACCGTCAGATCGAGAGCCTGACGTCGAAGATTAAGGCGGCTATTCAGGCCGAGCGGGATGACATTGCACAGCAATATGCTATGCAGCTTGAGAAGGCAAAAGAAGAGCTGCAGCGCAACAAGGAGCAGCTCAAGTACGCTTCGGCGGCCTACGACAAGTCGCTGCAGGTGAAGAAAGCCTTTATGCGGGAGAAAGAAAACAAAATCCAGGAAGCCCGCGATGCCATGCGGGCCCACGAGCGCGCCAAATGGCAGTCGCGGGTGGCCGATGCCATGGAGCAGTTTGAGGTATCCGGCGTGGACCAAACCCACGAAGAGATGGTGCAGCGCCTGAACGAACAAACGGCCCGCAGCGAAGCCCGTATGGAGCTGGCGCTGGACTCCGTAGATACCGAGGCGTTAAAGATTGAGGAGGATGCCGAGTCCATCCGCGCCGCCGAACTGGTCAAGCAATTCAAGATGGAGATGAACATGGACGCCGGGGAGAGCGCCCCAGCTGCATCGAAAGAGGAAGCCGCAGACCGAAAAGTCGAACTCCCGGAAGAATCAGCGCGTGACGAAGGCGAGAAAACGATAGGCAAGGAGCGACGGCGGACCCAGTGACAGTCCGCCTCGGCAAAAGGCTGGTTTGATCAGCCCCCCGATGGATTTTGGCCGTGCACCGCGTGCAATCAACCTATGACGAACGAAGAGTTCGAACGCATCAAGGAAGAAGAGAAGGCGCACCTACGGGAGCTCCGTAAGCTGCGCCACATGGCCAAGCAGCTGCGTGCTAAGCGGTCGGTGCAAGCTGCCCTGGAACGGATGCTGCACGGCTCGCGCGAAGTGCTGGATACGCACGACGAGATGGTGCGGCGGCTGGCCGTCGAAACGGCCCGGCACGAAGCGCGCCTGGATCACGCCCTTGCATCCTCTGCCCCGCCCCCCGACGAGGCACCGGCCGAAGACGATCCGCTGGAAAGCCTGGATGATACGCTGCTGCGCGCGCGGGCCCGCCAGCTGCTTGATCGGATGACCGCTGCAGCAGCCGAGGACAACGGCGACACAGCGGCTACGGAACGCCCGGAGGCCGCAGCCTCAGACCGCCCGTCCGCAGATTCCGCAGATTCTGCCCCTTCCACGAGCCAGCGCTCCGCAGACCAACAGGATGACCGCCCGGCGCCTCGTAAAACCCTCGGCCGGCCACGCTGAAGCCTCGCCCATCGTCGTTCCTTCTCGCTCTGGCACCCCTGTACAGATGAGTTCTTCGGAAGAGATCAACTACACGAAGGAGGCGCTCTTCCTCCCGTGGAATTTGGTCTTCATCGTAACCAGTACGCTCATCGCTGCCACCTTGGGCTGGCAAAGTGGTATCCCGTGGCTGTTCGAACTGCTTCTGACGCTGGCCGCTGGGGGCGAGCTGCTCTACCTCGGCACCATGCCACAGCAAGAGCGCTTCCGCCGCTACATTCGCTCGAAGAAAGCGGAAGCCCACGCCCCCCCTTCCAACAAGGAGATTTACCGCCTGCTCTCCAACGCAAGCCAGCGGCGCTACGCCGCGCTTCGCAAGCTGCGTGATGAGATTGCGGTCAATTACCGCAAGCTGAGCTATGCCTCGCAGGGCCTCCTCGATAGCCACGTGCAAAAGCTCGACGGCCTGCTCGACTCGTACCTCAACCTGACCTACCAGAAGGAACGCTATGAGCGCCATACCCGCTCGGCCACACAACTCGATGTAGAGGATGCTATCGCTCAGTTGCAGGAAGACATGAAGGACGACTCCTCGCGGGTCCGCGCCATCAAGGAGCGGCGCCTGCGCATCCTGAAGCAGCGCCTGCGGCGCTTCCAGTATGGCCGGGAGAACCTCGCCATCATCGATGCGCAGCTCGAGACGATCGAGGATGTGGTCCGCTACATCCACGAACAGTCGATGACACTGCGCAATCCGGAAGAGATCACGTTTCAGTTGGATATGCTGCTCGACGAGGTACACGAAACCGAAGCCTCGGTGGACGAGATCGAGTCGGTGTTTGCACAAAACGACAGCATGCTTGACGATGTGGCTGGCAGCCTGGACGCCCCGGAGGCTCGCCCAGAGGCCCCGCTGGACCTCCCCGAGACGCCCGCGCAAGACCCCTCTGCCCCCCCGGAGCAGCGCCAGCAGCTCCGCAACTGACCCCTTCACTGCTAACCTTTTCCTCTGCACATGGAGTTCGACACGCTACAGTATGCCCGAGACGCCGATGGTATTGTTCTGCTAACCATCGATCGGCCAGATGCCCTGAACGCACTAAACACGGCCGTGATGGACGACCTCGACCGGGCCTTCCGCACTGCCCGAGCAGACGATGCCGTACAGGGCGTGGTGCTTACGGGCGCTGGAGAAAAAGCCTTTGTGGCCGGTGCCGATATCGCACAGTTTCCGGACCTCGACGCCGTCAGCGGTCATCGCTTTGCCGCCCGGGGGCAAGCCGTGTTCAACCGGATTGAGCGCATGCCTAAACCCGTAGTGGCTGCCGTAAATGGGTTTGCGCTGGGCGGCGGCTGCGAACTGGCCATGGCCTGCCACCTGCGCGTGGCCTCGGCACAGGCCCAGTTTGGGCAGCCGGAGGTCAACCTTGGCATCGTGCCCGGCTACGGCGGCACCCAGCGCCTGCCTCGCCTCGTGGGGCAGGGCATCGCCACCGAGCTCATTCTGACGGGCCAGCGCATCGGTGCCGACCGGGCCCATGCCATCGGGCTGGTAAACCGCGTGGTGGCGCCCGAGGCGCTCGTGGAGGAGGCGCGCACGCTGGTGCGCACCATTGCGGCCAAAGCGCCGCTGGCGGTAGCCATGGCACTTCAGGCGCTGCGCGCCAGCGACCAGCCGCTCGCGGACGGGCAACGCTACGAAGCCGCCCTCTTCGGGCAGGCCTGCGCAACCGATGACTTTCAGGAGGGCGTGGATGCCTTCTTGAACCGGCGTACGCCCACGTTCACTGGTGCCTGACCTGTGCGCCCCCTCCCTCGCCCCGTGGCGACACCTGAGGCTCCATGGAACTGGTGGTCCTTGCTTTGCTGCTCCTGCTTAGCGCCTTCTTCTCCGGCTCGGAGATCGCGTTTGTGTCAGCCAATCGCCTGCGGGCCGCAATGGCTGCCCGCCGCGGAGGATTCGCCGGCCGCCTGGTGCAGCGATTTCTGGAAACGCCGGGGATGCTGCTGACAACGACGTTGGTTGGGAATAACCTTGCCCTCATCGTCTACTCTACGGTGATGGCGTTTTACCTGGAGCCGGCCTTTGCAACGTTCTTCAGCGAGGTGCTGGGGCAAGAGACGGGACTGGAGGCCTCCGTGCTGACGGCGCAGACGCTCGTGGCCAGCGTGATGGTGCTGTTCTTAGGGGAGATCATCCCCAAAACCATTATGCGCGAGCACGCCGATCGGCTTGTCGCCTTCCTCGCGCTCCCGCTGCGCATCACCTACTACGTGCTGCTGCCCCTCATCTGGATGGCCAGCGCCGCTTCTAACATGCTTATGCGCCTCGTACGTACCGACGCTGCTTCACTCTCCCAGTACCTGCGGCAGGACGTCGAGCTGCTCATTCAAGAAACCACAGAGGGCGGCACCTTGGATCTGGATGAGGAAGAAAGTACCATCCTGTCGAATGTCTTCGCCATGAGCACGATGCGCGTGAAGGAGTCGATGGTGCCCCGCACCGACATTGAGGCTATCGAATGCTCAACAACGCTGGAGGACGTGCGGAACTGCTTTATCGAATCGGGCCACTCGAAGCTTCCCGTGTTCGAAGACAACATCGACCACATCGTGGGGGTAGCTTTTGCCCACAACTTCTTTCAGCAGCCCTCCTCGCTCCAGGACCTCATGCGCGACGTCCGATTTGTGCCCGAAATAAAGGCCTCAAAGACCCTGCTGCAGGAGTTTCTAAGCAGTAACTCGTCCATCGCCATTGTCATTGATGAGTACGGCGGGACCGCCGGGCTCATCACACGGGAGGACCTGCTGGAAGAGTTGTTTGGCGATATACAGGACGAGTTCGACAGGGAAGACGACCAGCTACGGCGTGTGGGCCCCAGCACCTTTCTTGTGAGCGGCTCGACCCCGCTGGACACGTTCACGGAAGAAACTGAAATCCATCTTCCCGACGGCGAGTATGAGACCGTGGCGGGATACCTGCTGGAGCGCGTGGGACGCATTCCCGAGACCAAGGAGCAGTTCAGCTTCGACAATTGCCACTTCGCCATTGAGCGGGCTACGTCATACCGCATTGATCTGGTGCGCGTCCGCTCGGATTCCATCACGCAAGGTACTGCTTGATCAAGTGCCTGCGCCTTTACGGTGGCTACGCCTCCATTCCACCCCGGCGGCCAAAGGCGAGCACCAGCTTTAGGTGGGTCAGCAGCAAGCCAATCACCGGCAAGCCCTCAAGCCGTTCGGTCGGCGTTTCTGGAAGCCCTGGGGGGCTCACGCGTCCCATCCACAGCGCCATCTTTTCCCGTAGCGCGTGCTCTCCTGGGAACTGCCCTTCCGGAAAGTGCACCGTATAAAAGGCCTGCTTCCGCTCCAACCGCTGATAGATCTCGTCATTCTCATCCAGCAGCGTGGGGTCTTGCTCTTCAATAATGGCCCCACCAATGAGGTAGTCGCGATACGTGTAGGGCAGGTCCACCAACGTATTCACCACCATATCGCGCACCTGGGGTGTATCCTGCAGCCCAACTTCTGCCGCACGGGCCGAGGTCGTGGCGACAAGCGACAGCGTCTCCTCTGCCACCACGTCCGGATCTGGCTGGGCTGTGCGCATGCTCTGTAAAACCTCGCGGGCCAGATCCTGCGTGGTGCCAATGATGCCAATGGTCGAGAACGCGATGCAATCGGCCACCCGCTGCACTGTGGCAGTGCTGGCATCAGAAGTGGTGGGCGAGTCGTTGGGCATGGGGGGCGCGAAGGAAATGGTCAAATCAAACCGACGCTGCGGTCGGCGCGGAGGGGGGCCACTGCTGCGTCGCCAGCGGTCTTAATTTGCGGACGGTGGATCCGACCGGCGATAATCACCGCTCTGCCCGCCGGTCTTCGCACGCAGATGAATATCGGTGATGGTGATGTCTTTTGTAATCGACTTGCACATGTCGTAGATGGTTAAGCCGGCCATGGAAACGGCTGTGAGGGCTTCCATTTCCACACCGGTGGCTCCCACGGTGCGCGTGTAGGCTCGGATGTCGACCGCGTGCTTCTCTTCATTGAGATGAAACTCAATCTCCACGCCATGCACCGATACGTCGTGGCACAACGGGATCAGCTTGCTGGTCTGCTTGGCCCCCATGATACCCGCGATTTGCGCTGTCGTCAGCACGTCGCCCTTGGCCACCTTATTTTTTTTCACCAGGCGAAACGCATCAGCGCCCAACAGCACACGACCGCGAGCAACAGCGGTACGGGTCGACGATTTCTTCTCGGAAATATCGACCATGCGTGCCCCGCCTTCTGGCGTGACGTGGGTAAGTGTTGGTGTATCCGTGCCCATAGGTATACGAAGGATATGTAGTAAAAGCGCAGCCTCAAGAAGTAAGGCGAATGCAAGCAACAGACCACAAAGGGCTGTGTTGCAGCGCGACAAAAATGTAATACTGCCTGCTGGTGCCCTCACCAGCGGTGCACCCTTCCCTACGGCTATCGGTATCGACATCCCATGGCATCATTCAACTGGAGGCGTTTATGGCCACTCGCATTTTACTATTTACGGGCAAAGGCGGCGTCGGGAAGACGACCTGCGCGGCGGCTACCGCCCTACAGCTGGCTCAACAGGGCCAGCGTACGCTCATCCTCTCATCGGATCCGGCCCACAGCCTCGCCGATGCGCTGGACCAAGACCTGGGCCCCGAGCCGCAAGAGGTCGCAGAGCAGCTGTACGCCCAGGAGATCGACCTTTATTACTCCATGCAGAAGTACTGGGGGAACGTGCGGCAACTGATGCTGACGGCCTTCCGGTGGCAAGGGGTGGAGAAGATCGCTGCCGAAGAAATGGCGGCCCTTCCAGGGATGGCCGAGGCGTCGGCTCTCCTGTGGCTGGAAAAGTTTGAAGCGGAGGACGCCTACGATGTGATTGTCGTGGACAGCGCTCCCACCGGCGAAACGCTCAGCCTGCTCACCCTACCGCAAGCCACGCAGTGGTGGATCTCGCGTGCGCTCCCTTTTCAGAAAACCGCCATTAAGACGTTCGGCTTTGGCGTACGCAAAACGACGGGTATCCCGCTGGACAAGGGCTATGAGGAGCTCGATACCCTCTTCGGTAAATTGCAGCGCATCCAAGAGGTCCTGGGCAACCCGGAGGTAAGCACCGTGCGCCTGGTGATGAATCCAGAACGCATGGTCATCCGGGAGGCGCGGCGCGCCTACACCTACCTCCAGCTCTACGGCTATGCGGTGGACGCCGTTGTCGTGAACCGTATCTTACCGGAGGACGAGCTGGGCGCGGCGCTCCAGAACTACGTGACAGCACAGGCGGCCTATCTGGAGGAGATCGAACAGAGCTTTGCGCCCTTGCCCATCTTGCATGTGCCGCACCTTGGAGAGGAGGTGTTTGGAGAAGCCCTACTGCAACGCATTGCGGACGGGATGTACGCGGCGCATGACCCCGGCGCGGTGCTCCACACGCAGCGCACGTTTGACCTTACCGCAGACGGCGATGGCTACGAACTTGCACTTCATTTGCCGTTTCTTCATACTGAAACCTTTGAGGTCCAGCAGTACGGCGATGAGCTGGTCGTGCAGGTGCACAATCAGCGCCGCCACTACCAGTTGCCCAACTTTCTCTCCTACTACACCCTGACGGATACCGCGCTGAAGGAGGACTGGCTCCGCGCGCGCTTCGATCCGCCGGATGATGAGACGCTGGCCACCTCATAGCCTCACCACCAGCGTCGCTCTTTCCTACCCTCTCCACCTGCTCCTCCCCTCCTATGTTCGTACCCAGTGCGCTGCTCAAGCAGCTCTATACGTTTGGAAGTCTTGAAAATACCGAGCGCGGCGTGCAATTCGGTATCAAGAACCGCCTCAGCGACGCCACCGTCACTGAGGTCCTGCAGGTCTCCATTGGGGGCAGTGCGATGCCGCTGGACGAAGTAGAGCTACGCGATAGTGACGGCAATCGGTATGGGGCGACCGTCATCAGCAAGGAAAACACTCTCGACTTTCCACTGCGCGAGACGCTGACCGTACAGACGGCGCACCCTAACCTTCCGAAAGGAAAGCACAACATCGAGATTGTTGTGCGCGCCAAACCCTTTGGCAAGCTCAAGCTGTCGGTAGAAGACAGCCTGCGTGAGCCAGAGGAGGACCTGATCCGGGTTCCCCGCGATGCCAGCGATAATTATTGCGACGCGGCCATTGAAGAGCGCCAGCGGTTTGTGGAAAACTACGCGGGGGTTGAGTTGAAGCATGTGCCCCACTTCACATTTCCTGCCCACAGTACGGAAGGGAACTGCGAATCGCTTGTGGGCGCTGCGCAGATTCCGCTGGGTGTGGCCGGTCCTATTCATATCAACGGCGAGGAGGCCCAGGGGAAGTTCCTGGTGCCGCTGGCCACAACGGAGGGCACGCTGGTGGCATCGTACAATCGGGGCATCAAGGTCGTCAACCTGAGCGGGGGGGCCCGATGCACGGTGGTCGGCGACGCGATGCAGCGCGCGCCGGTGTTTGTGTTTGCGTCCGGGCGTGAGGCGCGCGACTTTGTCGATTGGGTACATGAGCACATGCATCGCATCCGCGAAGAGGCCGAGGCGACCTCCAGTGTGGCGAAGCTACAGTACGTGGACCCCTACCTGGCCAACAAATTCGCCTATCTCCGTTTCAATTACTCTACCGGCGACGCTGCAGGCCAAAACATGGTCGGCCGCGCCACCTTCGCGGCCTGCGGATGGATTTTGGACAACTACGACGGTGTCGAGCACTTTTACCTCGAGTCCAACTTTGCGACCGATAAAAAAGCCTCGCAGGTAAACATCATGCGGACCCGCGGCAAGCGCGTCACCGCAGAAGTGGTGGTCAAGCGCGAGGTCCTGGAGCAGCACATGCGCGTTGTGCCCGAGAGCCTCGCCTACCACTGGGGCGTAGCCACGGTGGGCGCCTTCTTCTCCGGGGCTAACAACAACGGGGCACACTCGCCCAATGCCATTACGGCCATGTTCATTGCCACCGGGCAGGACGTCGCCAATGTGGCGGAGTCGTCCGCTGGGATTCTCTACTCTGAAGTCACCGACGACGGCGACCTGTACACCTCGCTTACCATCCCTTCCCTTATCGTCGCCACTTATGGCGGGGGGACGAGCCTGGCTACCCAGCGCGAGTGCCTCGAGATGATGGGCTGCTATGGCAAAGACAAGGTGCGCAAGCTGGCAGAGATCATCGCCGGTGTCGCGTTGGCCGGCGAGTTATCCCTCGGCGCCGCCATCTCCTCCTCCGACTGGGTCTCCAGCCATGAGGCTTACGGCCGCAACCGATAGGCGCTCCCTTCCCGCTCATCCCTCCGCTCGCCATGCGTACGCTTGCCGATACCACCCCTGCGCCTGACTTTACCTCCGTGCGCGCCGACGGGCAGACGCTCCGTACCGTGCCTGACTTGTTTGCCTTCGGACTGACGCGCAACACCACCGGCGTGTGCGCCTCCACCAAGCGTGGTGGATCCTGGCATGCCACCTCGCCGAAGGCCATGCAGGCACAGGTGCGGCGGCTGGCGCTGGGCCTGCACGCGCTCGGCGTGGAGCCTGGCGACCGGGTGGCACTGCACGCCGAAAGCAGTACACAGTGGCTCATTGTGGATCAGGCGCTGGCTGCGATGGGCGCCATCAGCGTGCCGCTCTACCCCACCCAGCCCGGCGAACAGATCCGGTATATCTTGTCGAACGCTGGCGTCTGTGCCTACATCGGCTCTACAGGTGAACTCTTCGCAGCCGTCGAGCCCCATCTTGATGACCTTCCAGCGCTGGACCTGCTTGTGGGTCTGCGCGGTAGCTTTCATCCGTCGATGCACACGTTTGCTGACGTACTGGCTCAGGGCGTGGCTGTGGAGCAACAATATCCGGAGCAATTTGAGACCTGGCGGGCCGCCGTAGCGCCTGACGATCTGTATTCGTTTATCTACACCTCGGGCACTACCGGCAAGCCTAAGGGGGTGATGCTGACGCACCGCAACCTCGTCTCTAACGTCCTGGCCTCTCTGGAGCGGATGCCCTTTAGCCCGGAGGAGCACCGCGGGCATCGGGTGCTCTCCTACCTTCCCCTCTCGCACGTCTTCGAGCGAATGCTCTCGCTGCTCTACCTGTACATCGGATTCCCGATCTACTTCGTAGAACATTTCGAGGAGTTTCTGGACGATGTGCAGACGGTCAAGCCGGTGCACTTCTCCACCGTACCGCGGCTACTGGAGAAGGTGTTTGACAGCGTGCGGGCAAAGGCACACCAGCTGACGGGTTTTCAGAAATCCATCGGTACGTGGGCGGTAGACCTGGCGACCACGTACGACGTAGACCGACGCCAGAGCCTGGCCGAGCAGGCGCAGCACGCCATGGCCGACCGGCTGGTGTTCAGTGAGATTCGGGCGCTTTTTGGCGGCAACCTGGTGGGCATTACCAGCGGCGGCGCAGCGCTGGCCCCGAAGATCATGAACTTCATCAATGCGCTGGGCATCTTCTGCGGCCAGGGCTACGGGATGACGGAGACCTCGCCGGTGATCACCGTCTACCATCCCAAGCACCTGAAGGCCGGGTCTGTCGGCACCCCCTTGCGCAACGTTCGGGTCCGCATCGCCGACGACGGAGAGGTCCAGACGAAGGGGCCCCATGTGATGCAGGGGTATTACAAGATGCCCGGCAAAACGGCCGAGGTGTTCACCGACGATGGCTGGCTCTGCACCGGCGATATTGGGCGCATGGACCGCGAGGGGCACCTGTATATCACCGACCGCAAGAAGGCCCTCTTCAAGCTCTCCACCGGCAAGTATGTAGCACCGCAGCCCATCGAATCCAGCCTTGCCTCGCATCCCATGATCGATCAGGTCGTGGTGGTTGGGGCCGGCCGGAAGTACTGCGGCGCGCTGATCGTGCCCAACGTGGAGGCGCTGCACGCCGACGGCCTGATCGCCGAGGATGCGGCCCTCCCCGACGCGCTGGAGGAGCAAGCAGTGCGGGCGGCCATTCAAAATGCCATTGGGGAGACCAACAAAGGGCTTTCGCCCTGGGAACAGGTGAAGCAGTTTCGTCTTCTTTCGCAGCCCTTTACCATTTCCAGCGGTGAACTCACGCCCAAGATGAGCCAGCGGCGCTCGGTGATCCACGAGCGGTACGCCCCCGAAATCGATGCGATCTACGAAGCCTAAGTACCCCGCACCTATCGTTTGGGGCGCCCACGTCGCGGGCTGCGCCCCGCCGTATGCCTGCCGGCCGGGCCTGCGTCAAACCAAACCCCCCTCGGCAAGGTACGACGGGTACCCTGGCGATGAATACCCCTGCCCGTATGTCGGACGCCCCCTCCACATCTTCCCCCTCCGCTCCGGATGGCACGGACGCCGCGGATACGCGGATGCCGTCAGGAAACGGACAGATGCCGGCGCACGCACGCGACACGGCCAGCGCGGCGGATCCCTCTGCGCGCCCCGACAAGGAGCCCCCACAAGAGCCTGTCGACGATGTCCGCCCACCGGGTACGCCCAAACAATCCTTTAAGTGGGATCCGCTGGCCGTCTACAAAGGGGCGGTACGGCGCTTCTTTACCGTATATCGGCACGTCATCGGGTTGCTGCTCGGCGGCATGGTAGCCTATGCGCGCTCCCTGCCCCCGGAACTCAAGCGAGGCTTTCGGACCATCGGGCCACGCGTCGCCGCATGGGTAGCCAAGTTTTTCGTCAAGCGCTCCATCGTGGCCCTGCCCTTCCCGGAGCAGTTGCGACGGCGGCTGGAAATCCTCGGGCCCACGTTCATCAAACTCGGGCAGGTGCTGGCGATCCGTCGCGACCTGCTGCCGAAGGCTGTGACCGACGAACTCAGCAGCCTCTTCGACCGGCTCCCGCCTATTGCACCGGAGCAGGTCTTTGCTATCGTAGAACGCGACTTTGGCGAGCCCGCCGACGATCTCTTCGCTTTCTTTGATTCGGAGCCGCTGGGCGCGGGGTCCATCGCGCAGGCGCACAGGGCCACCACCCAGGAAGGGGCGGATGTGGTCTGCAAGGTCATCAAACCGGGGATCCGCGAGGCCATCAGTTATGATCTGAAGTTGCTGGAGTTCGTCGGCGTCATCCTCCAGTGGTTGATCCCGAAGTATCAGCCGCAGCAGATCATTCAAGAGTTCATCACCTACACGCAGAAAGAAGTAGACTACTCCTTTGAGGCCGACAACGCGGAGATCTTCGACACCAATTTTAGCGACATGCCGGGCGTGGTCTTTCCCAAGATCTACCGCGACCTTACGTCGAAGAATGTCCTCACTATGGAGCGCATCCGTGGCTTTGCGCCAGGGTCGCCCCGAACGGAAGAGCTTACCGAGGACGAGCGCGAGCGCGTGGTGGACCTGGGCGCGGCCGCCATCATCCGCATGCTCTACAAAGACGGCTTCTTTCATGCCGACCTGCACGCAGGCAACCTCATGATTATTCCCGGCCGGCCCATCCGGATCGGGTTTATCGATTTTGGGATGGTAGGCCGGTTCGGGCAGCAGACCCGGCACCGCTTGATGTACTACTTCTACGCCCTCGTACAGGGCGATGTGGAGGGCGCCTCGCGCTACCTCATGGACCTGGCCCGTCTGGGCAAGGGCGCCGATCCACAGGGCTTCAAACGAGCGGTGGAGGACCTCTCCCGCCGGTTTATCATGCAGGGCCAGAGCAGCGACTTTAGTATCGCAGAGCTTATCATCGCGTCACTGAACCTGGGCGGCAAGTACCATGTGTTTTTTCCTGTGGAGATGACTCTGATGGTGAAGGCGCTTGTGACGTTTGAAGGGGTCGGCCGCACACTGGATCCGGACATCAACATCTCGGCCGTGTCGGAGCGTCACGTGGCGTCCATCTTTCGCGAACGGTTTGATCCGCGCGTGCTGGGCCGCGAGGTACTGCGCAACGCGCCGGAAATGGTAGACCTGATCGTCCGATCCCCTCAGCTGCTCACCTCCGGGGCTAAATATCTGGAGGAAGCGATGAACAACCGCGATTCGCGCAACCCAATCGCCGGCCTTCGGAGCGGCATTCTGTCCGGCGCCTGCATCGTGGGCGGGGCCCTGGCGGTCGTTCAGGATGGACCGGTGATGCTCTGGGTCGTGCTCTTCGTACTTGGCTTTGTGCTTGCCGTGTTTGGCAGAAGTGACTGACGACAACGCCCCGCCTTCTCACGTATGTGCTCCTCGCGATGGCCCCTCCTGCTTCCCCCTGGTCCGACCTCAGCCTCTCGCTTGGTGCGGAGGACATCGACGCCCTCTACGAGCCCTTCGACCCGCTGCAGGCCGATCCGGTGGACCTGCCCATGTTGCCTCCCACCGGCCAGCCGGGTGATCCTATCGACTGGGCCTACCTCTATAGCCTGCTGGACGAGGTGTATGAAGACATCGCGGATCATTACTTTCGCGCCGAACTGATCGGCGCTGACAAGCTCAGAGATGAGGGGCCGCTGATCGTCGCACCCAACCACAGCGGCACCGCCTTTCCCCACGATGGCGTTATTTTGGATCTGATGCTGTGGCGCCGCGACGGCTACCGCCGCGACCGCAAGTTTCGGTCGGTCTTTTCGCCCAAGCTGGCTGCGACTTGGTGGATGCGCCTGTACACCCTGGACAATTGGTGGCGACGCTGCGGCGGGGTGGACATGACCTTCGGCAATTACGACCAGTTGTTAGAGCGGGGCGAACGCGTTATTTACTATCCCGAGGGCGTGCCGGGCATCGGGAAGGGCTTCACCAAGCGCTACCAACTGCAGCACTTCCACTCCAGCTTCATCGTGTTGGCCGCCAAGCATGACGCCCCCGTCTACCCCGTTAGCGTCGTAAACGCGGAGTGGGTAAACCCGACCAGCTTTACCTTCGACCCGATAGACCGCCTTGGTGATCAGCTGCTGGGCCTGCCTTTTTTCCCCCTGCCTATTGCGCTGCTGGCGCTGGTCTTTCCGTTTATCTTTTATTTCGCCTTTCCAAGCCGGATGGTCTTCGAGATTGGCGACCCCATCGACGCTCGCGCCCTGCTCCGGTCTGAGGGATGCCACGACCTGAACAATCCAGAACGGGCTGAGCTCATGCGGGCAGCCGAGCGTATCCGGCAGGAGTCGCAGCGCAACCTGGATGCGGCTGTACACCGGCACGGCGACAAACCGTGGGACCTGAAGGGGCTGTGGCGCTCGCTCAAGCAAGCGAAAGGCCGCCGCAGTCGCATTCTGCCTACCGGATGGCCGTTCACCGTGATGCGCCACGACCGCGACCGGCAGCGCCCACCAGCCAAGAGCACCCTGCACGCGATCCTTCGCGATCTCGATATCGGCGCTTTTTACCTCCCGCTCGGGTGGTTCATTCTGGCGCTCTCACGTGAACTCCGCGAGCCCCCCTACGGCTACCGCGGGCTCTCCCCCGCAGAGCGCATGGTGCGGGAAGGCACGTACCGATGGTCGCTGGCCAGCAACCCGCTGCCGGCGCGGGCCACTCTGGAGGACACCGCCCGGAGACACACCCCGGACGAGGGGCCGTGAGCAGACCTTACAGCACTTCCGCCGGTTCGGCCTTGGGGCGTGTTTTCGGGCGTTCCGCAATACGATCCAGCGTACGGTCCAGCCGGTCGAGCACCTCAACGGCCTGCTCCACCGGGTCGCCAGCAGCGGCGGCCGCAGAGCCGGTGTCGAACAGGCGACGCGTCGTATCGTCCGTAACGGAGCGCCGAAGACGAAATCCGTGACGCCGCAGCTTCCGGTCGATGACCTCGGCGTTGGCGTGCAGGTAATCGAGCGTGCTGCGGTAGGCGTACTCGCAGACGTCGTAGCGATTGGAGAAGCTGAAAATGTTAGAGAAGAACAGCCGCGGGTCCTCCACGCGGGGTTCAATCCGTATGAGGTCCGCGTCAGGGTAGGCGTAATCGTACGTCCGAAAGCCTGTGTTCATGCGCGAGTAGATGAGGGCGCGGAACGTCTGCGAGAGTACCGCGGGAAGGCCCCGCGCTACGAGTTGCTCTTCAATGCCCTCCACGATCGCGTCGCGCAGGTCAACCGGCACGATGGGGTTGATACAGAAAAGGAGCTGCACCCCCGCCTCAAGCGCCACACTGGCGTGCACCGTCCGCCGCGCCACACCATCGATGTAGTGCGTGCCATCAATTTCTACCGGGCAGTAAAAGCCTGGGAGGGCCGTGGAAGCCTGTACGGCCTTGGAGATCGGCACATGGGCCGTGTCAGTATCGCCAAACGTGGTCACCTCCGCCGAGTCGAGATGCATCGCCACAATGCGGAGTGTGCGCTGCAGGGACCGGAAGTCATTGGTCCGGCCCTTCGATGAGAGGATGGCCGCAATGTGCTGCTCCAAGGGGTCATTCGTGAAGAGGCCAACGGGCAGCGCGCTTGACAGGCCACCGGCCAAAGCCCCGAACAGCGAGATGTCCCAGGGGCGGGCCACTTGCGTCCGCATGGCCTTCCACACGACTGCTGGGAGCCGGCCCAGTCGGTAGGCATACTCGCCCAGCGCCGGCGTAAAGAGCATCTCAGGCTTCACGTTTAACAGGGGGTCGGCCTGACTCACAACGGCCCGGCTCATGGTGCGCGGCGAGATACCGTTGGCCAACAAGGACGAAATCAAGGCCCCTGAACTTACGCCTACGTACACATCTAACCCTGCCATGTCAAGCCCCGGGATGCTGTCTTCGAGGGCGCAGAGCGTGCCGATCTCGTAGAGGGCGCCCTCAATCACGCCACCAGCACAGGCCAGACCGGTTTTTGCTGCAGAAGCCGATTTCATGTAGGTCGTATGTCTTATGGAGAGAAAAAGGGGTTGGAAGCGCTTCCCAACTCCGGGCTAAAGAAAGCACCGGGTTGCCCCCGGTGCCCGAGGTTGCATCACGCAGGAGAGCTTACGCCGGCTGGTCATCCATCGCTTGAGTAAGCCGTTCCACCTTCTTTGTCAGGCGATCCACCTGCTGGGACAGCGTTTTAACCTCGGCCTGTGTCGGGACGCCGAAGCGTTCCAACGCTACCTCTACGGTCTCTGCAATGGTGGACTGGACCCGTTCGGAAAGCGCCTCCTGTTGTTCGGTAGCCTTCTCAGCGACCGCTTCCACTTGCTTGCGGCCCTGGGACTCGTAGGATTTCCCTTTCTCGATCAGGCTGTTGAACAGCTTGGTGCCCTCTTCTTCCGCAGCAGCCATCGCACCCAGCCCGGCGAGCCATACCTCGCGGCCGCGCTCGGTCAACTCGTCGGGCAGCGAGCCTCGCCCTTTCGCTTTGGTTTCCTTCTTGTCTTTTTTCTTCGCCATGATTTCCTCCTGAGGGGATGATGAAAAGCTAACGCGCGAAGCACATGGTACACAGAGCACAGATCCAGCGGTCCCACCTACATCTCACGAGGCGTCGTCTGCATGGCCGTTGGCATCGGCAGCCCGGGCCATCAGCGTGTCGATGGTTCGCTCCAGGTCGCGCAACTGGTCCTGCAACTGGTCGATGTCTTCGCGGGAGGCCATTTGTGTCAGCCCGGACACGTTTTGCACCGACTGCCCCACCAGGTCGTCAATGCTGCTGCGTACCTGAGCGAGTCCAGAGTCCAGCACGTCAGAACCCCGGCGAAGCAGCGTGTGGAGCGTGTCTGGGGTAAGCGTGGAACTCCCGCGCCGCCCTTCCTCCAAAATAACGTTAGTCAAAGTCTGTGCGGTGATGTCTTCGCCCGTCACATTGTCAATGACCTCGACTGTCTCGCCTTCTTGTACAAGCGCGGCTACATCCTGCAGCGACACGTACGAGCTGGCTTCCAAGTCGTAGAGCTTACGATTTTCGTAGCGTTTGATGCGCCGCATGCCGAAGAGGTACTTGTGAACTAACGACCTACTGAACCAACAATGGACTGGTTACATAACGCAGTGCGTTAACATGTTCCACACCGCTCGGGACAGCGACGGTGAGCCACGTCAGGGCTTGGGACTTGCGCATGGGGTGCGCGCATGTGCGGACAGCGGCCATTAAGCGGTACTTAGGAGCCGCCGCCTCGGTCTACGACGAGCGTTACCGGCCCATCGTTGACCAGGTGCACCTGCATCAGGGCACCGAACGTCCCTGTTTCAACGGGTGCCCCATATGCGCGAAGCTTCTCTACGAAGCGCTCATACAGGACCTCAGCAGGCCCGGGTGCGGCGGCGGCGCTGAAAGACGGCCGGTTGCCGCTCGACACGGCATCGCCGTAGAGCGTAAACTGCGGCACCACCAGCACCCCACCCTTCACATCTATCACGGAGTCATTCATCCGGCCATCAGCGTCTGCAAAAATGCGCAAATGGGCACACTTTCGGGCGAGCCAGTCGGCGTCCCTCGCGGTGTCGTCCGTGTGTACGCCCAGCAAAATCAGCAGCCCCTGCGCGATGGCTCCCACAGGGGCATCATCGACGGTGACGGAGGCTTCCCGGACACGTTGGACGAGCGCGCGCATGGACAGTGGAGGGGAATTGATGGGCGGTGAGCAGTGCGGAACGTCGGCCGCACAAGCAGCCACTCGTGCGTGAAGTTAAAAAAGCTGAGGGGGCAGGGGTCACTTACGGGCGGGCTGAAGCTGCCGGCGGATACGTCCGCAGGAAAGCGACAAACGACTCCAGGGCCCGCCCACGATGGCTGATGCGGTTTTTTTCGTCAGGGGGAAGCTCAGCAAACGTGCGCTCGTAGCCCGCGGGTACGAACAGCGCGTCATAGCCAAACCCACGGGTCCCTCGCTCCTCGGTAAGGAGGCGTCCGCGGCAGATCCCTTCAAAGAGGCGCACGCTCGTTCCGTCGTTAAAAGCAAGCACCGTCCGAAATTGCGCCGCGCGGTCGGCTTTCCCTTGCAAGGCCGTGAGCAGTGCCGCGCGATTGGCCGCATCATCGGCCGCTGGCCCGGCAAACCGCGCCGAATGCACCCCGGGCCGGCCGTCCAGCGCCTTCACCTCCAGACCGGTGTCGTCTGCCAGCACAGCCGTATCAACGGCCTCGAACCATTCGACGGCTTTCTTTCGCGCATTGCCCTCCAGCGTGTCCGCATCCTCAACCACCACAGGGGGCTCCTGCAAATCGCGCGCTGTGTGCAGTTCTACCGACCAGTCGGAGAGCAGAGCCTCCAGTTCCTTTGCTTTGTGGGGGTTACCCGTGGCCAGCATGAGCGCGAAGGGGGCTTCCATAAGAGATGAGGGATGCAAGTAGCAGAATTAGGGCCTCGGGGGCGTCTCCACAGAAACTTTAGCTCGCGCTTTATGTTCTACCGGATCCTACTGCGAGGGCAGCCCGTCTGCTCTTCGCTTCAGACACTTTTAGGCACGGATTTATTCATCACCGGAGGGATCTACATTGGCACGTAATCAAGCAGGCGTTGGCGTTAAAGTTCGCGATAAGGAAAATATTGACCGGGCATTGCGCCGGTTTCGCCGCCAGGTGAACCGGAGCCGTGTGCTGCGGATTTACCGGGACAATATGTCGTTCACGAAGCCCTCGGAGGAGCGCCGGCTGGCCCGTGAGCGGGCCCGCCGCAACTCCCGGCGCCACTCGCGCAAGCGGTACTAAACGCATCACGTGCGCCCTTCCCAGTGCGCCCTTCCCAGTGCGCCACAACGCGTGCTGGCGCTTACAAAGGCGGTTCCGTTTCTTCGGAATCGCCTTTTGCTGTACGGCGGCCCGGTGTGCCGAAGCCGCCGCAGAAGACGGAGCTACACAAAGCCCTCACCAGCCGGTAGCCAGCGAGGGCTTTTTCTGTGACCTTTTGATGCATGCTTCTTCACCGGCGCGGTGAGCTGGCGGCGCCGTTACAGCGCCAGCACATCGTCCATGATGGCGGCCTGCTCCAACTGATGCACCTTCGCGCTGCCCGTTGCCGGACTGGCGCTGGCCGGACGCCCCACGTAACGGACGCGGTGCTCGCAGCTGTCGTGCAGGGCCTCCAACAGCGCATTGAGGCGCGGCTGCAAGAAGGTCCAGGGCCCCATGTTGCGCGGCTCCTCTTGAAGCCAGATCACATCCTTCACGCCCTCATACCGAGCCATTTCCTGCTGCACGTCGGCTTTGGGAAACGGATAGAACTGCTCGATACGGGCTACGGCGATGCGTTCAGCCTTGGCTTCCTCGTCCTCCAGCGCCTTCATCAGGTCGTAGTACACTTTGCCACTGCAGAAAACAAGCCGCTCGGCACTTGCTGAATCGGTGGAGGCGGGGATCACCTCCTGCACCGTGCCCTCGGTTAGGTCGGCAGGGGGCGATACTGTGCGCGGGTTGCGCAATAGGCTCTTGGGCGTCATGACCACCAGCGGCTTTTTCACATCACGCTTCACCTGCCGGCGCAGGGCGTGGAAGTAGTTGGCCGGGGTGCTGAAGTTAGCCACGACCATGTTATCCTCCGCACAGAGCTGCAGGAACCGCTCCAGGCGCGCGGAGGAGTGCTCGGGGCCCTGCCCTTCGTAGCCATGCGGCAGCAGCAGCACCAGACTCGACTTCTGGCCCCACTTCTCCTCAGCCGCAGACAAGAACTGGTCGAACACGATTTGGGCCCCATTGGCAAAGTCGCCAAACTGGGCCTCCCACAGCACCAGCGCGGAGGGATCGGCGACGGAGTAGCCATACTCGAAGCCGCATACGGCATATTCGGAGAGGAGGCTGTCAAAGATAAGCAAGCGCTCCTGCGCGTCACTCATGTTGTTCAGCGGGATATACTCGCCGCCTGTCTCCTGGTCATACAGTACGGCGTGCCGTTGGCTAAACGTGGCGCGCCGGGAGTCCTGCCCGCTCAGGCGCACGGAGATGCCCTCCAGGAGCAGGGTCCCAAAGGCCAGGATCTCAGCAAACGCCCAGTCAATCCGGCCGTCTTCGTGAAACAGCTTGTCCCGCCGCTTAAACTGGCGTTCCAGCTTGTGGTGCACATTGAAATCTTCGGGGAGGTTCACCAGCACCTCTACCACCTGGGCGAGGTGCTCCTCCTGTGCTGCTGTATCTACCACCGGCAGCGTCCGTTCTTCCTGCCGGCGTTCCTCCAGGTCTTCAAACAGGTCCTCAGGGTCGCGCTCCTTCACGTCCTCGGTCCGTTCAAAGGCTTCTTGCAGTTTCGCGCGATAGTCGTCCAGCAGCTGCTCGGCCTGGTCTGGCTCCATAGCCCCCCGACGCAGCAGGCTTTCCGTATAAATCTTGCGGGGCGACCGCTGCGCCTCGATCTTCTCGTACAGCAGCGGTTGGGTGTAGGTCGGCTCATCGCCCTCGTTGTGGCCGTGGACGCGGTAGCACAGCATATCGATGACCACGTCTTTGTTGAAGACCTGCCGGTAATCCAGCGCCAGCCGAGCTACGCGGATGCAGGCCTCTGGGTCATCCCCGTTGACGTGGAAGATCGGTGCCTGAATCATGCGGGCAATGTCGGTGGCATACGTCGAGCTCCGCGCATCCGACGGCAGGGTAGTAAACCCGATTTGGTTGTTAATGACCAGGTGCACCGTGCCGCCCGTCTTGTAGCCCCGGAGCTGGCTTAGGTTGAGGGTTTCCGCGACCACGCCCTGCCCGGCGAAGGCGGCGTCGCCGTGGATGAGCAGCGGGAACGCGGCGTTCAAAAACTCACCTCCGGTGCCCTCATGGTTCTGGCGCCGGAGGGCTTCCTGGCGGGCCCGCACCATGCCTTCCACCACCGGGTTTACCGCCTCCAGGTGGCTGGGATTGGACGCCAGCGTGACGTCCACGGTGGAGCCATTCGGACTGGTGTACGTGCCGCGCGAGCCCAGGTGGTACTTTACGTCACCGGACCCCTGCGTGGTATTGGGGTCGATGCTGCCCTCAAACTCAGAGAAGATAGTTTCGTACGGCTTCCCGAGAATGTTGGCCAGCACATTCAGACGGCCGCGGTGGGCCATGCCGACGACCACCTCTCCCACCTCCTGCTCAGCGGCGTCAGAGAGTAGCGTATCCAGGATGGGAATCATGGTCTCCGACCCCTCCAGCGAAAACCGCTTGTGGCCGATATACTTCGTGTGGATGAACCGTTCAAACGCCTCGGCGGCGTTAAGCCGGGTAAGAATACGGCGCTGCTGCTCTGGTGTCAGCTCATCCGTCATGCGCGTAGGCTCGATGCGCTCCTGAAGCCACCGGCGCTCGTTGGGATCGGAAATGTGCATAAACTCGACCCCCACCTTCCGGGTGTAGGTTTGCCGCAGGATGTCGAGGATGTCGCGCAGCGGAAGCTCTTCTTTTCCTCCCAGCCCGCCCGTCACAAATGTGCGGTCCAGATCCCAAATCGTGAGGCCGTAATTCGAGGGATCCAGCTCGGGGTGATAGTTCCCCTCATGGCCCAGCGGATTCACGTCGGCTTGCAGGTGCCCCCGCACCCGGTAGGCCCGGATGAGCTGTAGCACCTTGGCTTCCTTCTCCACCATCGTCATCTCATCGCCCGCCTGATCGCCCAGCTGTGGCGTCGAGTCGAGGTTGAGCGTGTACGGTTGATAGGGGATGTTGAGAGCACCGAAAATATCGGCGTAGAAGCCGTGGTGCCCCAGCAGCAGCTCCGAGATGTGGGCCAGAAACGCACCGCTCTGGGCGCCTTGAATCACCCGGTGATCGTACGTGGAGGTGATGTTCATCACCTGGGCGAGGCCCGTTTTACTTACCATTTCGGGCGGGTACGCGTGATATTCGGGCGGGTACCCGATGGAACCAACGCCGACAATGACGCCCTGCCCCGGCATGAGCCGTGCCACGGAGAGGGACGTGCCAATCATGCCCGGGTTGGTGATGGTGGCTGTTGTGCCCATGAAGTCGTCGATCTCCAGATCGCCGCCCCGGGCACGGCGGATGAGGTCGTTGTACGCCCCTAAGAACTGCGCAAAGTTGAGCGACCCGGCGTCCTTCACGTTGGGTACCAGCAGCGTACGCTTGCCCCGGCGCTCAATGTCGATGGCCAGCCCCAAGTTAATCTGCTTGGGGATGATGTGCTGTGGGGTGCCGTTCTCGTGGCGAAACGTGGTGTTCATGTTGGGCACGTGTTGCAGCGCCCGCACCACCGCATAGGCAATGACGTGCGTGTACGACACTTTCTCCCCCCCGACGTACCGCTGGTACTCGTTGATGAGCTGGCGATTCTCAGCCAGCAGCTTCACCGGCACGTCCCGTACCGACGTGGCCGTTGGCACCCCAAGGCTCGCCTCCATGTTCTCGACGATCTTGCCCGCCGGTCCGCGGATGGGCTTGACGTCCGCAGCGTCGGGGTCGACGGCTGGAGCAGAGGCCGGCTTGATGGCCTCTTCCACAGCTCCATCTCCCTGACGCGCCGCGGGCGCCTTGGCCGGTTGCTCCGCAGACGGCGTCACCACCGGGGGTTCCCCCTCCTCGGCGGACTCCCCATCGCCGGTATCGGCCGGAGCCTCAACACTGGACACGAACGTCTCGTTGGGACGGTAGTCGGAGAAAAACTCCTGCCAGCTTTCGCTTACGCTGTCCGGGTCCGCCAAGTATTGGCGGTAAAGTTCATCGATGTAGCCAGTATTGAATCCGAGTGGGCTCACTGGAGACGGGGTGTTGAATGGTAAGGGGAGCGTTAGGTAGGGACCTACGATGCCCGAAACGGAAGGATTCCCGGTTACGTGGGTGAGCGGCGCATGCGGCTACGCCAGGTGCCCGGGCCGCGACGGGTTGTGAGCACGGACGGGGCGTAGCGCATGGTTCTGCGCTACAGCCAATCATGGGCCTTGTACCAGTCGATGGTCTGCTGAATGCCCGGCTCCAGCCCTACCGTCGGGGAGTAGCCAAAGGTGCGGCGCGCCTTGTGGATGGCGCACATGGTGCACGCATGGCGAATTTCCCGCGCTTTCTCTCGGTTGAGGGGCGGGTACTGGCCCGTCAGCTTGCCCCCCAGTTCCACGATGGCGCCAAGGGCCTGCACCAGTGGACCCGGGATCGGGAGCGTAATCGCCCAGGAGTCCAGCGCCTGTGTGGTTGCCTCTTTAATGGCCTGCCACGAGTGAAAGGCTTCCGATCCCAAGAAGTACGTTTCCCCGGCGGTGTCCGGATGCTCGGCGGCCGCAATCATGCCGCGCACCAGGTCGTCCACGTGCACGAGGCTAAGCGCGGGCTTGGCGCTACTGCCGCCAACAACCGGGCACAGGCCCCGGCTCACCGTTTTAAAGAAGGTGTAGATATCGGCCTCGCGCGGGCCATACACGGCGGGCGGGCGAACGATCGTAATCGGCAGCGCCTCCATGTACGATTGCCGCATCTGATGGGCATCGGCCAGTGCTTCTTCCATCTGCGCCTTGCTCTTGCCGTACCGGCTGATGGGTCGCAGGGGCGTCTCTTCGGTTGCAAGCCCCCCACCGCACCGGCCTACGGCGGCCAGGCTGCTGGTCACCAGCACCTTCTTGACCGCCGGATGGGCCATCTTTACCGCGCCCATCAGGTTGAGCGTGGCCGTCACGTTGGCGCGCTTGAACGCCTCCCACGTGGGCGCACGCGTGACGCCGGCCACGTGATACACATAATCCACATCGCGGACGGCTTCCCAGAGCAGCGCTACATCGCCCAGGTCACCCTCCACGGGCGTGATATCCAAACCCTCCAGCCATTTGGGCTCGCTGCGGATGAGACAGCGCACCTCGGTGTACCCGTGGTCCAGCAAGGCCTCCACGAGGTGGCTGCCGATAAATCCGGTGCCGCCCGTGACGAAGGCGGTTTTAGCATGTGGCGCATCAGATGCAGGCAAAGCGGTGGAGCGATGGGTTTGAGGGTTGTGCGTACAAGAGAGCGCGGCAGCGGGTGGGATGCTCCCGGGCGGCTACGAGGGCACGCCCGAAGCGCGGACACGCAAGGCGTCGATCTGACGCGAACTCAGGTGAGCGCGCGAAGCGACACGACGTTCTCGATGTGCTGGGTGTGCGGAAACAGATCAACCGGCTGGATGGCCTCGATGGAATACACCTCCGAGAGCATCTCCAGATCGCGCGCCTGGGTCTGCGGGTTACAACTGACGTAGACGAACCGCTCGGGGCGCATCGTAGCAATTTGCTTTACGACGTCCGGGTGCATCCCGCCGCGTGGCGGATCGACGATGAGCACGTCGGGCTGCCCGTGCGTCTGCATAAAGGCTGGGGTGAAGAGCTCCTTCAGATCGCCGGCAACGAAGGTGGTGTTCTCCATGCCGTTGTGGGCAGCGTTGGTGCGGGCATTGGCCACGGCTTCTTCCACCAGTTCCACCCCCACCACATGGGCCGCCGCCTCGGCCAGAAAAATGGAGATCGTCCCCGCCCCACAGTACAGGTCGTACACGAGGTCCTCCGGACGCAAGTTGGCAAAGGCCCGCGTCACCTCGTACAGCCGCTCGGCCTGGCGGGTATTCGTCTGGAAGAACGCGTTTGATGCGATCTCGAACTGGTACGGTCCGATGGTATCGTAGATGACCCCTGGCCCAAAGATCGTACGTACGGCTTCCCCGAAGGCTGTCTGTGCCACCCCTGTATTGATGGTGTTGACACAGGTGGTGACCTCCGGAAACGTGGCCTGCAGGTATGCCGCCACGGTCTCCATGCGGTCCGGATCATGGCCGTTCGTCACGAGGTTGACCATAAGGTCTCCCGTATGGGTCCCTTGCCGGATGACGAGATGCCGGAGGAAGCCTTCGTGCTTACGGATGTGCCACGGCGCCCACCCCTCCTCCTTGGCCAGGGCCCGCACACCGTTCACGAGGCGCTGGCTCACCTCCGACTGTAGGTGGCATTCCTTCAGGTCCAGC
>JAAAOI010000005.1 GCA_009908945.1 Bacteroidota bacterium
GGGGTCACTGTCAGTTGCGCGCGCTGGGGCGCCGTCCTGCAGGGTTTCCGCTACGACGCGCGCGATGGTGGCCACCAGGCCCGCACTCTCATTCCGATCCGCGATGCCCTCGGTCAGTACGACGAGCACGTACGGCGGACGATCGGGCGGGTAGATGATGGCCGCATCGTGGTGGATCTCCGTGACCCAGCCGGTCTTATGCGCGACCTCGGTCCCCGGCGGCAGCCCGGCCGGAATCATGTCGTTGAACTCCTGCCGCTGGAGGATGTCGATCATCGCCGCGCTGGCGGACGGTGAGACGATGCGCTCCTCAGCAATGGCTCCAAGGATACGGGCCAAGTCGTTGGCCGTAGCCGTGTTGTTGAACCCCTGCCGGTACGCCTTGATGTCCTCCACCCCACGGAGCACCTGCATCCGCTCCGCGCCGAGCCGTTCGATGGTCTGCTGCACCGAGTCGGCAGTGACGCGCTCGATGATCAGGTTCGTCGCCAGATTCGACGAGCGCGTGATCATCCGCTCGGTGAGGTCGCGGATGGCCATCGGTTCGCCGATGCGTGCGTAGATGCCTTCATCGGAGTCGTTCTCGATCTGGTAGGTCGACCCGTCCACGATCGACGTAAACGCGTTGCGGACCGTGAGCGAGTCGTCGAGCTGGAAGGCTCCGGCCTCCGCCTGCCGGAAAACCTCCATCATGACCGGCACCTTCATCGTGCTGGCCGCATGAAACGAGCGGTCGCCACGGATCGCGAGCCTGTGCCCAGAGGAGAGATCGTGCAGGGCCACCGCTACGGTGGCGTCCCTGTAGTCAGCAAGCGTATCGGCAAGGGCTGTTTCCAGGATGCCCATGTGGTCGGGGGCGGTTGGGCCGGTGGGTTGACACGCGGCGCACATGATGACCCATCCTGCAAACCAAGCCATCCGAGAATACATCACGGCACGCGGCGATCAATGCCTTAGGATCGGCGCCTCAGGGCTGATCCCACCAGATGCGGTCATTCAGATCAGCAGCGGGCACATTGGCTCCATTGCGCTGGGTTTCGGAGTCTGGATAGGCCAGCCGACGAATGAACTCGCCGCCCAGGTCAGGATTCAGGTTTTCCGGTAACTCCATCCCTACGTAGTCGTAGTCGTGGCGGCGCACGTCCACCCAAGACTCCGGGTGCAGGAACATGGCGATGTACTTCTCCCGGAAGATATCGTCGAGTGTCAGGTTGCTCATGCCAGGATCCACGCTGGGGCGGCCTACATACGTCTGCCGACTGGTCTCCGGCACGCCGATTTTTTCCATGTGGGCGTCAATGGCATCCAGGTACGCTGCGTAAGCACGGCTCGTTTGCCCATCGAGCAGGGCGGCCTCGGCCTCGATGAACTTTTGTTCGAAGTAGGTTGCGAGCGGAAGCGGAGCCGTCTCGCCGGCGTAGTACGTGTCCGTTGTGAGCGTTACCCGCTCCCCCTGCTCGGCCGCGTCGCCGCGGCCGGCCCCATTGCGCGTTCCGATGTACTCGCCCTCGTCATTCGGATCGGTGTACAGGTCGATGCGCGGGTCGACGAAGCCAAAGGTGTCTCCGTTCAGGTATCCTACGATTTGCTCGGAGAGCCAACCGCCCAGGAACAAGTTCGCATTATCGATAGCTACCTGCCCCCAAGGGTTACGTTCTTCCTGAAAATACATCATCTGTGCATCATCGGCCGTGCTTTCGTAGGCGTTATCCAGCGCGCTCAGCACCGCGGCGGGGTCGTACTGTTCGGTCTTAGACAGATGGTTCAGGTACCGGGCCCGGAGGAAGTAGCCCGTCTTGATCCACAAGTCCGTGTCCCCGCCGTAGATGAAGTCCTCGTTGCCCACCGTCGTGGTGAAGTTGCCTGCTTCGAGTGTAGCGATTCCCTCGTCAATGAGCGTAAAAATCTCTGCGTACAGGTCCTCTCCGCTATCGTACTCCGGCTGGAGCACATCGCCCGTGAACGCCTGCGAGTACGGCACACTGCCCCAGTTGTCTACCAGTAGCCCCAGGTTCATCGCTTTGAGCAGCTTGGCGATTCCCAGCGCCTCGCTGTTGCCTTCTTGCTCAGCGGCCAGCGCCTCCAGGTCCTGCAGATCGGTAAGGACGTTGTAGAGGTTGAACCACGTGGCGCCATAACTGACCGGTTGCTGCGTGTCGGTCGTGTTGGCCTCGTTGGGCGAGGCCAGGTACTGGACGAAGTACGAGGTGTTACTTGCCACCAGGAAGTGGTTCTGTGCGGTCTCGAAGGTGACGTTCGTCATCAGCCCAGACGCAGGGGCCGACGTCGGGTTGTTCGGGTCATCATTGATGGACAGGAAATCGTCGCATCCACTTATCGTAAACACGACCAGCGCGGCGAGCCATATCCGAGGGTCGAAGAGGCGTGTAAGACGTGGAGCTTTCATAATATACGCTTGAGTAAACAACCTGAGAACGCGAGGACTGCTTGGCAGCACATGGAGCGCCGATCAGAGCGTGACATCCAGGGAGAAGCGGACGCTGGAGGTGCCCGGATAGTCCAACCCGGTGAAGCCTGTGGCGTTGGTTCCCGCCCCACCCGACCGCGACTCCGGGTCGAACGCGTTTTTGAGGGGCGTATACAGAATGATGTTGTTGAGCCCAGCCGAAACCCGCACCTGCTCCACCAGCGACGCATTGCCGAGCCAGCGTTCGGGGAGACGCCACGACAGTCGGATGTTTCTCAGCTTGACGAAGGAGGCGTCGTTCACCCGTCCGGGCCCACGCCCTGCCCCAACCACACTTCCTGCGTGTTCGGCGTGCCGTCTGCTGTTACGCCCTCGAAGACGCGAAACTCGTCGCGGGCCAGCGTTTCTTCGGTGATGCCGAACGCCGTGAAGAAGTTGTCGAACTGGCTGAACACGTCCAGGCCGACCTGTGCGTCGATCAAGAACGAGAGCGTCAGGCTTTTGTACGTGAGCGCGTTGCGGAAGCCCGCCGTCCAGTCAGGCTGCGAATTGCCAAGCACCTTGTCTTGCGTGTTAATCACGGGGAAGCCGTCTTCGCCGATGAGGATCGGCCGGTCTTCATCGATGCGGTCCGGATCTGCGGGCTCTTCGCCGGGCGGATAGTACCGCTGGTAACTTGTCCCATAGATGTTGCCGTAGGCGTCCCCTTCCACCAGCTTGATGGTAGGGCTGCTTCCGGCATAGCCAAACTGTGAGCCGACGATGATTTCGTCAATGCCTTCGCGGATCGACACCACCGTGTTGCGGTTGCGCGCAAAGTTGAGCGTCGCATCCCACGTGAAGTTGGACGTTTGCACCGGCGACGCATTAAGTTGCAGCTCAAGCCCGCGGTTACGAATCTCACCCGCGTTGGTGGCTACCGTGGTGAAGCCCGTAGCGTTGGAGACGGGGACGCGCAGGATCTGATCAGCACTATTCGACTGGTAGAACGTGGCGTCGATGCCCAACCGGTTGTCGAGGATGCGCAGGTCGGTCCCCACTTCGTATGAGGTCGTGCGTTCGGGCTTGAGGTCGTTTGTGCCGCGCAGGTTGGACCGGGTGTAGCCCACGCGTCCGTCCAGCGGGTAGAGGCCCGGGCTCGTGTACGTCACGCTGGTGAGGTAGGGCGCAGCGTCTTTGCCCACCTCCGCAAACGAGGCCCGCAGTTGCCCATAGCTGATGAGGTCGGGAAGATCGAACACTTCGCCAAACAGGAAGCTCATGCTTACGGATGGGTAGAAGAACGATCGGTTCTGCTCCGGCAGCGTCGACGACCAATCGTTGCGCGCGGTGAGGCTGAGGTAGAGGTAATCGTTGTAGTCGAGGGACAGATCCCCGTAGACGCCGATCAGTCGTTGCCTGGAGGTAAACTGGCTGCTCGATAGGTTACGCACGTTACTCAACCGGTAGAAGCGGGGCGTCACGAAGTCCTCGCCATTCGCAATCACGCGATCCAGTTCGCGGTCGAAGAGGTCATTGCCCAGCAGCAGCCGGGCGCCAATCTCGTCGGTCACATCCGTTTCCAGGGTCACGTTGACCGTTGAAGTCAGGTCTCGGCTGTTGATGCGGTCTTCCGTAACAAAGCCTGTGGAGCTGAGCGGGTTTTCGCCTTCGATACTCGGCTGTTGATGCGGTCTTCCGTAACAAAGCCTGTGGAGCTGAGCGGGTTTTCCCCTTCGATACCAAGGGGTCCTGGGGTAATGTTGGTACGGTCGTCGTTGTAATAGTCGACCCCGAGGCGATAGGTCAGATTCATCCACTCCAGCGGATTGTAGTCCAACGATACGTTCCCGATAATGCGGTTCAGATCGGTCTCATACGTCGAGTACTTGGCGTCATAGATGGGGTTGGTGCCTGAGCTACCGTTGCCGTAATAGCCCTGTTGGATGCCGCTTGGCTGCTCAAAGTTGGTCACATCCTTGGTCGGTGCCCAATACATAAGCCGCTCCATGAAGCGGTCGGCCGGGACGTGGTTGCCTCCAGCATTCGTGTAGCTGACGGAGGAGGAGACGTTAAGGGTGTTGTACGGTTGGATTTGGCTGGACAGCTTCACGGACGTGCGGTCGCGGTCGCCGAACGGAATAACGCCTCGCTGCTGCAGGTTAGACACCGACCCGTAGTAGGTCACGTCTTCGCTCCCTCCCGAAACGCTCACGGCGTTGTCGAACGAGGCCCCGGTCTGCATCGCATCCCGCCATATGTCGTAGTACTGCCAGCCTTGCAAGGTATCAGCCACTTCAGCAATAGGGGCGCCCCAGTTGGGCCAGAAGCTGTCTGCTGTCCAAAGCCCTGGCCGTACACCGTCTGGAACTCCGGGTAGCGGGCCACCCGCTCGGCTGATGCCGTGCTGGAGATGTTAACCTTCATCTCGCCGGTTTGGCCTGACTTCGTGGTAATGATGACGGCGCCGTTAGCTGCTCGCGTGCCGTAGAGGGCCGTCGCTGCACCACTTTTCAAGATATTGATGGACTCCACATTGTTGGGGTCGATGTCAGCAGCGCGGTTGCTGATGCTCCGCGGCGTATCGCCCGCTTCGATCGTTCGGTTGTCGATAGGCACGCCATCCACCACAAAGAGGGGCTGGTTATTGGCGTTCGGGTTGAGCGACGTTAACCCCCGAATGATGATGCGGGAGCTCCCCCCCGGTGCGCCCCCGGTGTTCGTGATGGTAACCCCCGACACCTTTCCGCTCAATGCGCTGAGCACGTCTGCCCGGCCTGTCTCTTCAATCTCAGCGGCATCGACTTCCTGAGCCGCGTATCCGAGCGAGCGCTCCTCACGCTCAATGCCAAGCGCCGTTACAACGATGTCGCCCAGCTGTTGCACCTGCGGCTGGAGCGCCACGTCGATTTCAGACCGCCCGTCAATGGCTATCGTCTGCGTCGCGTAGCTCACGAACGAGAAGCTGAGCGAGTCCGCGGTCGCCGGAACGTTCAGGGCGTACTGCCCCTCGCGATCTGTAGTGGTGCCGGTATTGGTGCCAACCACAACGATGTTGACGCCGGGTAGCGGCTCTCCGTCCTCGGCATCCGTAACCTGCCCGGTTACTGTTTGTCCCTGAGCAGAGACGGCGCCCGCGCTTACGAAAGCGCTTAGGAGGGCAACCACAACCACTGCCATACATGCTGTTCTTGCGGACGAAATCATAATCATGAGAGCAAGGGGTCCGGATGATAAACGACCATTGGCCTCCAAACAACCCGCGGCTCGCTTTTTGACGTTGCCGACTGCAAGGGTACCATGGAGCAACTGCTCTGTTAACATAGTATTAATGGAGGATACTTTCAAAACGCGCCCAGGTAACTTTACGGTGGGGCCATGCACAGCCTACTGCGCCGGCGTGGCTTGGCCGACCAACCCCGTACAGCTTCAGGGGCGCACCTCAGTACCACCCGGCACGGAACGCCATACGAAAATAGTTTTCGTGAGCGGAGAGCTTCGTATTCGACGCCAAGCTTCGGCATGCCAATCTTGCGTAGCAACGGCCGGGAGGGAAACCAGCCAGAAGAGGATCGGCCGGGAGGGCAACCAGCCAGAAGAGGATTGGCGTCCGGGGTTATGACGCAAACCTGTATCGGGTGGCAGCCTCCGGCATGGCCCTTCACTCCGCTTGCTGAGGATCCCCGAGCGAGAGCACGAACACGTCCCGGTTTTCGTTTACGATGCGGAGCGTCTGGGAGTCATCCCAGGTCACCGCCTCCGCTTGTTTGAGGTGGTCCGCAGCCAGTTGGATGGTGCGAGGCTCCTCCGAGAGCCACCGGTCGCCCGCCTCCGGCCGCGGGAAGATCCAGACCCCCGCCGTGCAGAGCACCGCCAGCCGGTCGCCGTTGGGGCTCAGGGCTGCGCCAGTTGGCGGCGGAATGGAGGCGTGCCGCTCAACGAGTGTAAGCGTGTTTACTTCCTGGGGATGTGCAGTATCAAGCCGGTAGAGCGCCGTCCCGGGGGCCAGTTGGTTGATCTGCTGGCCTTGGCGGCGCTTGGTGAGGAGGTAGAGCGTCCCGTCATCTATAAAGAGCGCCTCAGCGTCGTAGTCCCACGTCTTCGCCGGGTAGGTCGTCTGCTCCGGATACCGGACCCAAAGATGCTTCATCGGCCGCGTCTGGCGGGCGTAGTGGTAGGGCTCCGGGATCACGTAGATGCCGAGATCGCGCCGGGCATTGCCGTTGTTGCCGATATCGCCAAGGTAGAGGACCCCGTCTTCGGCGGCTATCGCCTCATAGTCGATATGAGCGGCACTACCCAGAGCCAGGCCGGGCCACGCGGGACGGCCCCGCGTATCGACAGCTGCCATCCCAACCGCGTAGTCGTCGGCGCGCCAGGGGGCGAGGTGCACGCTGCCCGTGCTATCGATGGCAAACAATCGCGGCTCATCGCCGCTGTCGTTGTGCACCCACCAGACGTTATCGAACTGAGCGCTCTTGACCAGGCCGCTCATCTCGTCAATCGGGGGATGCTCTACCGTCCCGACCTGCTGGAGCCGCGGGTGCTCAGCCTGGGCCTGCACTGGCGCCGGCACCCCACCGGTCAGGAGGGCGATGAGACCAACAGCGGCGCACACAACACAAAATACAGCGCGAAGCACAGCGCGAAATGAAGTCAACACAAGCACGTCAGAAGCAGACCAAGGTGAGGAGGGGGCGCGGGTGGAAAACAGCGTCAGGCAGGACGGCGGAAGCATACACGGTGATGCGTTTCATGGCCTCCCAGCCGGTATGCTGCGGGGCATGATACATTCCCTTGGGGATATAGATGCAGGCGCCCGGTCCGATCAAACCATGCCGCGCCGGAGGACAACAACAACAATAAAGCCCGGCGCTCGCCCCCGGTCAAATGGAGCGGTCTGGACGCTCACGGACGCGGAAACCGGCGCCTTTCCCCGCCGGAATCGGAGCCGCATGGCGTGTCCGCTGCTGCGGGCGTGTAACCTTGATCGATGTTCAGCGTACGGACCGTTGATACCCGAAATCATGATCTGGGTGTCGGTTCGCGCACGTCTCCACCTTCCTACTTGAGGGCCGGTATGGATGTGACTCTACGCAGGATCGGGCTGGCATGTGTTTTCCTGGTCGCGGGGCTGCTGTATCCTTCGTCGGCGACAGCACAGACCGGCTCGCCAGATATGGCAGGATATTACGAGCAGTCGTTCTTCCTGTCCGCGCCTCCGGCGGCGTTCGGGGACGGGTTGTACGGAACCGTGAACCCGGCTGTGGCCGGCATGATCGGGTCCGGCACGTCGTTCATCTGGAGCAGTGACGGCACCGACGCGGCGAGCATCCAGGACTGGGGCGTATTCTCGAACTTTGGCGGCCTTTCCGCAAGCTATGCCCGCCTGAACCGAGGCGCGCTCGACGTCAACGCCTACCACATCGGGGTTAGCGGCGGGACGCGCAGCGCGAGCTTCGGGCTGGCGTATCAGGGGTTCAGCGGGGACGCGACGGCGGCACTGGGGCGATACAACCGCCTCGTCACGGGGACGGTGCTGCGCCCCTCGCGGTACCTCTCCGTCGGTGCCATCGGCAACGTCGGCCTCGAAACGGACGACTGGGAGGTGGTCGGCGAAATCGGCGTGCGACCCTTCGGGACGTCACGGCTGACCCTCTTCGCGGATGCCGCTGTGGCAGACGGGGAGGCGGTGCGCGATGCGCCGTGGAGTGCAGGCGGTGCGCTGGAGATCGTCGACGGCGTGCAGGTCTTCGCTCGGTTCTTCGAGAACGAATCCCAGACCGTCGGCCTCCGCATCGACCTGGGACGGACGGGCGCCGAGTCGGCATCCGGGATCGATACGAATGGCGATTACACAGGCCAGGTGAGCCGGGTGCGCGTCGGCGACTTTCAGCCGAGTGCGCTCTACCGGGCGGCTGCATCCGATCGACAGCGCATCGACCTGGAACTGACCGGGCCGCTGCCATACCGGAAGTCGCGCCTCGTGACCTTCTTCGGCGAAGGCCCACCGCGCTATTACGAGGTGTTGCGCACGATCCGGCAGGCAGCAGAGTCCGGTACCGTGCGCGTCATCACGCTGAACCTGAGCGGCGTGCAACTCGGCACCGCGAAGGCATGGGAGCTGCGCCGGGCGCTTCGCACCGCAAGCGACCGGGGTATTACCGTGATCGCCTATCTCGAAAATGCCGGGATGACGGACTATTTCCTCGCCAGCGCAGCGGACGTCGTCGTGCAGGACCCGCGCGGAACGGTGACGCTTCCGGGCTACGCCCTGAGCCGGACCTACCTCGACGGGACGCTCGACAAGCTCGGGCTCGAGTTTGACGAGTGGCGGTTCTTCGAGTACAAATCGGCCGCCGAGACGCTGTCGCGAACCGGCTTCTCGGAAGCTGACAGCACGCAGCGGGCTGAATACCTGGACGACGTCTACGCGACCGTCGTTCGCGGCATTGCCACCGATCGCGGGCTGTCGCGCGACTCCCTGAATGCTCTGGTTGATGAGAAAACGATCCTCACCGCGCTGGAAGCCCAGACGGCCGGGCTGGTCGATTCACTGGGCCGCTGGCACGACCGCGACGAGTTCGTCGATGCTCTCCTGGATCACGGCACGCGCACAATCGACCGCGACGACCTCGACGAGGTGGCGACGGCAACGCGGGCGTGGAGTGAACCGGACAAGATTGCGGTCGTCTACGGCATCGGTCCGACGTCGATGGAGTCGGGCATCGAGGCGCGCACCCTCCACGAATCCATCCGGAAGCTGAAAGGCCGGGGAGACGTCGCGGCGGTCGTCTTCCGGGTCGACTCCCCCGGCGGCGACGGCATGGCCTCCGACCTTGTGGCGCAGGCGCTGAAAGAGGTGGCTGCCGAGAAGCCGGTCGTCGTGTCACAGGGACAGGTGGCCGGCTCCGGAGGATACTGGATCTCCGCCTATGCCGACAGCATCCTCGCCACACCAACAACCGTCACCGGCTCGATTGGCGTGATTGGCGGATGGCTGTACGCAGACGGCTGGAGCGAGAAGACGGGCCAGACCTACGACGTGGTGCAGCAGACCTACGACGTGGTGCAGGAGGGCGAACGCGCCGACCTGTTCACCGGATATCAGCTACCGCTCATCGGAACGCAGATCCCCGCCCGGCCCCTGCAGGAGGAAGAGCGTGAGCGCGTCGCGGATCTGTTCGAGTCCTTCTACAGTGAATTCGTGGAGCTGGTGGCGGAGGGACGCGATACGACCGAGGCGCACATTCGCGACGTGGGCGAAGGGCGAATCTACTCCGGGCTCGACGGACAGCAGATCGGCCTGGTGGACGAGATCGGCGGCATGCTCGACGCCATCGACCTCGCGCGCCGGGCCGCCGACGTGCCAGCAACCCGCGTCGAGATCATTGAGGTCAATCCGGCCTCCGGGTTCTGGAACTTCGGGCGGTTCCTGCCGGGGCCGCTGCGCCTGCTTCTCCAGGGATCGGAGGAGGAAGAACACCTGCCGCCCGCGGACGCCTTCATTCGGACCGTGCTCCGGCATCAGCCGGCGCCGGTTGTGATGATTCCGCCGGGCCTTTATCCCGTGAACTGATGCGTTCACACGGACGTCCGGTGCTGAAACGTGAGACAACCGGGAGCAAGACGGTCACGTGCTGCGGAGCGCCTCGGCCGGCTCAAGGCGTGCAGCGCGGCGGGCGGGCACGATGAGTCCGCCGAAGAGTAGCCCGACGATGCCGGTGCCGCCAGGGAAGCGGTCGAGGCCAGAGGGCATGGGGATCCGACGATCAGGAGGAACGGGCCGTGCGAGCCATATGCTCGGAGAAATAGCGACCGTTGCAAGGCAGAAGGCCGAACCTATCGCATAGACGATTGGTTCTCCAGAACAAACATTCCCCGGGCGGCTCAAACACCCAGTGTGGGACCCGTCCTTCTATCCTGTCATGGACGCTTTTCCGCCAATGGATATCGGGGCAACCACATCAGGCGGGATGCCGAACCCGGGCCGGAGGCGCCCGCGTCGGAGCGTCATGCCGTTCCGAGAAGCGGAAACGGGCGCACCCGTCGAGGCGCTCGCCGACGCGGAGATGGAGATGTCGTCCGAGGTCGTTCCGGGGGCGTAGAGGTCGGTTCGAATCCCGAGTGGGAAACCCGCGACCTGGTGGTGCCTCGCCACTACCTGGCGCTCAACCTGGATCCGGAGCCGCTGGAGGTGGAGCGGCGGGGCGCGGGCGGCACCGTCCGGGAAACGCTCAGGCCGAAAAGCTTCTGGGTGAACCCGCCCGGGCGCCCGTTTTCCCATCGCGTGGCCCGGAAGAACCGGTTCGGCCTGGTTGCTCTGACGCCGGACCTCGTCAGACGCCTGACCGGTCGTGACGAGGTGGAAGTGAAGCTCGCGTACGGCATCGCGGACCCGCAGCTGTATCATCTGACGCGCGCTCTCATCGGCGAAGTACGCGGGGGATTTCCCGGAGGACCCATCTTCGTCCAGTCGGTCGTCACGGCTCTCGCCGCCCACCTCGTTCGAAGCCACGGGGTTGAGCCATCCACCCGGCCTCCCGCACAGCGCGGCCTGACACAGGCGCAGGCAACCCGTGTGATCGACTTCATCGAAGCGCGTCTCGTCGACGGCATCACGGTCGAGGAGATGGCCGCGGAGGCCGCGTTGAGTGCCGCCCACTTCTCGCGGCTCTTTAAGGCGAAAATGGGGGAGACACCGTACCGCTACGTCATGCGGCGACGCGTGGAGCGTGCACGCACCCTCCTGGGCAGCGGCGACCGCCGGGTTGGGGAAGTGGCTCGCCTGAGCGGTTTCTCGGGCACCAGTCATCTGACCCGACAGTTCAAGCAGCATTTCGGCGTTACGCCGAGTCAGTTTCAGCGGGAAGCGCGCCGGTAAGAGGCCGGCACGCTTCCGAATGCGTCACCAACAACAAGCGGGGGGAGAACCATGACGATTGGAATCATCGGTGCAGGACACATCGGGGGAACCGTAGCGCAGCAACTCGTCGACGCCGGGC
>JAAAOI010000133.1 GCA_009908945.1 Bacteroidota bacterium
CTGCCGCACTACTAAGCCGCAGCCCCCATGCTTGCGCGGGCCAACCGCACCGGTGGCAACGGGCAACACCTTCATCAGCATTCCACACTAACCTCCTACGACCATGTATTTCCGTCAGATATTCGACGACAAGCTCGCCCAGTACGCCTACCTCATTGGCTGTCAACAAACGGGTGAAGCCGTCATTATCGATCCCGAGCGTGACATCGACCAGTACGTTGACCTGGCTGAGCGTGAAGGACTCACCATCACGGCCGTTACCGAAACGCATATCCACGCCGACTTCCTCTCCGGGGCGCGTGAGTTTGCCGAAGCCTACCCGGATGTGAAGCTTTACCTCTCGGACGAAGGGGATGCGGACTGGAAGTACCTTTGGCCGAAAGAGGCCAATTATGATGTCACCTATCTCACCGATGGTGACTCCTTCAAGGTCGGCAACATTGAGATCACGGCGGTCCACACGCCCGGCCACACGCCGGAGCACCTCACCTTCAAGATCACAGACCACGGCGGCGGCGCGACTGAGCCGATGGGGATTGCTACGGGTGACTTTGTATTCGTGGGCGATCTCGGCCGGCCGGATCTGTTGGAGTCCGCTGCCAAGGTAGAGGGGATGATGGAGCCCTCCGCACGGAAACTCTACGAGACCGTGCAGAGCTTTCTTTCCATGCCCGACCACATGCAGATCTGGCCGGGGCACGGCGCAGGTTCGGCGTGCGGGAAGGCGCTGGGCGCGGTGCCGCAGACGACGGTAGGGTATGAGCGTGCCACCAACCCGATGCTTGAGGCCGCAGAGCGCGGGGAAGATGCCTTTGTCTCTGCCATTCTGGAAGGGCAGCCCGAGCCCCCGCTATACTTCGCACGCATGAAGCAGCTCAACAAAGAAGGGGCGCCTGTGCTTGGGGGCCTTCCCGAGCCGTCCGAAGTGGATGTAGACGGACTGGTTGACGTCGTAGCGGATGAGGATATGGTGGTGGTGGATACACGGGCCGAGCGGACTGCCTTCGCTGGCGCGCACCTCCCAGGGGCTATTTATTCGCCGCTGAACCGCGCATTCAACACCGCTGTGGGTTCGGCGCTGACCGATGCCGAGACGCCGCTTACGCTGATCATTGATGCGGACGACGTGGAGGAGGCGGTGCGCGACCTGATCCGCATCGGCTTCGACAACATCGTGCACTTTGCTACGCCGGAGACCCTGGCCGCGTACGTAGAAGCCGGGCACCCGACGGCGTCGCTCCGCACGGCGATGACAACCGACCTGGATACCCTGCGGGCCAGCGATGATGCGGTGGTGCTTGACGTACGGTATGCCTCCGAGTACAACGCAGACCACGTGCCGGGTGCGCTGAACTCCTCCTACACGCGCCTTGCCGAGAACCTCGACACACTACCCAAGGACGAGCACCTGCTGGTGCACTGTGGCAGTGGCGCGCGTGCTTCGGTGGCGAGCTCTCTGCTGGCGCGCGAGGGCTTTGAGGTTACCCTTGTCGACGGCGAGTTTGCCGACTACCGCGAAGCCTCCAAAGCACAGCCGGCGTAGGGCTGTATGCTGTGAACCGACTCCCGGACGACCCATGGTGTGGCCGTCCGGGAGTTTCTTTTTGTCTGACGACTGGTGATGTGCGCTATGCGCTCCCTCCTCCAACAGTTTTTTCCGCCCCTTGAATGGGGGCCGTCATACACGCGGAAACAGCTCTACGGCGACCTCTCCGCCGGGCTGACCGTGGGCGTGATGCTCATCCCGCAGGGCATGGCGTATGCCCTGATTGCTGGGATGCCGCCTATTTACGGGCTGTATGCATCGCTCGTACCGCTGATTATCTATGCCCTGATGGGCACGTCTCGGCAGCTGGCCGTAGGGCCCGTGGCCATGGTGTCGCTGCTCGTGGCTGCTGGCGTGGCGCCGCTGGCCGATGGCGACGTCGATCGCTACATCATGCTGTCCCTGATGCTGGCGCTGATGGTTGGGGTCTTGCAGTTTGGCCTGGGCCTACTGCGGTTTGGGTTTCTGGCCAACTTTTTATCGCACCCGGTGCTCAGCGGGTTTACCTCGGCCGCGGCCCTTATCATCGGGTTTAGCCAGTTGAAGCATCTGCTTGGGGTTGACCTGCCCCAGTCGATTTATGTCCACGAGATCATCTGGGCGGCCGTGCAGCAGGCCGGGGACATCCACCTGCTGACGCTGGCCATCGGCGTGGGCAGCATCGCCTTGCTGCTGGGCCTCCGTCACCTGAATCCGCGATTGCCAGGGCCGTTGGTGGTGGTCGTCATCGCCACGGTCACGGTGTGGGCGGCTGGGGCTGCTGCGCAGGACGTGTCCATCGTAGGAGAGGTGCCCGCAGGGTTGCCGGGGCTGGTGGTTCCGGTGGTTGACTGGGCCGACGTGCAGGCGCTGGCACCCGTGGCCGTCGTGATTTCGCTGGTCGGTTTCATGGAGTCCATTGCCGTAGCCAAGGTGTACGCCTCGCAAAATGGCTACGAGGTAGACCCCAACCAGGAGTTGGTGGCTTTAGGCGCGGCGAATATCGGGGGGGCGTTCTTTCAATCGTTTCCCGTTACCGGTGGGTTTTCGCGCACGGCTGTAAACGACCAAGCAGGGGCCGAGTCCACAGGGGCTTCCCTGATTAGCGCGTTGCTTATCGGGGGCACGTTGCTGCTTCTCACGCCTCTCTTCTATTACATGCCGCAAGCCGTGCTGGCTGCCATCGTGATGGTGGCGGTCTCCGGGCTGTTCAACATCAAGGAAGCCCGGCACCTGTGGCGCACCGATCGGAAAGACTTCGGGTTGCTGGTGCTGACGTTCGGCTCGACACTCGCACTGGGGATCGAGGAAGGTATTCTTGTAGGCGTCGTAGGCTCATTGCTTGTGGTGTTGTATCAGAGCTCGCGGCCGCATACGGTTGTGATGGGGCAGCTGCCCCAAACGACCACGTACCGCGCCTCGGCCCGCTACCCCGCAGCGGAAACCCGTGATGACGTCGTTATTGTGCGCATCGATGCGTCGCTCTACTTCGCCAATGCCAACCATCTGAAGGACGCCCTGCGTGCCGTTCCGCACCGGACGCCCACGCCCCGAGCGGTGGTGCTGGACGCTTACCCGGTGAACACAATCGACTCCACAGCCCTTCATGCACTCCACGAGTTAGTCACCGAGCTTCGGCGGCAAGACATCACGTTTTTTGTAGCAGGCTGCAAGGGGCCGGTCCGCGACGCCATGGCGAAGGCCGGATTCGTGGATCATCTTGGGGAAGAGGCGTTCTTTCACGAAGTGCACGAAGCCGTGCGGGCTGCCCGGGCGGCTCAGCAGCGCACAAGCACAGAACCTCCCCCTACGAAAATGGCAGACGTACAGGCCGAAGCGTAGGCCCTTGTCCCAGGCGGCGCTCGATGAGCCTTGTAGGTTTATTCTTCCTATTGACAGCAGAGGCATAGACACAATGGATTCATCTTTTTGGGATGACCGATACGACGCCGAAGCGTACGCCTATGGCACCGACCCCAACGTCTTTCTCACAGATGCGATTGGCACGGTCCCGGCAGGGGCTACGGTCGTGGAACTGGGAGCGGGGGAGGGGCGCAACGCCGTGTGGCTGGCTCAGCAGGGCTATACGGTGACTGCCGTGGACTACTCCTGGACGGGGCTAAAGAAAACGGAGCAGCTGGCCAGCCGGTTTGGGGTGGACGTGGAAACCGTAGAAGCCGATGTCATCACGTGGCGGCCAGCCCGCACCTGGGACGCTCTCGTGGTCACCTTTCTGCATGTGCTGCCCGACCAGCGCGCCTTACTGCTCAGCCAGATGAAGCGTCTGGTTGCTCCACGAGGATGGATTCTGGCCGAGTGGTTTCGTCCGGCGCAGGTGGAGCAGGGGTACGAGAGCGGGGGGCCCCCTCATGCAGATATGATGGTGAGCAAAGCGGAGCTCCAGCACGCGTTCCGCGAGGGGACATTCAGTAGGCTGGAGGAGGTTGAATACATGCTCGACGAAGGCCCACATCACCAAGGCGAAGCGGCTACCGTCCAGATGGTGTGGCAGGCCCCGTAGCGACGTAGCCTGCTACCTCACCGCGCAGCCACTTGCAACGTCGGCGCGATACCGCAGCCGTTGTCGTACCACGCATCAGGGTGCCCTCGTCTACCGAACGGGAAGGAAGAGCGTCGCATCCCCAGCCGAAAGCTGCAGGTCATCCACATGGCCGGAAGCGTCCGCCGCGGTGAGGATCGCGTGCACGTGCACATGATCGCCACGATGGATGAACACCCCCTGATCTGCCGCGCTGCCCCAGAATCCGACCATCTGCACCTCAACCTCACGGGCGGAAAATAGCTTCTTCGCTGCCTGGTGTGCCGCCCCGGTGTGCGGCCCGTCGCCCTGGCGGTCCAAAATGTGGTAGGTCAGGTCTGCTGCGGTTCCTTCAATGCGAAACGGAAAGGGCTCGTCTGTCGAAAGGCCTGCTCTCTCGGCGGCCTGGCGTACGTACGCTTCTAATGCGTCAAGGCTACCAACGTCCTCCGCCATAGGCGCGGAGGTCCAGGCCTCCGCGCCACCATAGACGAGAAACACCGCGCGATGATCGAAGGACGCTTCGGTCCGGGGCGTGCCCTCAGCGACCGTGGCGATGGACGGTGTGCCATTGTAAATGGTCACTTCCCCCCGAAGTCCCTCAAGCGGCCCTACGGCAAAAAGGCCAGCATGGCGTTGCAGCGAATCGAGCGCTACGTGCGGGGTAAGATCTCCATCGCGCATAACGGAGCGCATAGCCCCGCGATGCTGCACCCAGAACGTGCCAGGAGCTGACGGCACGAGGGCCGGTAGCAGGGAGCCTTGCGCCTGAGGCGTCGGTTGATTGGGGAGGGAGCTCGTGTCATCTACTGGCTTGATAGGACCATCGAACCCGGTTCCCACAAGGAGGACGCACAGAAGGGGGCAAAGTAAGGACCAGGTTATCTGCATGGGTTGATGGGGTATGAGGTAAAAGCAGGGAGGACCGGTACGCCTTCAGGCTGTGGCCTCGCATCAAAAGGTGAAGTACCGGACATCGGGCCGAAGCATGTGCTCCGCAATGGCTGGGGGCATGGCCGTGCCGATACCCTCGATGAGGTCCTCCTGGCCAAACTCGGTGTTGGGAAGAAAGATAGCGCAGACCTCAACCACCTGCTCTTCTGCCATCAAGCCACGCAACAGCTCCTGTGGCGACCGACCGGCCGGCGCAAAGGTCGGGAAGGACTCGTCGGCGATGGCCAGCCGCCCGCCCGGCCCGCACAGCAATACGCGCACGGTTGCGCCCTGCCGCATGGACTGCGTGGCCAGGACCATGGCCATCATTTGGGTCTGGGCATCATCTGACGTCACCACGACAAACAGGTCATCCGTATTGCTTGCCTGGGTGGGCGAGGCGGTGGAAAAAAAGAGGAGCAAGGAGGTTGCAAGAAAGGCTACAATCGTACGCATACGAACAAAGGGCTGGTGCAAGTGGGATAAATAAAAGCAGTGGGGCACAGAGCAAAGGAGAGCAACGGGCCCCACGGCGCGCGCTGCATCGAGGGCTACGAGCGTTCCTCCAGCTGGGCCAGGCGTTCTTCGAGACGCTGGAGACGGGCGCTCACCTGCTCGAGTTTGTCGAGTATCAAGATGTGCGTTTTCTCGGCGTCAATCCCAACCGGGCTTTCGGCCTGCGCGATGAGCCTGGCCAGCTCCTCGTAGCGTTTGGGTGTGATGTCAAATTCCATAAGATGGCAACGTCAAGTGGGCCAAAGGGCAATACAACACGCGCGCCACACCCGGCAGGGGTGGCGCGCACTGATGCCAGGCCTATGCCCGACCTTTAAGCATGCCATGCCAGTAGAGGTTGGGCAGACCGTTCTTTTTCATCAGGTACATGGAGTACCGTTCCTGCGACTGATCGAAGGGGAAGGTCTCCATAGGTTCACCGGTGTATCCGCTGAACTCGGCCAGTACCAGGCTGCCATAGCCCGTGACGAGGGGGCAGGAGGTGTAGCCATCATACTGCGCCTCCAAGGGGTGCCCATGCCGCAGGGCCTGCAGGTTCTTCACGACCGTTGGCGCTTGCTTGCGTACGGCTGCTCCGGTCTTCGAGGTTGGCAGGCTGCTACAGTCGCCAAGGGCAAACACGTTGTCGTACGTGAGGTGCTGCAAGGTGTACTTGTGGACGTCGACCCAGCCCGCTTCGTTCGCGAGCGGACTCTCCTTCACGATATCCGGTGCACTCATCGGCGGCGTCACATGCAGCAGGTCGTAGCTGAAGGTAACGTCCTCCCCCTGGTGGTCGAAGGTGGCTTCCTTTCGGTCGGCATCGATGGCCTTGAGGTTATGCTCAAACTGCGGTTTGAGGTCTTTCCGCTTAATGATTTGCTGCAGGGTCCGGGCGTACTTGTCAACGGAGAAGATACCCGCCTTAGCGGTGCAGAAAAAGATCTCGCTCTGTTCCCGCACGCCCTGGCGCCGGAACGCCTCATCCGCCAGGTACATGATCTTCTGCGGGGCGCCGCCGCACTTGATAGCCGTTGCGGGCTGGGTAAAGATGGCCCGCCCGCCAGAAAAATTGCGGATGTTTTCCCAGGTTGAGTCGACCGTGTCGTAGGAATAGTTGCTGCAGACGCCCGTGCCGGGCTTGCCTACGGATTCGGCCAACCCTGGGATGTGATCCCAGTCCAGCTGGATACCCATGGCCATGACGAGGTAGTCATACGTGAACGTGTGTCCCTGCGCGGTGGCGACCGTGTTTTCCTCGGGAGCAAAGTTCACAGCGCGGTCTTGAATCCAGTCGGCTCCTGGGGGAATGACCTCGGCCATATCCCGCGCGGAGGAGGCTTTTTCGACAGCGCCAGCCCCTACAAGCGTCCAGATTGGCTGGTAGTAGTGCTTGGAGGCCGGGTCGATAATCCCGACGTCGGGGGCGTCATCCGACTGTAGAAGGTGAGCAGCGACGGTGATGCCAGCGCTTCCGCCGCCAACGATGAGTACGGTGTAGTGGCGTCTTGCCGGTGTGGTTTCCATGGTCTCGCGGGGTCGAATCAATCAGAAGGAAAAAGGCGGCGCTACTGTGGGTGGCCATCGAGCGAGCGGCCAAAGGCGCGGGCAAACTCAACAAAAAAGCAGAGCGCGCGGCCCACGTTGGGGTCGCGCAAGGATTTGATGGCACTCCAGAAGCCCATGGGCTGGGTGGGGCAGGCTTGCGCCTCTTGCAGGGCCTTGCCCAGCCCGCCGACGGCGTCCAGCGCCTCTGGGTCCAAAATGCCTGAGGTGAGCAGCCGGTGCACAGCATCACTACTGCTGGAGAGGAGGCGTTCCACATCCACGCCCGAGGCGCGCAGGCGGCGGATGCTGTCATCAAAAATATCGCCCACCATAGCCAGTACCTGAGGCAGGGATGTGGCCAGCTGGGTGGCGTCTTCCAAAGCATCGAGCGTCTCCTCCCGCGTGAGCCGCTCCAGGAGCCCGAGGAGCCGCGTCCGACGGGCTTCAAGGTCGATGCCCCGGGCGCGCGCCTCCCGGGCGGTGTCATCAAGAATGTCGCCGGCCATGGCTGCGATTTGCGGGCCTTGCTGCGCGAGATCCAGCAAATCGTGAAGGGCCTGCTGGGTCGCGGGCTCCGTCAGACGGGCAAGCGTAGCCTGGAGGGTCTGCAGCCGTGCTTCCAGGTCAACGCCCGTCGCGCGGGCGTGGCGTGCCTGCTCGTCCACCACGTCCGCCCCCATCGACAACAGCGCTGGGGCATCGTCCAACATGGTGAGCGACTGGTTAAGAGTATCCACGCGGTCGAGCAGTTGATGCAGCGCGCGAGCAGTCTCCGGATCTTGGAGGCGATCCTGAAGGGCCGCGTAATCGGTCGGGGACGCTTCCATGGGGAGCATGAGCTTATGGATAGAATAGTGGCATTTTGCTCTTACATGTTACTACATGTAGAGGCCAATGTCAATGCGGGCGGTACGGCGGCGGCGGGCGTGTAAGCGCTTCCTTTTGCGGCCTGCACCTCCGACGCGGTGGCGGAGTTTTCTGCAGCGCCGCATTGTAAGTAATCAGTGAAAAGCATTATAATAAAGATAGTTGCCGCGAAACCGTTCGGCTTCGCGTCGGCCCATCTCCATGATCTCCCCGACGTGCTTTCATGTCAGCTTTGCGACCGCAGGACCTGTACTCCCTTCAGTACGAGGCCTCTTTGCTGCAAAAGATGGTCTACAACGAAGTCCCCTCGGACACGTCCGACGCCGCCTTTGAGCGCGTCGTAGCGCTGGCTACACACCTGTTCGATGTGCCACTGGTGACGGTTACCTTCCTCACTGCGGACACGGCCTGGTACGGGGCCAAAGCAGGGCTGGACGTCTCGTCACGCCCCCGGAGCGCGGCGTTCTGCACGTGGGGCCCTACAGATGGCTCCCTGTTGGAGGTGGAGGATGCGACAGTGGATGAGCGGTTTGCGGAAAACGCATGGGTAACCGGGCCGCCACATATACGGTTTGTTGCCGTTGCCCCGTTGCTTGACCCTCATGGGGCACTAATTGGCGGCCTCTGCCTTATGGATCAACAACCGCGCAGCCTGTCGCCCGACGAGCGCGCTTCGCTGCTTATGCTGCGAGACCTGGCGGCCGAAGCGCTGGAGTCGCACCTGTCCGGCCGAGCGCTTGCTACCCTGCTGGAGAGTATTTCTGATGCCTTCTTCGCGCTTGATGCGGATTGGACGTTCACGTACGTCAACCAGCAGGCCGAGGCGGTGCTGGAGCGCTCGCGCGAGGACCTCCTGGGTAAAAACGTGTGGCAGGAGTTCCCGGAAGCTGTCGACCTACCCTTCTACACCCATTATCATCGGGTTGTGAATACCGGAGAGCCGGCGTCGTTTAAAGCGTACTTCCCGCCGTTGGAGACGTGGTTTCGGGTGAGCGTGTACCCCTTTCAAGACGGGCTGTCTGTCTATTTTAACAATATAACAGCCCAGGTGGAGCAGGCGAGAGCCGTAGCAGAGCGGGAGCAGTACCTCTCCATCATGCTGCGCAGCATTGGCGACGCGGTCATTACCACCGATGCTGAGGGCCACGTCCGAGAGATGAACGTGGTGGCTGAGGACCTGACCGGCTGGTCGGTAGCGGACGCGGCCGGTGTCCCGCTCGATGAAGTCATTTGCATTCACAACGCGCACTCAGGGGCGCCGGTAGAAAGCCCCGTGGACAAGGTTTTGCGGGAGGGCGGCACGGTGGGGATGGCGAACCATACGGTGCTCACAGCGCGCGACGGGACGGAGTATCAGATCGCGGACTCGGCGGCGCCTATTCAGGACTCAGAGGGCACCCTGTTGGGCATCGTCATGGTCTTCCGCGACGTGACGCAAGCGTACGAGCAGCGCGAGCGTGAGGCGACGCAGCGCAAGCGGTTCGAGCTGGCGCTGCGTGGTGGTGATCTTGGCCTCTGGGATTGGGACTTGAATACGGGGCGGGTCCAGTATAACGATCGCTGGGCGGAGATGCTGGGGTATGCCCCGGCCGAACTGGAGGGCACGGTTGAGGACTTCACCGAGCGCGCCCATCCCCAGGATGCCGAGCGCGTCTTTGCCATGGTGGAGCGCCATGCCACCGGCGAGGTGCCGTTTATTGACCTTGAGATCCGCATGAAGGCCAAGGATGGCTCCTGGCGGTGGATTCTGGATCGCGGGCAGGTGGTGGAGTGGAACGCTGATGGTACGCCGGCTCGGGCCGTGGGCACGCACCTCGATATCACACCCCAAAAGGAGCGCGAGGCCATGCAACGCCAGCAGCGACGGCGGCTGGAGTCCCTCTACGATGCCATGAGCACTTTGGCCGAGGCCCAAACGCCTGAAGCCGTCGCCGCCCACATGCTGGAGCTCATCACGCACACGATGGGCTACACGGTATGTGCCATCCGGCTGGCACGCCACGGAAAGCTGGAGGCCGTGGCTGTGTCTGATGCGTGTGGTGCCGTGATGGGGGACCCACGCCCTGACTACAGCGTCGACGATACCTTCGGCGCCGCCCAAGCCTGGCAATCCCAGCAAAGCCTGTACATCCCCGACACCAACGGGAGGGAAGGGGTAGCCCACGGAATCGGCAGCGCACGGGCACTGGCCTACATTCCAATCCCAGCCTACGGGGTGGTATCGCTGGGGAGCGTGTCGGCGGATGGCATCAGGCCCTTCGACCGGCGCCTGATAGAGATCCTCGCGCAAAATGCGGCCAGCGTACTGCAACGCATCGCACAGGAGGATGCCCTCCGGCAGGCCCGCGACACAGCCCAGGAGATGAATCGCCTGAAGACCTCCTTCCTGGCCAACATGAGCCACGAAATCCGCACGCCGCTGACTTCTATTCTTGGCTTTGCTGAAATGCTTTCGGAGATGGGGTTGGCGGAACCGGCCGGAGAGTTTACCGATCGCATTCAGCGCTCCAGCTACCGGCTCCTGGAAACGTTGACCTCCGTGCTTGACCTCTCCCAGCTTGAGGCCGGCGCGATGACGCTTACGCCCCGAGTCTTCGTGCTCCAGGAGGTCATCGAGGACGCCGTGCACGGGTTCTCGCGGGCCGCGGCCGATCAGGAGATCACGTTGGATGTGGTTGTGCCTGATGCCCCCATCGACGTGTACCAGGATCGAGCAGCCCTGCAGCGGGTCGTGACCAACCTCGTGAGCAATGCCGTCAAGTTTACACTCAAAGGTGGGGTGACGGTGCGCCTTGCCGTAGAGGGCAAGCACTGCCGTATTACTGTAGCGGATACAGGCGTGGGGATCAGCCCCGACTTCCTGCCCCAGCTGTTCGATGCGTTTGTGCAGGAGTCCAAAGGCGACGGGCGCAGCTTCGAAGGCACGGGGCTGGGATTGGCCATTACGCAGGACCTCGTAGAGCTCATGGGGGGAGCGATTGCCGTGGACAGCCAGAAAGGGACGGGCACCACCTTCGTGGTAACCCTCCCACTGGAAATGCCATGAGTTGCTACCGTACCGCTGGATCCTGGCCGCCCCCTTGGCACCTGAGCGCATACCGCCATGAAGGATACGTACCGCACGATTGCCACCGCGGCCTCGGCTGAACTAACAGCGGAAGGCTCACGCTTTATCGGGTGGGCCTTTCACGCGGCGACGGTCTCGAAAGCCCGCACCCTGATCGGACAGGTCCGCGCCGACGCCCCCGACGCTACCCACCACTGCAGCGCGTACCGCATTGACGCGGACACCTTCCGCTACGATGACGATGGAGAGCCGAGCCGCACCGCCGGTCCCCCTCTGCTGCGTCAAATCGATGCCCTGGGGCTGGTGCAGACGCTGGTGGTGGTGACCCGCTACTACGG
>JAAAOI010000131.1 GCA_009908945.1 Bacteroidota bacterium
GTCACGATACCTTCAACCAGGTCTATCTCCGCTCCGTCGCCCGCAGTGTGGCAGATCACATCGGCGTTGATCGCAACGACATGATGGAGGCCCTGGAAGCCGCACTGGCCGGCACGTATGCGGGGCAGCTTGCTTCCGCATACCTTGGCGAAGCTCCAGAAGATAGCTCGGCACCAGACGCTGCCGCAGATGACCTCTCCGCTGAGGCCGCCGCGGATTCGGAGGTGACCAGGCCCGACGATGCCCCGGAAGCCTCCGTCGCTCCGGGGGCAGCAGCAGCGCCTGCGGACGTCCACGCAGCGCAGGCAGCGGACTACGAGGAAGCGACGGCCGGTGATCAGAAGGGGACGACGGGCGATGAGCAGGACGCCACGCCCGCCGCGCCGCTGTCTGAACGTCCACCGACGGAGGGTGGGGGGGCAACCGCTGAGGCCTCTACTGCTGAGGCATCCCACCGCCAGCCCCTTACAAGAAGAGCGGTGCGCGCCACCGAAGACAAACAGCCCGCCACCGTCCGTGCGCGTCCGGTGTGGCCTTTTGTGGCAGGCGGCATCATCGCGGTTGCCGCTTTGATCCTACTGGTTGTTGCGCTACAGTCCGATAACGCCCCCGAGCCTACACCGCCCGTTTCGGAAGAGGTAACGCCGGTGGATACCGCTGCCGAGGCTACAGCGCCATCCGGGCCTGATGCTGCCGCCAATGCAAGGGATGAGGCCTCGGCCGCGCCTGAACTGGGGGACACGCTGACCGTAGAGGTAGTTGCCGCTTTCGACCGCGTGGACCCGATCCGCATCCGTGTCGACGACGATCTGCGGCGGCCCTACTGGATTGAAGAGGGGGAGAGCCGAAGCTTTTCAGCAGTCAATCAGATCATCCTCGAAAATCAGTTGGAGAACATCGAGCTCCGGCTGGATGGGGTGCCGGTGCCTACCGATGAGCGCGATGCCCAAGGACGCATCGTGATCACTCGTGAACGGGCAGAACAGCTGCTCTTAGAAAACGCCCCCAGTTCCTGAAGCAGTTCTTGAAGCAGTTCTTGAAGCATCCGTCAGCGGCTGCCTGCTATTGTCCTTCCCGTGCTATCGTGTTTTCTCTGGCCTTGCTATGCCTACATCCACCACATCCGGCGTCCCCGCGAATCCCATGGAGCGTACCCGGGCACTCCTTCGACAGTTGGACCAGAATGGCGCCCCATACGCCGATGCGGAGGAAGCGGCCGCGCTGGCGCGCCAACTCCGTGAGGTCGTACGCTTTCACGACCGAAAGTACTACGTAGAAGACGCGCCTGTCATTACTGATCCTGAGTACGACCGGCTGTTTCATGCGCTTCGCGCCCTCGAAGAGGCCCATCCCGAGCTCGAGACGCCTGAATCGCCTACTCAGCGCGTCGGTGGCGAGCCCCTGGACGCCTTCGAGAAGGTGGCCCATCCCGAGCCGCTGCTGTCCCTGTCTAACGCCTTCGACGGCCAAGACCTGCGCGACTGGTACACCCGCTGCCGGCAGGGCTTGGCTGGTCGGCTGGCCGACGACGAGCCGCTGCGCATGAGCACCGAAGTAAAACTCGACGGCCTCGCTGTCGCGCTGACGTATGAGGAAGGCCGCCTGGCCGTCGCCGCGACCCGTGGGGACGGGCAAGTCGGGGAAAACATCACGCGCAATGCCCGCACCATACGAACGGTACCGCTGCGGCTGGCAGCGCCGACTGGTGAGGGGCCGCCCTTGCCAGAACGCCTGGAGGTGCGGGGCGAGGTGTTCATGCGCCGAAGCCAGTTTGATGCGTTCAATGAACGCCTGACCGCACGGGGGGACGCCCCCTTTGCCAACCCGCGCAACGCGGCCGCCGGCAGCCTCCGGCAACTCGACCCGACCATCACCGCAGAGCGTCCGCTCAGCTTCCTGGCGTATGGCATCGGCCCAGCGACAGGCGCGGTGCCCTCCACGCAAAGTGCGACCCTTGACTGGCTGAGTCGTATGGGGGTCCCCGTCAGCGCGCGACGCGAGCGATTTGTTGATATCGATGCGGTTGTCGCCTTCTGCGAGAACTGGGTTGATGACCGGGATACCCTGGACATGGAGATCGACGGCATCGTGGTGAAGGTGAATCGCTTTGCCTATCAGGAAGCGCTTGGTGCCATTGCCAAAGCTCCCCGCTGGGCGATCGCCTACAAATTTCCCGCCCGTGAGGCCACCACTACGCTCCGCGACATCGAAGTCAACGTGGGCCGAACCGGTGCGATTAAACCTGAAGCCGTCCTTGCGCCCGTCCATATCGGCGGGGTGACCGTGTCGCAGGCTACCCTTCACAATGCCGACTACATTGCCGATCGAGATATTCGTATCGGGGATACCGTCATCGTAAAGCGCGCCGGGGATGTGATCCCGCAGGTGGTGCGGCCCATTCCCGAGGCCCGCACGGGCAGCGAGTCCCCGTGGTCGATGCCTGCGCGCTGCCCTTCCTGCGGCAGCGATATCGTGCGCCTGCCCGATGAGGCCGACTACTTCTGCCTGGCTTCCGATTGCCCAGCCCAGTTCATTCGGTTGCTTGAGCACTTCGCCGGCCGGTCAGCAATGGACATTGAAGGTCTGGGTTCGAAGCTCGCCGTCCTGCTGGCTGAGGAGGGCCTCGTCACGCGCCTCTCCGATCTGTACGACCTGTCGAAAGACGAGCTGTTAGCGCTCGAAGGGTTTGCAGAAAAGAAGGCACAGAACCTGCTGGATGGTATTGAAGCATCGAAGCAACAACCTCTTCATCGGCTCTTGACGGGCCTTGGCATTCGCCATGTAGGGCGTGACGTAGCGTTGCGGCTGGTGCACGCCTTTCCATCACTGGAGGCCCTTGGCGAAGCCTCGCACGAGATGCTCACTACCATAGACGGCATCGGGCCGGTTACGGCCGAGAGCGTAGCCGATTGGTTTGCCGTAGCGGAGAACCGGGAGCTTGTGGAGGACCTGAAGGCGCTTGGGGTAAACACCAAGCGGCAACCGGCGGAGGCTCCACCGGAAGCGCAAGGGGGCACCGCCTCACCCATCGCAGGAGCTACGTTCGTGTTGACGGGTGCGCTGGAGAACCGTACGCGAAAGGAGGCCAAAGAGGCTATCGAACAGCGGGGCGGAAACGTCACCGGTAGCGTGAGCGGCAACACGGACTACTTAGTGCGGGGTGCCAACCCGGGGTCAAAGCTGCAGCAGGCGCAGGAACGGGACGTAACGGTGCTGGATGAAGAGGCCTTTACCAGACTGCTTGACCAGGCGTGACGCCGGCACTCAGTGGCCGCCGGGTGGCCCCGGCACTATCGCCTGGCGCTTGTAGCCACCGCCCCGTACGTTGCTCCTGATCCTTCCACCGGTTGCTCTCACATGCTCACGCCGCTCGACTACATTGTCATCACCGCTTACCTTGTAGCCGTCGTTGGCTTTGGGATCTGGAGTGGGGGACGCCAACGCACCGTCGAGGACTATTTCTTGGGCAACCGCGACGTGCCCTGGTGGGCGGTGGCTTTCTCGGTTGTGGCCACCGAAACCAGCACCCTCACCATCATCGGCATCCCAGCCGTTGCGTACCTCGGCTCGCTCACGTTTTTGCAGCTCACGCTCGGGTATTTCATCGGGCGGCTGATTGTGAGCGTCACGTTGCTTCCACGCTATACGGCCGGCCGCCTGCCAACGGCCTATGCGCTGCTCGGCGACCGGTTTGGGGAGACGCTGCGCTCAGCGGCTTCCGTCACGTTTCTCGGCACCCGACTGCTGGCCGATGGGGTCCGCCTTTTCGCTACAGCCATCCCGCTCAGTGTGATGGCGACGATGATGGGGTACACCATCGGCTACCCTCCGATTATTGCCTTTGTAGGCGTCGCCACTATCGCCTACACCTTGATTGGTGGCGTGCGCGCTGTCATCTGGATGGATGTCGTGCAGATGAGCCTGTACGTGGTGGGCGCTGGCGTTGCCATCGGTTTTCTCCTGCACGATGCACCTGCCGACTGGTGGGCCCTCGCGCAAGCGGAAGGGAAAACGCAGGTCTTTAGCGCGGGGACCTCCGCCTCACTGAGCGCCTGGATCACAGAACCTTACGCGTTCATCACAGCGGTGGTCGGGGGAGCAATCTTCTCGATGGCCTCTCACGGGACGGACCAGCTCATCGTCCAGCGGCTCTTGACCTGCCGCTCGCTGGTGGATAGCCAAAAAGCTCTGCTGGGGAGTGCTGTCCTGGTCGCCATTCAGTTTGCGTTGTTTCTGATCGTAGGTCTGCTGTTGTGGGTCCATTACGCGGGGGCTTCGCCCGCCGCGCTCGGTCTCACGCGTGGAGATGAGGTCTTTCCCTTATATATCATCGAAGGCCTGCCGGCTGGTCTCTCCGGCTTGCTGCTGGCCGGCATCATCGCCGCCGCCATGAGTACGCTATCCTCATCCCTAAACGCCCTGGCTTCATCGTCCCTGTACGACCTCGTTGAGCGGTGGCGCGGCCAGGCGCTTGCGGAGGCGTCCCGGCTGCGCCTCTCGCGCGCTCTCACCCTCGGGTGGGGGCTCGTGTTCATTGGCTTTGCGGCACTGTTTGAGGACCAGCAGAACCCTGTGGTTGAACTGGGCCTGGCGATTGCGTCCTTTACCTATGGCGGCCTGCTGGGCGTCTTTTTGCTTGGCCTGTGGGCGCGCCGGCCGACGCAGGCCGACGCGCTCATTGCGTTTTTGGGGAGCATCGGAGCGATGACCCTGATCATCTTTGGCTTGTGGTACAGTCCCACGGAGGGATGGCTATTTGTGCTAAACCCCACCGATACCATGCGGGAGGCACTCGACCTGCAGGCCATAGGATGGCCATGGTATACCGTCATTGGGGGCGCCATCACACTGCTCTTAGGATCATTGCTTGGGTGGCGGCATAGATAGCGCCTTGTATCGGGCACGGGTCACGATGGGGACGCGTGCGTCCCCACGCACCTGCCCTTTCCCTCACTGCTCCTGTCCTCTATGGGACTTCTCGACAAGCTTGGTCTGGGCAACTCGAAGGCGCGTCCTGTCGGTAAAACCCTCGAAAAGGGCCAACCCGAGGAAAACGAATGGGAATGGGCGGACTACGCTACGAAGGCTGCCATTTTTGTGGCACTGGTCGTCGTAGCGCTCCTGGCCTATCCTGGCGGCGAGCGGCTGGAAGTAACGGTGCAGGAGGGTGACATCTGGCGGCAGGACGTGAAGACGGCGCCGTTCTCGTTCGCGATCTACAAGCACCCCGACACGCTGGCGGCGGAGCGCCGCCGCGTTGAGCAAAACACCCCGGCCTTCATCCAGGAGATTCCGGATGCGCTACGGCAGACCCTGACCCGCGGGGATACCCTGCAAGTACAGTTGGATGAGGCGTTTGCGGCGTTTAACCAGATGCTCGAGCACCGGGCCGCGGACGAGGCGGAGGGCACCGCTACGGACTCGCTTTTGTATCGCGACCGGCGGCGAAATGCGCGGGTACGACTGTCGTCCACGCAGTGGGCCGTACTGGAGCGCGACCATCGGCTGCGCAACCAGGACCTGGAGGGCACCGACGCACCGTCTCGGGGCCAGCCCCTGCATCAGGTGCTGGTGGAAGAAGCAACCCGCATCAGTCAAGAGTTGCAGCGGGAGGGGGTCTTGGATGTGCCCCACGACAGCATTCACTCCCAAGAGGTTATCGTACGGAACGTCGCAGAACGTACGCAGCGCCCCCCACAGCCGATTGAGAACTTCCTCGGCTTAGACGAAGCGTATGAGGAGGCCGAGGCTTCGTTTGCGACGGTATTTCCTGAGCGGCCCGAGGTGGTCTCCGTCGCCATGCCGTTCTTTCGCGCAGTGTTTGTACCGACGCACGCCTACATGCAGTCGGAAACCCGCCGAGAGATCCGGGCGCGGGAGTCGCGCCTGTCACCTACCCGCGGCCGCGTCGATCAAGGAGACGTCATTGTGCGCGAGGGAGAGCGCGTTACGCCCCAGGTTCGGCAGCAGCTCGTCTCGCTCGAGCGTGCGCAGCGAGAACGCTTGGCCGGATCCATCGCCTGGAAGCAGGAGAGTGGAAACGCGCTCCTGATCATCGCAGCCTTTGGGATCTTCTTCCTCTACATTTACCTCGTCCGCCCCACGCTCTTCTTCGACAACACGCAAGTCTTTTTGATGGCTCTGCAGTTTGCCGGCATCATCGGGCTGTTTGCGGTGGGGGTGCGCTATCCGGTCATCGGGATGTATGCTGTTCCCGTAGCCATTGTGTCGGTGTTGTTCACCGTTATCTTTGACTCTCGGGTCGGGTTCTTCGGGACGATCACGCTTGGGCTTCTGGGAGGGCTGCTGCTGGGTTACGACTTCGAGTATGCATTCGCTACCATCTTCGCTGGAGCGATTGCAGTCTTTAGCGTGCGGGACATCAAAAACAGGGGGCAGTTCTTTTTAAGTGCCGGGTTGGTCTTTCTGGCCTACATGCTCATCATCTTTTCTACATGGCTCCTCTACGATACGCCGGTGGACACGCTCTGGCGCGATAGTGTGCGCGTGGCGGGTAGCTCGTTTTTGCTCGTACTGGCCTACCCGTTGTTGTGGGTGTTTGAACGAACATTCAACATTACGACCGACCTGACGCTCCTGGAGCTCTCGGATACGAACCGCCCGCTGTTGAAGGAACTTAGCGTACGAGCGCCGGGCTCGTTCAACCACGTGATGCAAGTCGCGAACCTCTCGGAGGCCGGCGCAACGGCTATTGGGGCGAATGCTCTATTGACGCGGGTGGGGGCGCTCTACCATGACATCGGAAAGATGCTCAAACCGGAGTACTTCATCGAGAACCAACGCGGCGGGACCAACCCGCACAACGATCTCAAACCTCGGATGTCCGCCCTCATCATCGCCAGCCACGTGCGCGAGGGCCTCGAGATGGGCCGGCAGTACAACCTCCCCCAACCAGTGCTTGACTTCATCACTACGCATCACGGCACCTCTCGTATTGAGTACTTTTACCGGAAAGCCTGCGAACAAGCCGAAAATCCGGACACCGAAGTTCCTGAATCCGAGTTTCGGTACCCGGGTCCTCGGCCGTTCTCAAAAGAAACGGGGGTGCTAATGCTGGCGGATTCGCTGGAGGCTGCCTGCCGCAGCCTGGCCGAACCCACCCACAAGCGCCTGGAAACTATGCTGGAGATGATCTTCGAGACCCGCATTGATGATGGGCAACTGGATGATACCGACCTGACCTTCCGCGACCTACAGCAGCTCAAGGAGACGTTTCTTTCGATGCTCCTGGGAATTCATCATGTACGCGTGAAGTACCCGGGCCAGCAGGGGGGCGAGGCAGCAGGCGAGGGGGAAGAGGCGTCGGCGGAGGAAACGAGTGCCGAGGCGTTGCCCGGCAAGTCCGCTGTTGAGGTATCCGTGGATCCAAGCCTTCCTATCGCCGATCCATCGAAGCTAAACGCTGACGAGTTGGCCGGGGGGACACTCCACACACGCTCGGGCACGTCGAGAGCGCTGCTGCCTCCAGAGGTGGTGCAGTGGATTGATCCTCGTGCAACGCCTCAGCACGAGAAGGCCAAAGCGGCTGAGGAAAAGCCAGCTCAAGAGAGCGACGCCCATGAGCCGCCGGAGGCGCCTCTGGAGCAGCGCGCGGACGGCACCTCCACCACGGGGCCGGCGAAGGAGTCGGGGGCGTAAAGCACGAACTGCCGCCTCATCACCGCGGCAGACGTGCGCGCAGGCGGTCCAACGCATTGTCTGTAACCATCAGCGTGAGCTCGTGGTAACGCTGGTCCGGCCCCACAAGAGGCTTGAGGCGGCGCCGGCAGGCAGGGGTCCCCAGCACAAGGTCTACGTCGTCCACAAACGACGAGAGATGGTTGGCGTCGGCCTGCATGGAGGCGGCAATGACCTGTCCGCCGTGGGCCGTCCGCTCCCTGAGCAAAGCAAGGAAGGGCTGAATGGTCTCCGGCTGATGCGTTACCATCCCAACGGATTCGTGCTCAGAAAGGCGCGCCACGTCTTCCAGTACGTCGAGGGGCAGGGTGGTGTCGACGCCCTGCACATCACTACGGGGCAACTGCTGCATCACAGCGCGGACATGCCGGTACGGGGTCATCACCACGTCGGTATCCTGATGCTGGCCGAGCACCTCTAACGGCGCCCCGACGACCTGCTGCTGGAGCGCGGCGGCAATGTAGTCGCCGCAGATGTCGGCGTATTCTTGACAGGTGGCGGCAAACAGCAGCTTGTGGCGCATCTGCTGGCTGCGCACCGCCTGAAACTGCTCCTGAAACAGGTATTCAATCTCGCCATCCTGAAGCCCGAGGCCCACCAGCCCATGCAGCGCTTCCTCCAGGGTCGCAGCCCCTCGCTCCATGCGCTCACTCTTCGAGAGGGTGGTGTGCTGTACCACGATGTAACCACTGCCTTTCCGCGCCTCCAGCAAGCCTTCGGTCTCCAGTTGCTGATAGGCCTTGCGTACCGTATGGAAGGAGACGCCCACGTTCTCACCCAGCCCACGGGTGGACGGTAGCGTCTCGTCCATCTGAAACTGCCCGCTGGCAATCAGGAAGCGAAGTTGCCCCGTGAGCTGTTCGTGCACGGGCGTTGTGGAAGACCGGTCGATCGAAATCATACAAGTACGTGTGCTGGCAGTAGAAGCGTCAAGGGGAGGACAGGGCAGGCGCGTCAGCACCGTGGGTGCTTCAATCAAAGTCAGAACACGACATAAAATAGTGGCACTTAGGGCACCGGAACTTGCACCGCATGTTTTGCAGCGGCGTGCTACAGTTGGGGCAGAAGTCCCAGTAGTTTTGCGCGGCCGCAGAAGACGGCGCCGGCTGGGCACCGGGGGCCGGCGATTCAGCTTCGGAGGCCGGTGAAGATTGTGAGGGAGACGACATCATGGGCATCTACGGATAACTCGGTGGAGTAGGGTGTCGGGATGCGGGGCTCACGTGGGGTATTCCAACTCGTAGCGTTCGCGTGCCTGGCGGAGCGCTTCTTTCAGCGCGTCTGCGTCGGGCCATGCGCGCTTATACAGGTAGTAGTCGGCATCATCCAAGGTAAGGATGAACAGCGACGCGTTGGTGCGCACTTCCAGCACAGGACGCCACCGCAGCCGACGCTTACGGCCCATACAGTCAAATATGGTGCGTAGGGCAACCATCGTATCGCCTACGTAGACCTCGGCGATGGTTGTCTGCAGATAGTACAGCGTTAACGCCACCGCCACCCCAAACGCTCCTGGGAAACCGACCCACAGCAAGGGCCCAACGGACCCTCGCTGCAGCGCTACCACCAGCACCGCCAGCATTACAGGCAGCGTGCAGAGCGCCAGCGGCGTGAGGAAGGCATCGGCGAACACCATACGGGCCGAGGTCGCCCCCGGATGAGCCGTGCTGCGGAAAACGCTGATCTCAGCAGTGGGACGGTTCACGGGAAACCCCGCAGGTTCATCGTGGGCTACGCAGTGCCTTCCGGAGTTGGGCGTTCGGCATGGGAAACGCCATTGGCCGCCTTGTCTGGCTGGTGGTGCGGGTACTCGTAAGAGGTGGCCGGCACAAAGGTCTCTTTGATGGAGCGCGGCGAGACCCAGCGGGTCAGGTTGAAGATAGAGCCGGCTTTATCGTTGGTGCCCGACTTCCGCAACCCGCCAAAGGGCTGCTGTCCCACGATGGAGCCGGTAGGCTTGTCGTTGATATAGAAGTTGCCCGCTGCGTGCTCCAGTCGTTTCGTCACATGCGCGATGACGTCGCGATCCTGAGCGAAGATGGAGCCGGTGAGGGCATAGGGGGACGTCTCGTCGACGAGCGTCAGCGTGTCCTCGAAGTCAGCGTCCTCATAGATATACACCGAAACCACCGGCCCGAAGATTTCTTCGCGCATGGTCACATGCTTCGGATCCTCGACCACAAGCACCGTGGGATCGATGAAGTATCCCTCTTCTTTGCTGTGCGTGCCGCCGGCCAGTACCGTCACGTCAGGGTCGGCTTTAGCCTCTTCGATGTAGGTCGTGATCTCGTCATACGCGCGCTCATCGATAACCGCGTTTACGTAGTTCGTGAAATCCTCGACCGGCCCCACCTTGATGTCGTTGACAATAGTGGCGAGCTCGTCCGCTATCTCGGGCCACCGTGAGGCCGGCAGGTACACGCGCGAGGCCGCCGAGCACTTCTGCCCCTGGTACTCGAACGCCCCCCGCACAATGGCCGTCCGGACGGCCGCCATGTCGGCGGTAGGATGCGCCACGATAAAGTCCTTTCCGCCCGTCTCGCCGACGATGCGCGGGTAGCTCCGGTAGGTGTCGAGGTTCTCGCCAATCGTTTTCCATAGGTGATTGAAGGTAGCCTGCGACCCGGTGAAGTGGAGGCCGGCCAGATGGGGCGAGGCCAGGACGGGATCGCCCACATCAGCTCCTGCGCCGGGGAGCATATTGATGACACCCGGCGGCAGCCCGGCTTCCTCCAGAATCTTGTAGATGAAATAAGCAGAATAGAGGGAACGGGGGGAGGGTTTCCAGAGGGCCACGTTGCCCATGAGCGCCGGCGCCGTAGGCAGGTTGCATTGGATAGCTGTAAAGTTAAACGGCGTCACCGCGAAGACAAAACCTTCCAACGGGCGGTATTCCATCCGATTCCACTGCCCGTCTGGTGAGAACGGCTGCTCGGTGTAAAGCTGTTCGAGGAAGTGGGCATTAAACCGAAGGAAGTCGCATAGCTCGCAAGCGGCTTCAATGTCGGATTGGTACGCGTTCTTGCTTTGTCCCAGCATGGTGGCCGCGTTGATGGTATCGCGGTAGGGCCCGGAAACCAATTCCGCCGCTTTGAGGAAAATTCCGGCCCTGTCCTGCCAGTCCATCTGGCTCCAGCGCGTACGCGCCTGCAGCGCTGAGGCGATGGCCTGTTCCACCTCGTCCGCGCCACAGAAGTGCGCCGTGGCCAACTCGCGTTGGTGCTCATGCGGCGCTCGCACCGAGAACGTGCGATCCGTGGTCACCGCCTCCCCGTGGATGAAGGCCGGGATGTGAATATGCTGCGCCTTGAGATCTTCCAGCGCAGTGCGCAATGACACGCGTTCAGGGCTGTTGGGGGCAAACGTCTGGGGCGGTTCATTGATGGGATGGGGGGGATGTGCGACCGTATTCATCAGGGGAAAAGAAAAGGTATAGAGAAAAAAAGAAGGCGTCAGGCGCTGGGCGAGACAAGTTGGATTCC
>JAAAOI010000125.1 GCA_009908945.1 Bacteroidota bacterium
GCGGCCGATCGCGGAGCTGCCCGACATGATTGTGGTAGACGATCCACCTGCGGCGTCTGCTGCAGCAGGCGCAGATGCGGCCCGCACGGAGCCTGCGGCAGCACCGACGGAGCCTGCGGCAGCACCGACGGAGCCTGCGGCAGCACCGACGGAGGCAGAGGCCGCAGCGCCGGCCTCAGAGAGCGTTGGAGAGGCGTCAGGTGCCGAGGCGGACGCCACCGATGCCCCATCAGCCGCCGCCGACCGGGCGCCCGAAGCCCCAGCCCGTGACAGTGCCCCTGCAAAGCGATGGGTAGCGACTGTGTTGGGCCTGCTGCTGATCGTTGCCCTGGCCGGCGGCGCGTACTTCTTTACCCTTGATGGCAGAGGGGGCGAACGGGGGCTCCAATACGCCAGCCTCACGGCCGAGGCCGACTCGTTGTTCGAGGCTGAAGACTACGCGTTGGCCGGCACGTTCTATCAGCAGGCGCGGGTCGTGCGGCCGGAAGATGCCCACGTGGCGGAGCGGCTGGCCGAGGCCGAAGCGCGGGAGGCCCAGCGCCAGGCTGAGGCCGTCGCCGTGCACCAGACCCGCGGTGATGCGCTCCTTGCCCGAGCTGATTCGCTGCTCAATGCCAATGCAACCCAGGAGGCGCTGGCCGCCTATTCGCAGGCCAATGAAGCCTACCTCGAAGCCTTGCGGCATCGGCCCGATGATGCTACATTGCCCGGGCTGATTAACCGTACCATGGAAGGGATCAATCAGACCTTTGCCGAGCGGGAGCAGTTGCTGGAAGAGGAACGGCCCGACCCGGCAGCGGTGCGGCAGCAGCTCTTCGCGCAGTACTGGCAGGAAGGCAACGCGCTAATTGAAGAAGGAAACTTCGAGGATGCTGAGCGCCGCCTCAGCCAGGCACAGGAGTTTCGGCCGACCGACCCAATGGTGGAGGAGCGCCTGAGCGCTGTGCGCGATAGCCTCGCGGCTACAACGGCAGAAGAAACGTTTCGTGGCCACATGCAGCGGGCCCGTTCGCTGGAGAATCAGCAGCGGTGGTCCGAGGCCAGCGTCGTCTATCAGCGGGCCCTCAACAGCCGCCCCGGGCATACAGAAGCGCTGGCCGGCCTGACCCGTGTGGAGGATGAGCTGGAGGAAGAGCGTCGTGTAGAGCAGCAATACCAGTACCTGCGCGGGCAAGGCGACGTGCTCAGCAATCAGGGCCGGTACCAGGAGGCGCTGCAGAGCTACCGGCAGGCCCAGGACTACCGGCCGCAGAGCAGCTATCTCCAGACCCAGATCGCGGCAATGGAGGAAGAGATTGCACAGATTGAAGCGGAGGAACGGCGCCGCAATCGCACGCGGGAGGACGGCGTGTACGTCAACACCGACACGCCCGTCCAACTGATCGGTGGGCTATCGAATCTGTATGAGGGTATCCGCTATCCGAGCGCTGCGGCACGGGCCGGCGTTTCCGGGCGTGTCTTCGTCCAGTTTGTGGTGACGGCCGAAGGCACGGTCCGCGATGCCGAGGTCATCCGCGGTTTGGGCGCAGGCACCGAGGAAGAGGCCCTCCGGGTGATCCGGCAGGCCGCGTTCGAACCGGCCACCGTCGATGGCCAACCCGTTGATGCGCAGCACACCCTATTTATCGACTTCTCGCTGGAAGACGCCCAAAGCGAGTAACGTGTCATACAGCGCCCGGGCCTTGCCGCCGGCGGCTGCGGTACCAGTGGCTGCCCGCACGCAGGCTCAGGGCCAGGCTTAACGGGAGTGCGATGGTGGGCAGCTCCTGCGGCCACAGCGGCCAGCCGATGGCCCCAACGAGGCTCACCACAGCGGCGACGCCCACATACGTGCGGAGCCATGCCGGCACGCGGCAGCGTGCCAGCCAGAAGACCACAACGGCATGCGTCGGCCAGGCCCAGAGGATGTTCCAGTTGGGGTGGGTCACCGTGTGCAGCGATATCAACCACAGGAAGCTCAGCGCAACGCCCACCACCCCCGCCACCCCGAAGAGGCCGGCATCCAGCCAGCGCGAGGCGCGACGGCCGCCTCGGTCCGGGGCGTACCATTCGCGGTAGGTACGCCAGGCGGCGCCAAACGCCACGAGCCACCCCAGGAGCGCCATCCAGGGCACCCCCGGCGTCGCCCGTTCATAGCCCTCTACCCACGCCACGGTGTCGGTCCGGGCCACCAACGGCTGCGCCTGTCCCTCCGTCACCACGGTAGCCTGATCAAACAGCGCCAGCAGATAATCCGGTAAGAAGGCGCGCTCGCGCTCGGTGGCGTAGACATCGGAGGGGGTGCCGAGTAGCACATTCATCCCCGTCTGCACATGCCGTTGCCCCACAATGTACGGCTGCAGCAAGCCGCGAAACGTGTCCTGCGTGGGGCCCGGGGCGTACCCGAAGTCCACCGCGTCCTGCAGGGTGTCTTCAAACACGTCCAGGATACGCGTGGAGCAGTTGTCGAAATAAAAGTCGTAGCGGTACGCGCGATTTTCGGGGCGGGCGTTGTCCTCCAGGAAGGAAAAGATCGCTTGGCGCTGCTCGAGGCTCAGGTCAAGATGCTGCTCAATGACGGGCCGCCCCTGCACGTCGGCATACCGCGGCAGCACGCGCCCACTGCTCACCGACAGGAAATACTGCAGATCCCCGTACAGAAATTTGGGGACGAAGAACGGGTCGTTGAAGTTAAACGTACCGTAATTGTAGAGCCGGTCAATGCCTGCAGCGGGGTCGCGCACGCGCAGGGCGCTGTGGCCAAACAGGGCCTCAATGCTGGGCCCGGGCAGAATGGTGATGAGCGACACCCCAGCCTCGTCCGTAAGGGGCGGCGCGGGTTGGGCCTGGGCAGGCCACACGAACAATAGAGCGAGCAAGAGGAGGACCAGTCGGCGCATACAGGAGGCATCCCATGAGCAGAAACGGCGCCCGGTGGTACGACCCCTCGGCCCGCCGGTTCGAGCGAGCCCTGCAGCGAATCCCTTCCTGCGGCCTCGCGTTTCTGCGGTGCGCTTCCTGAGCGATGCCCTGTCGCGCGCACGGGAAGCCCCTTTCGCCTCGTTCATCCGTCAGCTCCTGCCTTCTGTGAACCGCACCGAAAAAGCCCGCCATACCCTCGACCGCCTGCGCGAAGCAATCCCCACGCCCGAGACCGAGCTGCGCTACATCAACCCGTATCAGCTCATCGTGGCCGTCATTCTCTCAGCGCAGTGCACAGATAAGCGGGTGAACATTGTCACCGAGGATCTCTTCGCGGACTATCCGACGATGGCTGATTTGGCCCATGCGACACCAGAGGAGATCTATCCGTACATCCAATCGGTGACCTACCCCAACAACAAGTCGAAGCACCTCGTGGGCATGGCACAGCGGGTGATGGAAGCCTTCGACGGCGAGGTCCCCCAAACGTCGAAAGAGCTGATGACCCTGCCGGGGGTGGGGCGGAAAACGGCCCAGGTGGTGCTGTCGGTGGCCTTCGAAGTCGATGCGCTGCCGGTGGATACGCATGTCTTTCGGGTGGCGAACCGCATCGGGCTGGTGAAGAACGACGCCACCACCCCGCGCAAGGTAGAGCGGCAGCTCAAGCGCATCATCCCGCAGGCTGAGTGGGGCGAGGCGCACCACCTGTTCATCCTGCACGGGCGCTACACCTGCACTGCGCGGTCGCCCGACTGCGCCACCTGCCCGCTCACTGACTTCTGCACGTATTACGCGCGCCTGCAGCGCTTGCCCGACCCCATCAACGGCCTCGATGCTTCCAAAGGAGCCTATTACTGCAGCACCAGCGACCGCTACTTTGATGAGCCAGCGTATAAGACGGACCGCTACGGCGTGCGCCAGATCATCTGCCCGGTGTCCGGTTCCATGCAGGTCTTCCACACCAAAACCGGCAAGACGACCAAGCAAGTGCCCGACTTTCGCGTGAACTGACGTGGCGACCCCCCGGCGGCTTCCCATTCTTCCTTCTCCTTATCCCCTCCGGCCCTATGGCTCCTGACAAGCGACACCTGCTGCTCATCCTGGACGGCTACGGTATCGCCGACGACCCGTCGGTGAGTGCCATTGCAGCGGCAGACACGCCGTACCTTGACAACCTTTTCGCGACCCATCCCCACAGCACCCTGGTGGCATCGGGGCGGGCGGTGGGCTTGCCGGAGGGGCAGATGGGCAACTCCGAAGTTGGCCACATGAACCTGGGCGCCGGGCGTGTGGTGCATCAAGAAATTACGCGCATTGACCTGGCTATTGAGGAGGGGTCGTTTTTCGCGAATGAGGCCCTTCAGGAGGCCGTAGCGGAGGCAACGGCTCACGACAGCCGCCTTCATCTCATGGGCTGTTTTTCCGACGGCGGCGTGCATAGCCACGTACGGCATCTGGTCACATGAACCTCGGGGCCGGGCGTGTGGTGCATCAGGAAATCACACGCATCGACCTGGCTATTGAAGAGGGGTCGTTTTTCTCGAATGCTGCCCTTCAGGAGGCCGTGGCCGAGGCCAAGGCCAACGACAGCCGCCTCCATCTTATAGGCTGCTTCTCTGACGGGGGCGTGCACAGCCATGTGCGTCACCTAAATGCACTGCTGGAGCTTGCGGCGCGCGAAGGACTGGCGCGGGAGCAGGTGTGCGTGCACGCCTTCACCGATGGCCGCGACACCGATCCGCACGGGGGCGTGGGCTATGTGGAGGAGGTAGAGGAGATGATGGAGGCGCACGGGGTAGGGCGCATCGTGTCGGTCATCGGGCGCTACTATGCGATGGACCGGGACGAGCGCTGGCAGCGGACCGAGCGCGCGTATCGCCTGCTAACGGAAGGCACCGGCGATGTGTACGACAGCGCCACAGAGGCGCTGCAGACCAACTACGCGAACGACGTCACCGACGAGTTCGTCGAGCCATCGCGCATTCGCACCGAGGGCGACACGCCCACACGCATAGCGGACGGCGATGCGGTCATCTTCTTTAACTTCCGGGGCGACCGCGCACGGCAACTCACACGTGCGTTCACGGAGGAGGGCTTCGACGGCTTCGAGCGCGATCCGCTTGATCTCACCTTCGTGACTTTCTCGCCCTACGATGAGACGTTCGACGTGCCGGTCGCTTTTCCGAAGGTCAACCTCAAGCAGACCCTGGGCGAGGTGATTGCCGCCCAGGGCGGGACGCAGCTGCGCGCGGCCGAGACGGAAAAGTACCCCCACGTGACGTATTTCTTTAGCGGGGGGCAGGAGGATCCCTTCGACGGCGAGGACCGGATTCTTATTCCTTCGCCCAAGGTGGCCACGTACGATCTACAGCCCGAGATGAGCGCCCCAGAGCTGGCTGATGAGGTGGCTGCGGCCCTGGCGGAGGAGCGGCACAACGTTGTGGTGCTGAACTTCGCCAACCCCGACATGGTGGGGCATACCGGCGTTTTTGAGGCGGCGGTGGCTGCGGTGGAAGCCGTCGATGCCGGTACGCGCACGGTGGTCGATGCTGCGCGCGACCACGGGTTCAGCGTGACCCTCATTGCTGACCATGGCAACGCTGACAAGATGCGCAACCCGGATGGCAGCCCCAACACTGCGCATACGACGGTGCCGGTGCCGCACCTTATCATCAAGGAAGGCTTTGATGGTCCCATCGCCGAGGGTAAGCTGGGCGATATTGCGCCTACCATTCTTGCCCTGATGGGCCTGCCCATCCCAGAGGAAATGACGGGCGATGTGCTGGTGGAGCCCACGGCTGTGCCGTCGTAAGAGGTGCTCGATCACGGCAGCGCGCCCTGACGTCATCCGGCAATAACCAAAAACAGCCCACCCCGGTGTTCCGGAGCGGGCTGTGATCTGTCTGCGCGCAAGGTGCGCGCATGCGGCCTTGAGTGGTCGCGCTATTGAATGGTGAAGTCGTAGGGCATGCGAGCTTGCACGGTGCCGTGCATGCGCTCGGTCTCGCGGAGGAGGCGCAGGTTGTTCTGCAAGAGGTCCTGCCCAGGGGCGCCCGTGACGCGGGTCCAGAGGGCCTGTACCTGGGTTTCAAACCCGGCGGCCAGTTGCTCTACGAACGTCTTCTGCCGGGGCATCTCGCGGATGCGGAAGGTGCCTGGCTCCAGGTCCACCAGCCCAGCCGCTTTGTCGGTAGCGTGGCTGAGCCCGCCAAGCTCGTCAACCAGGCCGACCTCCAGCGCATCGGCGCCGGTCCACACCCGGCCCTGTGCAACAGCGTCAACTTCCTCTACCGTCATGCCACGTGCCTCAGCGACCTTCTCCAGAAACTCGCCGTATGTTTCCATAACAAACGTCTGGAAGAGCTCGCGCTCCCGCTCCGTCAAGGCATCGGTGGGCGAGAGGAAGTCGGCCAGTGGGGCGGTCTGTACCTGATCGAACGTCAGCCCGATACGGTCGGATAGCAATTCGGAGGTGTTCAGGTGCAGGCCGAAGACACCAATCGACCCGGTGATCGTGAGGGGATCGGCCACAATAGCGTTCGCGGCCGTAGCAATCCAGTAGCCACCGGAGGCTGCGACGTTACCCATGGAGATCACAACGGGCTTCTCCTCTTGGGTGAGCGCGATCTCGCGCAGGATCGCGTCTGAGGCAGAGGCGGAGCCGCCCGGCGAGTCCACCCGGACAACCACGGCATCCACCCGGTCATCTTCGCGGGCATCCCGCATCGTTTCAGTAAAGTCGGCCGAGGCCAGCATCGCCCCTCCGCCAAAGGGGCTGTCTTCGCTTCCTGGCACGATTTGCCCCTGTGCATAGACAACCGCGATGGTGCCCTCACTCCCACGCTCGAGGCCGGCATCGGAAGCCGGGATGCGCGCATACCGGCCGAGGGTGATGGTGTTGAGCTCGTCGTTTTCCCCTTTGTTGAGGCGCGTGCGCATCTGGTCCATGACCTCATCCTCGAACAGCAGCCCGTCGAGCAGGCCCCGGTCCAACGCCTGCCGGGCGGTGAAGGTAGGGCGTTCCTCCTTAATGCGCTGCAGCGCCTCCGCCGTGGTACCGCGCGATTCGGCAACAGCATTTAGAAACACTGTGTGCTGCTCATCTACAATAGCCCGCAGCTGCTCCTCGTTTTCTTCGGAGAAGCCGGAACGGGTGAAGGCCTCTCCTGCGCTCTTAAATTCACCGGCGCGGATCACGGTAGGCTCGACGCCTACCTTCTCCAGCATATCGGCAAAGAAGGTAGACTGAAGGGTAAAGCCATTGAACTCGAAAAAGCCTTCGGGTGCGGCGAAGACGCTATCCGCGGTGCTGTTGAGGAAGTACGCCGCCTCATTCGAGTAGTACTCGCCGGTGTAGGCGTACAGCGGCTTGCCGCTCTCTTTGTATTCCAACAACGCGGCGCGTACTTCTTGCAGCGCTGCCCACTGGGGCGCCACGCTGCGAGCCTTCAGAAGCACGCCCTCAATCCGGTCATCGGCGGCGGCCTTTTCCAGGGCATCGCGTACATCGTGGACGCCATAGCGCGGACCATCCCCCAGCGCCTGAGCGATAGGGTCGGGCGCTACCCGTTCGGGAAGAGCGCCGCTCAGCTCCATGGTGAGCACAGAGTTTGACTGCACGGACGGGGTGGTGTCAGCAGAGGCGACAAATGCGGTGATGAGCAGAAAGCCGAACAAAACCAGGATGCCGAGCGCAACCAGCGTTCCGATGATGCTGGCAGCAAGCGTTGAGAGGAAGCGCATGAACAGTAGGCAGGATGGAAAAGGATAAAAAACGGCCGTGCGGCGAAGAGTGTGCGATCTTGCATCTATCCGTACACATCCCTGCGCTACGCACGATGGCCTCAGCAGTTGCGTTTGCTATCGAGGGCAAAGAAGGGAGCTTTAAAACGACGGGTGACAGCCTGGCACCCGTAGAGACCGCCGCATCGGATCTGAGGCGACAGCAGGCTGCTTGCGGAACGCGCTGCCTGACCTCATCATTGCAGCCAATCTGGCAAGCCTTTTGTGCAATCTATACCACGCGTTGCACCTGCCGAGGTGGCACGCCGTGTAGACTTAACGTTACTCTCTTTTTTCGTTTTCGCTTTCCGCGTGACGCAACCGCCCGACACATACCCATCCTCACGTGTTGCGCTCAGCGAGCGTGAGCAGATGATCCTCCGCCTGGTAGTGGAGAGCTTCGTCGACAAGGCCGGCCCTGTAGGGTCGCGCTTTCTGACCAAGCAGCACGGGCTCGACCTGAGCCCGGCGTCGGTGCGCAACGCCATGAGCGACCTCGAAGATCAGGGGTACCTCTCGCATCCGTACACATCAGCGGGGCGGGTGCCGACGGAGTTGGGGTACCGCGCGTATGTGGACAGGCTCATGGCGCCCCCTCAGTTGGAGCCCCCGGTGCACGAGCTGCTGGCTTCACAGCTGCAGCAGCGCGCCGACGACCACGAGCATGCCGTTACGGAGAGCTCAAAGCTGCTGGGCCGGCTATCCAACCTGCTGGGGGTTGCGCTCACGCCCAGCCTCTCGACCGGTGTGCTGGAGCGGCTCACCATTGTATCGCTCTCCAGCGATCGCCTCCTGTTTGTGCTCAGTGTGCAGGGGGGGCTGGTCCGCACGCTGGTGCTGGAGTTTGAGGCTGACCTGAAGCCCCGAGCCATCGACCGCGTGACGTCCATCCTCAACGAGCGCCTCGCCGGGCTCACCCTGCAGCAAATCCGCGAGACGTACCGCACGCGTACGAAGGACCTCGTCCATGAGCAGACGGGGCTCGTAGAGTTTGTGAGGGATGAGTCCCAAAACATCTTCAGCGACGACACCGAGGGGCGGCTGCGATACGGCGGTACCCAACAACTCATGACGCAGCCCGAGTTTCAGGAACCGGGCGTCATTCGCGACTTTATCGGGCTGCTGGAGGATGAGCACTATGTGGTGCACTGGTTGAAAGACCATCGCCGCACCGCTCCGGAGGGCTCCCAGCGGGCTACCATTAGCATCGGCAAAGAGCACAGCGATGCAAAGGTGGAGCGCTACTCGGTGGTCACGGCGCCGTACACCATCGGCGATACCGTGGGTACCATCGGGGTCATCGGGCCCACCCGCATGAAGTACGACCACATCATTGCGTTGGTCGAAGCCATGGCGCAGCTCCTAAGCCAACCGGTCGGCTTGGAGCGGACATAGAAGCAGCCCCGCGATACCGATATGCTGCCGTACCGATATTCTTACGTGTAACCCTATTTAGCCTTTATGAGCACCCAACAATCCCCCGAAGATATTTACAAGGAGCAAAGCAACCGCAGCCGGCCCGGCACGACGGAGGTCTCCGACGAGGAGCGGAGCCCTGACCCGGCGCCTGCCCACGAGGCCCATGCTGGAGACAGCGGGGGGGACGACGTAGAGACGGCCGCCTCCACCGATGCTGCCGGTGTACCTGATGCGGGAGCAGACGAAGCAGAGGCCGCGGATTCGACCGCAGAAGACGCTGCTAACCCTCTGCAGCAGCTGGAGGCGGACCTCGAACGCCTTCGCGCCGAGCGCGACGAAGCTCAGGAAAAACTGCTGCGGCAGGCGGCGGAGTTTCAGAACTACAAGCGCCGCCAACAGCGCGAGCGGGCCCAGCTTATTGATGTAGGCCAAGGGCAAGTCATCCGGCCCATGCTGGAGGTGCTGGACGACCTCGAACGTTCGCTGCAGGCAGCTGACGAGTTTGAGGCCGAGGCCGACACCACGGGCCCAGCCTTTTCTTCGCTCCGAGAAGGCGTGCAGCAGGTCCGCCAGAAGTTTTTGGACGAGTTAAAGCGGCTGGGTGTGGAGCCCATCGAGGCCGCAGGCCAGCCCTTTGATGAGCAATTGCACGAAGCCATGATGCAGCAGCCCGCGCCCGACGATGCGGCGCCGGGTACGGTGCTGCAAGAGATCCGCACTGGCTACCGCATAGCAGCCCGCGCCCGACGATGCAGCGCCGGGTACGGTGCTGCAAGAGATCCGCACTGGCTACCGCATGGGCGAGCGCATCCTGCGCCACTCACAGGTTATCGTGGCTGCCTGAGTACGCACGCCCGCGCCCAAAGAGCGGCGCCTCGCTCCCCTGATCCGCACTGTCTTTCATCGGTCACTTCCCACAGTTCATGCCTCGCGACTATTACGAGATCCTTGGTGTTGGTAAAGACGCCTCGGCTAAAGAAATAAAAAAAGCGTACCGCAAGCTGGCGCTCGAATACCACCCCGATCGGAACCCGGATGATGATGAGGCCGAAGCCAAGTTTAAGGAGGCCTCGGAAGCATACAGTGTCCTCTCCGACGACGAGAAGCGCGCAAAGTACGACCGCTTCGGACACCAAGGCGTGGGTGCCAACGGCGGCGGTGCAGGCTTCCGCGATGTGGACGACATCTTCGATGCGTTCAACGACATCTTTGGGGGCAGAGCGGGAGGTACCATCTTTGAGGATATCTTTGCCGGGCAGCGCGGCGGAGGACGCTCCCGCAAGCGGGCCCGCGGCGGTACCGATCTGCGCATCACGTTACCCCTGACGCTGGAGGAGATCGCCGAAGGAACCGAGAAAAAGGTGAAGGTCAAGAAGCTCATGAAGTGTGACGCCTGCGACGCCACGGGCGCCCGCGATGGTGAGGGCGGCTATCGGACCTGCAGCACGTGCGAGGGGCGAGGCGAACTGCGGCAGGTCTCGCGGAGCGTCTTCGGCCAGTTCGTAAACGTGCAGCCCTGCCCCAACTGTCAGGGCGAAGGGCGCGTCATTGAAGACCCGTGCCCGCAGTGCCGAGGCGAAGGACGCCGGCGGGGTGAGGAGACGATCACGATTCCCGTGCCGGCGGGCGCGATGGAAGGCAACTACCTGTCGATGCGCGGGGCAGGCAACGCTGGCCTGCGGGGCGGACCGGCGGGCGCCCTCCGCGTGGAGATCGAGGAGCGGCCCCACGACCACTTTGTGCGGGAGGGGCTGGATATCTATTACGATCACCATATCTCGATCCCTGAAGCTGCCCTGGGCACGGAGGTTGACGTGCCCACCCTGGAAGGCACGGCTACGCTGGAGGTAGACCCCGGCACACAGGGCGGCAAGGTCCTGCGCATGCGCAACCGGGGGCTGCCCGAACTTAACAGCCAGCGCAGCGGCGATCAGCTGGTGCGCATTCATGTGTGGACCCCGCAGGAGCTCACAGCTGAGCAGCGCGCTACACTCAATACTTGGGCTGACGCACCGGAGTTTGAACCGGCGCCGGAGACGCGCGAGACGCGCAAATCGTTCTTTAACCGCGTCAA